>JAHDIP010000074.1:4494-26026 GCA_020630735.1 Saprospiraceae bacterium | reverse complement strand
AATAATAAAAGGGAATACTAGAATTAAAAGTATTGTATTTATTGATTTCATGTGTCTATATTTATTTTTCCTAACGGTCAGATGGAACCTGCCTGCGGAAGGCAGGCTTACCAAGATGAAATAGTCATTCCTTTGTGTGTTTAAAGACTATTTAATCATGGACGTTTCATCTGTTTAAAATTTTCTTTAAGTCCAAAAAACAACCCAATCTGCTAAGCGTAGTTTGCAACTACGCTTTTATATTTCGCTGTTTTTAACAGCACCTTTAGCACGATGCTAAAAGAATGATTCGTTTTAAACATTCCTTTGTGGGTTTAAACCTTAATCATGGATGTTTCATCTGTTTAAGTTTTACAGTATCGCTAATTTTAGCATACACTTCTAAGGTTTCCAAGCTAAAGTATCTTCGTATATTTTAAGCCTTCACTATTTTTTTTACTAGGCTTCCATCTCTTGTTTGAATTTTAATGAAATACATTCCGTGAGGTAGTTGTTCAAGAGAGCATCTAAATATTTTCTCCGCTATTGCAACTACTTTTATCAAGTTCCCTTTCAAGTCGTAAATTTCGATGGAATCTATTTCGTCATTTTCCGAATGGATTTCTAGATGATCAATTGTTGGATTAGGGAATAATTTTATATCATCATCACTTAATTCATTTGAAGATAGAATGAAAGGACAATAAAAAAGATTATCTTTAAATTCTTCATATGGTCGACTTTCTAATGTCTCGGTAATTTGTCCTGTTACGATTTCATTATTTACTCTTAAATAATGAAGCCCACAAGTACCCTCTAAATACCACATCTCTTGATTATCTACCATTATAGGTCCCCCAATAGCTAATATTAGTGTATCATCTATTTCAAATTGCCCTAAGACTTCACCACAATTAAGACCATCTTGCCCCCAGACGATTATTGTGCTTTCAGCGATTTCTAAGTTTATATTATCCGTAATTTCAACTTCCATAGAACTCATACTTAAGTGGTTGGTAACTTTCGCTCGAACGATGTTTAACTCCTCTGATACACTTTTACAAAATACTGGTTCATATGGGAAGCACGTACAGGAATACCCTTTAATTTGGAAGCTTAGGATTAAAAGAATTACAGGAATAAATGCTTGAAGTTGATTTTTCATGTTTTTAGTTTTAGTTATATTTTATATGGTGCATACAATTAGGTATGTACTTGTTTTGTTTATTGCTGTGAAGCAGATACTTCAGCAATTATGCTATCTACGACAGCAGTTATTTCTATTTTTTAATTAAGCTTTGTGAGTTTTAGGAAAGGATTTACACTTCTCTATTATACTAGACCCTATTTTTGGTCAAAAGGGTTGGGTTTTAAAAAAATAGGCTTCTATACATGTGAATAGAAGCCATTTTTTAGTTTGAGATTTAAGATTAAAAAAATTACGAAAATTTATTCAGTTGATTCTTCTTTTCTTTTTTTGAACGCCATATTGATCCCCACACGAGCATTCATATTATGACTGTCGTAAGGTTTGAACGCACTAACAATATTGTCTGTAACGGCAAATAATTGAACAGGACCTAGTTTTACATTAAGGTGTAAGCCAATGTTATTGTAGGTATTGTTTACAATAGTGTAAGTTAAACCACCAGCGACGATATTTCTGAAATTAGCTGATGCATTTAGAGAGTAAGCAGGTCTAATGCCTCCTGCACTACGCTCCAAATACAATAAGCCGCCTACTTTGAAAAAATCGGTGACTTTATACGAACCACTTACGTAGGCTTTTGCGGGTAATGCAGTAGTGTACGCATTGCGTGATTCTTGAAAACCAAAGACCTCTTGTAAGGTATCTATGGTTGATTGAAAATCTATGGAATCTTCATTTAAGAGTGTACTAACATCGACACCCTCGAAGGTATATTCGCCTTTACTATGGTAATTGTAGGTATTATTTTTCCACTTAATTCTTCCGATATCTACTAAGCTTGCACCAACAGTGATTTTTTCATTTAAATCAAAAGTGGCACCTAAATCAAGTCCGATTCCCATATTTTTACCAATTAAACTACCAAAAGAAACATCGCTCATATCAAAACCATCTGCTGCATTTTCAAGACCACCAAAATCGACAAGTGTCGCCATATTAATCTGATAATCGGTGGCAATAGACAATTGATAATATTCATCATCAGTATACAGTGAAGCATCTGTATTGCCTGTTGAAATATCAGCAACACCTGTTAATATTTTAAGGCGACCACCAACATTGAGACTGGCCAAACGCATAGCGAAGCCCAAGCCAAATTCGTTGTATGCCCTAAGTTCTAAATCTGGTGCAATATTGACTGTTTCACCAATAAACGGCGCATTTCCTCGCCAAGCTAATTCTGGTAATGACTTCGGATAATTGAATTGAGTATGAAACTTAAAAGAATGATTGAGCATAAACTGCATATTTTTGTAACCGACAACGATGTTTGTCATGTCTAGTTCAAATTGCGTTTTCACAAAATTATTGTCTTCTAGTTGATCGATAACTTGATTGACATTTATAGTGGTCATACCATTTGAAGTGGTAAATATTTCATTGAAAGTAGCGCCTGAGTTGGCAAAGCCGATATAAGGACTTGGCAGGCTATAAACGTACTTGTAATCTGAAATAAAAGACGGATTTGTTTTATTAGTTTGAATCGTCTGATCCATAAAATGTAATCCGATTTGCTGAGCAGTACTTGTTGTATTGATAAAGCAGCTCGCTATAAGTAGAAGTAAAGCTATTTTTTTTATCATCGGTCTATTGAGATTTGGAATTTAGAAAATTGGTTAGAGGAATTATTATTGCAATTTTAGGCGTAACCCTAGCTTTGCTTGTACCTCTTGTGTTGATAGTACACGAACCGCCGTGTCCCCTCCATTTGCCGTATTGAATGTTGCATTCATAATGACCTTTTCAGATTCTCTAATCTTGATCATTCGGTCGGCAGAAACGGGTATAAAACTTGTTTTTTCTGCTGCGTCAACTACATCTCCAAATACATTTACAACAGCAGCTTCCAATAAGTTTTGAGTATTATCAAAAATAGAATCGATGACTTCTCCAGCACTGTTTACAAAATAAAACTGTAAGTCCATGCCTACAGGCAATTCGTTATTAGCAATCAGTTTAAATTCAGCTTCTGCCACCTCATCGACTTGACTCATATCTATGTCAGCATCTTTTTCTATACTAAAACCTGAAGCAGAACCATAGATCGGTAGTTCGATACCAGCATTTACTTCTATTTTGCTTTCTTCCATAGCAAAACCAACTTGCTCCAAATCGTTATCAGGATTTAAGATGGCATCTATTTCTACAATTAGTTTTCTAGGTGTAGTGCTTAAAATCTCTTTGATATTAGAATTATGTTGATCAAATGTAAAGGTAGTTGTAGCGGATGTACCTTGTGCTGTCATGGCAGGATAATCAACTAATAAACCATCATCTATTAGTGAACTTTCAAGATGTACAAATGATCCATCTTCCCCCTTTATTTTGAAATTTTTGACCTTTATCATTACAGGAAAACCAAAAGAATTCTTGATGTTTAGATAGACCTTAGGGTCTTCGAAATTGATTTTTCCGTTGATGGCATTTTCATATAAATCAACATACAAGGTATCTCGTTGAAGTGTAATAGTCTTACGTCCCCAAGTTCCTTCGATATGAGAGAAAGTCCAAGCTTCAGCCATTCCAGTAATAACAAGATTGACAGGATTACCAGCATTATTTGTTGCTTCATAATTCATCGTAATCATTCCGTCTACAATGTTTAGGGTATAGCCTTCTAGCGAAATTGCAGGAATAGCGGCATAAGTAGGCGAACTTCCTTGAAAGTCTAGCATTGCTGTTGCCTCAAACATTTGCCCATTTTTGACCATGTTAGGAATGGTAATTTTTACATTAATATTTTCGGTATGATTCGATACAATATCGAAATTAATTAGGCCAGCTTTTAATTTTCCTTTTTGCAAACGAATATTTTCAAATGTTGGAAAAGGAACGGTAACAGAATTCGATGGCAGTGCAATTGGAAATGAAGGCATTTCACTAAAAAAATCTTGCCCATTTTGACTAAATCCTTCCGTTTCGTAAGCGATTCTCATATTACCATTATCATCAATAAGTAACATGGATCCAATATCTTCTCCTTCTATGATATCTTCTAAGGATGCAGCAGTATTGATTAACGGAATGGCAAATTCGGCATTGTAGTCGATGTCTTCAATTGAATTGAGATCATCTAGTTTTTGACAAGCTGAAAACATAAAAATGATTAGCAGCAAGCCTGTAAGTGTAAAGGCGGAATTCTTTCTCATATTGGATTTTTGGGTTTACTAAAAATATAGCTAGATAGTCGTTTTGACAAACCAGTTAATGGCTTCAAAACTGTTGTTGATAATACATGAAAATCAAAATATTAAGGGGAGTCATAAGGAGCTACACTCTTTATGTAGTCTTATTGTTTATTTGTTTGGTGGGAGATGTTTGGATTTAACAAAGGGGAGTAAATTGGTTAATAAGGGGTAAATATTATGCCAAAAACTAAGCATTAAAAAATTATATCATAGGAGGAACCTTGATAGGAAGTAGGAAGAAATGGACGAACGAAATTGTTGGTAGCTGATTAGTGTTATGCTATTGCACGTTGTGTAATATACTCGCTAATGTCTTTTACGGTATCAATATTTTCAATTTCTTCATTTGTCAAAAAGACATTGAACCATTTTTCTAGCTTTATAATGAGTAACATAAAGTCGATAGAATCGAGATTTAGGTCTTCTCTTAAACTGGTAGAGGGACAAATTTGAGTAGGTGGAACGTTGGCCACCCAGCTAATCATGTTTTTTATTTGTTGCTGCGTATTCATTTCACTTAGGTATTATAATAGACTTAATATAAGCCTAATGGCGCTTTTAGTAGTATGACGTTTAAAATGCGGACATACCCCTATTTATGTGTATCATTTTTATAAACGAAAAATATATGCTTTTCGTTGTTAGTTTTATAAAAAAAAGAATAGTTTAGAAAGCTGGTTATCAAAATCTTGCAGTATAATTTATTGAAGGGAGAATTGGCAACAGTGTTACTTTGACAATTTCTCGTCGGAGACCATTTGTTGGATCGACTTTTAGGCGATAGAAGAAAGGATTTTTTCGATTGTAAACATTGTATAAGCCAAGGTTAAAAATGTGTTCAATACGCTTATTTTGGCTATTAATGGTAATATTTAAGTCAAGTCGGTGATAGGCAGGCATGCGATAGCTATTTTTCTTCCCATAACTTACTGCAATTGTCGTTAATTCGTAATTAAATCGATCTTCGGGTTCGTACAAATATTGGTTAAGAGGTAATGTACTTGGATTTCCAGATCCATAAGTCCAATTGATTCCTAATATCATATTGTTTTTAAGCTGACGAGCAGCTACCAAATTGATTAAGTGTCGGCGATCATATTTGAATGGATAACGTTCTCCAAAATTTACATGCTCAAATTTTCGATCAGACCAAGAAAGTGTATAACTGATCCAGCCAGTTGTTTTTCCTTTTCTACGTTTTATCAAAAATTCGGCTCCATAGGCTTGTCCTTCTCCAACAGAAACTTTTTGTTCCCAGTTAATGGGAGTAATACTTGTTACACTTGTGTTATTATTATCTGCCAAAAAACTAGCCCCTTCTTGATAAGTCAGTAGTTGATTCATTTTTTTGTAATAGCCTTCTATTCGAATGTCGAAAAGCTTTTTTAGTTTAAACTCTAGGCCTGCATCTGCTTGCCAAGCCTCTTGAGGTTTAATATTAGCAGTAGAAGGAATCCAGAGATCATTTGGCAGTCCTAATCCAGAATTTGTTAATAGATGCAAAAATTGAGTAGACTGACTATAGGACGCGCTAATCGTCCAAGAGGGAGTCAGTAAATAAGAAGCAGAAACTCTAGGTTGAACAGAGAAGTATTCTTTGCCTTGTACAGCAAAGAGAGAAGTATATATTCCCATATTTGCCTTGAAGGCTTTTGTAATTTTTATATCATCTTCTAGATAGGCAGCATATTCATATGCTTCGATATTGGAGGTATTGATCCATTTATCTAACTCATGAACTTTCCCATCTTGTATAACTTCGTCAATCAAATCATTATCTTCGTTAATACCAATAACGCCTGGGCTAAAATCGTGGCTGATAGCATTGACACCAAAGCGGATAAAATGTCTAGCTACAGGAATATATTCAAAGTCTATTTTTGCTGCCCAATCCTGAATTTTTGAACGATACTGTATTAAGTCAATATCTCTTGAAAAGGTGCCAACATCGAAAATCGAATACGCTGAAAAATCGAGGGATTTAAACTCAAATTTGCTATAAGTTAGTGTTGTATTTGCAAAAAGTTTTCGACTAAAAAGGTGATTCCAGCGGAAAGCTGTTATCGTATTTCCCCAATTGATATCATTTCCAGCATTAATATCTGAATAGCTATCTGGGCCTAGAGTTAACCGATTTTGTGTTTCCTCATGGTAATCATCACCTCCTTTATAGAAGCTAAGAAAAATTTGATCTTTTCTAGAAAAACTATGATTTAGTTTAGCCGTTAGGTCGTAAAAACTATATAACGAAAACCCTTCTTTACCCACCTCTTTATTCATGTTTTTAGTGAACCATTTTATCCATGGGTCGAGATGTGTACGCCGAGCACTTAACAGAAAAGAACTCTTATTTTTTTTTATGGGTCCTTGAATAGCAATATTGCTTGCAAGGATTCCAACGCTAGCTTCAGCCTCATAAGTTTTATTATTTCCTTCTTTTGTACGAACATCTAGGATAGACGAAAGACGACCTCCATATCGTGCAGGAAAACTACCTTTTATTAATTCGGCACTTCTGATGGCATTTGTATTAAAGACGGAGTACAAACCAATGGCATGATATGGATTGTAAACGGGAACACCATCAAGAAGGATTAAATTTTGGTCTACATTTCCTCCACGGACATGTATTCCTCCTGCCCCATCTGTTCCAGACTGAATACCTGGTAATAAATGTGTAACACGAATAAGATCTAACTCTCCCCCAAGGCTGGGAATATAATCAACTTCGTCTTTATATACTTGATGACTGCTTAATTTTATTCGTCTTTGTGTGGGAGTACTTTGTGGAGCAACGACTACGACTTCTGAAAGGGTTAAAGAAGGTTCTAAACTGATATTGATATCTGTATTTTCTTGTAGGTCTATTTCCTTTATAATCGTTTGATAACCCAAATATGAAAACTGTAATTTGGTTGCACCACGGGGCAAACTTATACTATAAAACCCATAAACATTGGACGTACTGCCTCGTTCTGAAGTGGGATCATAGATATTGGCAGAAATTAGTTTTTCACCTGATTCTTGATCTTCTACATAACCACTAATCGTATATTGGGGCGGAGTTTTTTTATAAATAACGATTTGGTCTTCGATGGTCTTATAGGTTAATTCGGTGCTTTCTAACAAGCGATTAAGAACCTCTTTAACACTTGTGTTCTCTAAGGCAAGCTGAACGATGTAAGATGCTGGAATAATATCGTTGCTGAAGGTAATGCCTATGTTGTTATCTTTGCTAAGCTGAACAAGAGCTTGTTCTAAAGAAATGCTATCAACCGTAAAATCGATTTTTATAGAAAGTGGTGATTGTCCATGAGCAATAGTACAATATCCAACAAACATTAATATGACTAATAGATTTTTCATTCAGTAAAGTACTGATGCTCATTATATAGAATGCTAAACGATACGTAATTTATAAGATTCTTTTAGTTTGGACAACTATCGCCATTCAGGATATAGCCATTTTTTCCCTTTTTTGAAAATTTGAATTTAGAAGAAGAAGTCTCAATAACTTTTAAAACATTCTTGATATCTTCATCAACTTTAAGACCTAAGTAGGAATAATGGCAATTAGCAATTACAGGATTTGCAATTGTAATTTGAATATTATACAGTTGTTCAAGTCGATTGATTAAGTCCGCCACTTTTGACTGCTCAAAGTTTAGTGTTTTGGTATGCCAAGCAAAAGAATTTTGAGAGCGATCTTCCAATGTATTCAATGTTTTAGACTTTTCGTTAAAGATCGCGGCATCATTTTGCTCTAAAATAGCTACATCATCCGTTTCTAAAACAGTAAAGCGTACTTTTCCTGTTTTTACATTAATACTCGTCGCTACTTCCTGTTCATAAGCACGTACATTAAACGAAGTACCTAATACTTCGACTTTTGTATCTGTTGTATTGATAATAAAGGGTTGGTTTGGATTTTTTTCAACATCAAAGAATGCTTCCCCTTTCAACTCTACAATCCGTTCTTTCCCATCAAATTTTTTGGGGTAGGTCAAACTACTATTTTCGTTTAGATAGACTATTGTGCCATCGTCTAAACGTACTTCTGTTGTAGCATTCATTGCCGTTTGTACTGTATTGGGACTTGAGTTATAATTTATCCAAAAAATACTAGTAGCAATCAATATAGCTGCTGCCGCTGCTATACGTGATAACCAACGGCGTCGAGGAATGGTAACGACTTTTGCTTCAGGTTGTTCTATAGAAATACTTTCCTCTTCTATACGAGCTTTAAATTTAGCTAGGCCCTTTTCTACGTCTGGTGTATAGTCATCCTCAAAATTGTAACTCAGATTCCAAGCGTATTCGATATCATCAGCGATCTGCTGATGATCATCGGATGCTGCCAGCCAGTTGTTGAGCTGTTCTTGCTCAACAGGGCTGATTCCTCCTTGCAGACTCCTGTGAATTAAGTTAATATACTCTTCTTGAAACATCTTTTAGTAATATAAGCTTTGTTAATCGCTAATTAGTAACCAAATTCTTGACTATTTGATTACTTTTTGTTTGTTTTCTTCATAGACACTAAAAATACTACCTATCCCCTACTCTTTTCTGCTTTTTTAAAAAAATAGTTTTAGAACTGCTAACAAGACGACATTTGTATCTCTATTGGCAATAGCTTGACGTAGCAATTTTAATGCCTTCGATATCTGATTTTCCACTGTTTTTGTGGAAATATTCAATTTTTCTGCTATTTCTTTATAAGATAATTCTTCAAATCGACTCAATGAAAAGACAATCCTACAGCGTTCGGGCAACTGTTTGATTGTTTCATTAATAATTTTTTGGAGTTCTTCTGCTTCTAAATGTTGTTGTGAACTAGCTTGTGGAGTTTTAAGATTGGGATGATCTTCGTCAGAGTCAAATTTCATTCGTTGATCTCGGATATAGTTGAGCGCTTTATTATTTATTGCTCTTTTTAAATAAGCTCTAACAGATGTCCTTATTTCTAAAGTTTCCCGTTTTTTCCACAATTCATAAAAGACATCCTGTGCCAAGTCTTCTGCTTTTTCTTGATTTCGAATGATTCGGTAAACACTTTTACACATGAAGCTATAGTGCATACGAAAGAGGATATCAATAGCTTTTTTGCTATCACTCTTAAGTAATGCCATTAATTCGGAATCGGTGTAGTTGGGATGCTCAGGCATAAAGAGTTAAACCACTTGTAATTTATCAAATGATTTGCCTAGAATTCTTTTGGCATCTACCTCCAGCCAATCTTCTAATACAGTAGCATATATTCGCCTAAAATCTATTTGATGGATCAAATCACCTTCACTTAAGTTAGCCAAATTAGCGGCTTCGTTATAAAAACCAGGTTTTTTGAGTTTACCACCAATAAAGAATAAATTATTTGCAGTACCATGATCAGTCCCCATACTTGAGTTTTCTTTTACTCGACGACCAAACTCCGAAAAGGTCATGATTAATGTATTATCTAGTAAACCATTCGTTTTTAAGTCTTTTACCAAAGCATTCATACCGTCAGAATATTGCTTTAGTAATAGTTCATGTTGCCGTTGTTGTTTTACATGCGTATCAAAACCTGTTAAATTTACATAATAAATCTTGGTATCAGAATCGGCCATAATCAATTCTGCGACTTGTTTGAGATGCCTTCCAAATTCTGTAGTAGGATAAGCCGTTTGTGTTTTTTTGACTTTCGACTTCTCAAAAATATAATTAGCTGATGATTGTGCATCAATCATTGTTTTATACAAAAAGTCAATATTATCTACCGCTTTTATCTTATGCTTTTGTCGAGCAGTCGTTTTCAGAAATTGATTTTGTGTAAGATTTCTCAGTTGCTTGGGATTACTCATTGCAAAGCCATTTCGTTGTTTTCCCTTTAATGCTAGACTTAGACTATCATCTACTTCTAATAGATGGTGTGAATTGCAGCCCGAACAACTATGGTCTAAGTAGCGACCTAACCAACCTGTTTGTAAATATTCATCACTTGCACTTGCCGTGTGCCAAATATCCATCGACCTGAAATGTGAACGATCAGGATTGGGATAGCCTACATTATTGATGATTGATAATAAACCATCGTCGTAGATAGATTTAAGACCTGTTAGTACAGGATTGAATCCTAAATCGTTATCGGCTTTCAATACTGCTTTGGCGGATACGGCCAAATTAGGTCGATTTTTATAATACAAATCATTCCGAAAAGGTACAATTGTATTTAAGCCATCATTGCCACCAGAAAATTGTACGATGACTAAGTTTTTACCTGTATTAGATTGACTGATAACGGTACTCGTACTAGTGCTGTTGTTTGTAGCTTCACCGACTACTTTATTGGTTCCACAGCTCGTTTTGTTCAAAAAAGAAGGAACTAATAAGGAGGTAGAGGCTAAAGAAGTATGTTTTATGAAATTTCGTCGTTTCATTTTTCTAATTTCTACGCTTTGAAAATGGGTTTAACACATTTGATATTCTGGCAAAGACATAAGTAATAAAGCCATAGACCTAACCTTGTCTGTATTATTGGTAAAATCATCTAAAGGTAGCTTATCAATATTGATATCTGTCTGAAGTAAGTATTCCGAAAGCTTATTGGCTAGTTTACGCTCATCGCTTCCATTGAATGTTTGGTTGAAAAGATTAAAGTTAGTAGTTACGGCGATTTTTTTGGTTGCCTTACTTGGGCCGGCTGCTTTAAAATCATCTTTCGGTTTGAAATCAAAATCTTTTTGTTCGACTAGGTTTTTCGCCAAATTGAGTCGAAGCATCAGTGTCGAATTATCTATCCAAGATTTGCCACCAGGCCAACCTGCTACATTAGGTGGAGCAAAAAGTACTTGTCCAAGTGCTTTTTGTAAAAAGATTAAGGCATCCTTCGATTCAAATTTCATATTAAAGGCATTTGCCATTCCCGTAATCAGGTCTATTGGTGATTTTATCTTATTACCAATATGCTTGTCTGCATAAAACCAATCACTTTTAAATAAGTGCATCATCAATTTTTTGATATCATAACCAGAGTTATAAAAAACATCGGTTAACTCTGAGACTCGTTGTTTATCAATTTGGTCATTGACGAAGTAGTGGTATATTTTGGAACAAATGTATTCAGCTGTTTTCCTTTTTTCAAGGATAATATCTATGATTTCATCACCATCAAATTTTCCAGTTTTACCAAAGAAGGTCTTATTACCAAAATCGTGTTGCTTTTCTTTGAAAACAAAATTACCTTCAAAGTCAGTAGACCAACCTGTAAATGCTTTAGCAGATTCTTTGATATCTCGCTCTGTATAATTGCCTCGACCAATGGTAAACAATTCTAGGAGTTCTCGGGCAAAGTTTTCGTTAGGCGATGTTTTTCGATTCTGCTTATTATTGAGGTAGCGAATCATGGAAGAATCTTTAGAAACGGCCAAAACCATTTCTTTAAAATTACCTAGAGCATTAGATCGAAGTGCATTTAAATAACCAACAGCCCAATGGGGTTGTTGAGGCATACATGCAAAGTGATCATGCCAGAATAGGGTCATACGTTCAAGCAAAGGACTTTGAGAGGGATTTGTCATTCGTTTTACCCATTGATAATTGAGTTTTCTGACTTTATTGCGCCCTTTTTTACGTTGGGCAACTTTCAACTCTTTTCCCATACTTAAGTGATCGGCATTACTTATATCGCCATAGTTACTATTATCCTTAATGGGGCTTTGTTGAGCACGTTCAGCATCTCGAAAGAGTTGGTCTACGGCTTGATCTATAGAAAGAGTGGTTTTTTCTCTGATTTGGTTTGGTTTGAGACCAAAACCTGCCCGCCAGTATAAGTGTTGAATTTTTCGTTGATCGGTCATCTTTTTCAAGTTTACTAAAAGAGATTGATTATGATAAGGACTAAGGTAGTCAATAGATAAGTTCTTTTAGGGGTTATTTATTGTGTGTTGCCGCCAAATAATATTGCTATTATTGGCAAATGGTATGGTGAATTTATAATTTATATTTGAGATTAAAGAGTCCCATTGCATATGCAGAGATATTTGTTCGAACTTTTCCCTCTCGTTGGGTTGTTTTTATATCATAAATTGTTTTGTGAATATCTTTGGTAGGTACTTTAACTACAATCTTTTTGCTCTGCATTTCTGTCAAATCAAATTCATTGATTAATTTGGCTTGGAGTTGTTGTTGTTCTTCAGTTAGTTCTATTTCTTTGATTGGTTTTAGGCGAAACTCTATTCGGTCTACTCTCCTACCCGATTTGATTTCTTTGTACGAAAAAGCCATATCAGTATTGGCTAATTCTTTTTGAGCTTGAATAATGACATTTCGCTTGAAAAGATTGTAGCTTCGATATTTATCTTCAAGACCTAACTTGTATTTTAGATCATCTACTTTGGTAACAAAAAATCCAGTTGATTTGAATTGCTGTAACATCTCATAAATACGGATAGCGTATATCGATCTTAGGCTTAATACTTGTTTCAAAGGCAAAATGGTAAATTGCTCTTTTAATTCTAATAAGTAAGGTTTTAATTTTGGATCAAAACACAGTTCCATGATTCCTCGACCTTCGTAGTATTCCGCACTTGACAGAATCGTAATTTGTAAAACACCTGTTGATTTTTTGATATGGAATACCTTACTAATAAGTCCTTCTGTTGCCAATTTGAGTTTACCATATATTTGAGTGCTTTTGAGGTCGGCAGCTTCTAGAAAATCTTTTGCACGAATTCGGTAAGGTTTAAAGTCTGTATCATCATGTTGGATTTTAGAAATAAGCATTAACAAAATCTTCTTTTGTAGAGCTGTCATTTCATACCTTGCATGTATGAGTGCATTTGACTGAATAGCTAATGGACTATTATGTTGTTGTTTGATGATCGTTTTTGCTTCTTCCATGCGGCAAATGTATATAAAACATTTTTAAAAGCTAGTACTAAAGGCTAGTAATAGTCGGTGGGACTAGCTTTTTGCGCTCAATTCCTAGCTTTTATAATTGAATTTTTGTCAATTTCGCGCTCAATTCCTAGCTTTTTGCGCTCTTTTTATAGTCTTTAACGCTTGATTACTAGCTTTTTGTAAGCTGAAAGCTTTACCAGGCTTACTTTATAGCTATCCCTAAAAAGAATTTAAAAAGGAAATAAAAATACACGCTTTTTATCTGAAATTAATGCCCTCGTTCGAGAGAGAGGAAACGAAAAACGTATTCAAAACAAGAAATTTTCTTGCGACACATATGGAATATCAGTATATATTTTCTCTTTTGATAGCTTTATTAGTTAACTGTTTGTTTATCAGTTACTTACAAAGTGTTATTGTTTGGAATAAGTTTGCTCTTTTTGTAGCTTTTGGCTTTTTATGTCTCACTTAAAAGCTAGGAAACGAGAAAACTGCTACTATAAAAGTCAGATAAACAGCTCATTTCATAATTATTTTTATATGATTTATCCAAAGTCAAGCTCAAATAGCCTCAAATTTGCTCCTTTTGTAGCTTTTAAGAGCTAATTCACTCACTTCTCGCTTAATATTCGCTCTTTTTGTAGCTTTTAAACAAAATATTAGAATTTTTACATTTTATTTACTCAAGTCCTAGCACTTCTTTTTTTCATTAAACTCTTTTTGTAGCTTTTGGATATCATTCCCTTTAGTTTAATTAGAAAAGAGAGAAATACTATGCCTCCAGTCGGTATTTAGTTATCGGATCTACATCTGTTGCTTTCGTCTAATATTCAGTATCAAGCAACTGGCAATCTGAAAACCACTTTCGTTTCTCCATATCGATAAATGAAAAGGAATATATAAATAGCCTCCTAATATTTTCCTTCAGCACTCCAAAGCGACAAATGATATGAATTACATGTAACATTTGTCACGTTACACGTGCAATGTGTAACGTGAATATTGGATTGGCTTTTTGCAGAATTGACTATTCGGAGAAAAATTATGTTTTGTGTATGGAAAAGGTAAGATGAATAATTCTTAGTAATTAGAATTGAACTGAAGTGGTATTCAGATCGTAGGTTTCAAAGCTACGAATGATATTTAAGTGGAGTGGAGATCTAAAGTCTTATTTTTCTAATCTTAGAGTTATAACAGCACTAATGAGAGTTTCAGTAAAAAACTCTCCTACCCTATCCTCAATTGGAGGAAGTAAGAAACGTTGAGTCTTCAACAGAAATCAATGTTAATTCTCTTGAAGTAACTTATTTCTGCCCAAGCACTTAGTAATACTCTATATAACAATAATCATGAAATAAACGTTCAACATGACACGTTACACGTGCAACGTGTCATGTTTTGGCTTTGCGACCATAAATGCCTATGAAGGTATTGACTAAATCTTGATCTTCAATATCTATAACATGCTCGAAGTAATGCTCTAATGCATTGTTCAGCAAATCGGCAACTGACGATTTACTGTGAATCGAGGCTACTTCTAGCTTTGCTCGGTTCTCAGGAGTTATTGCAGTTGTCAGTGGTACTCGTTTTTGCTGAACTACTTTTGGAGGTCTTTGCTCCAATTCTTCTTCTTTACCTGTGACTTTTGCAATCGTCTTATTGACTTCATCAGGACTAGGAAGCTTTGCAGCTGGTTTATTATTGAAAAAGCCTTCCGTTCTTAATTTTCTATTTTTAGCCATAATTCAAGGTATTATTCAGCGATTATCTTTAAAAATTCGTTTAACCACACCGTAAAATTCAGTTTTGCGGTGTTATTGGTATCTTCATCGTACATACTTGTAAGCGTGTCTACATCTTCAAAAATGGTATAATTCCCCAAACGATTGACCATAAATGGAAAACCACTCTGCTTAAGGTGTTTTATCTCTGTAATCAAGAAATCATTGACTTTGGAGCGTACTCTATACATATTCACGAAACCACAGAGTTTTAGGGGGCGTTGTGAGTCTGCTCGTTGTTCTTGTACCTTCAAGAGAAATTTCAAATACTGAAGTGTGGCGTCCATATTGAAATTTCCAGCTCTAAAGGGCAAAAAGAGATAATCACAGTAAACGAGTGCTTTTGTGATTTCCTGACTTTCAATGGCTTCATCTGCATCAAGCTTTCCAGCCGTATCTACAAAAATCAGATCATACTGTTCATCCAATGTTTGCAAACGCTGTTGCATCTCTGAAATACTCATTTTAAAAACTTCGTAGGGAACCGTTTCCCCATCTTCTATATCGAAACTTCGAGCTTCTACAATGCTTTGCTGTTTATCATTATCAATGACGCAAATTTTATAATTGAAGGGAGCTTGTGAAAGAGCATTGGCACACAAGCAAGTGATCGTAGATTTTCCTACGCCTCCCTTCTGATTTCCAAAAATGATAATTTTACTCATGCGGCAAATATAGTATTTAAACTTTTAACGTGCTAATTGTCACGTTAAAAATTACATTTTACACGTGCAACGTGACAAGTGTATTTGTATAAATCTAATTTCAAGACTTATGAGCCATTTTTTTAATAAAATCTCATAAGTAGTTATTGAGCATAAAAATGCTCCTTAAAACGAAAATAAATCGTCAAATTTTGGATTAAGGAATAAGATGAAATGATGAGAAGAGCAATCAATCAAAAAAAGAGCATTCGAAGGGCAAAAATGCATTAAAACTAAACGTAACATTTAAAACTTGTCATTTAGCACGTGGAACGTGACAAGTTAAGGAGGGATGATTTTAAAGATTGAACAACTTTTTCGGCCAAAAAGAGAGGGTAGGGGAGGAGGCAAAAAGATAATATGTACTTTTGGCAACTCTAAGTAGCTTACAAATGAAATTAGCAAAACGGATATTAAATCATCCATTTTACAAATCGTTTTTATTATTGTCGAGTGGTTCTTTGCTTGCACAATTTATCATTCTATTAAGTTATCCATTTGTAGCCAGATTATTCACTCCTGAAGATTTTGGAATAAAGGCACTTTTTGCATCTACTTTTTTGGTACTGACTTCCATTTCGACGGGCAAATACGAATTGGCAGTTCCCATTCCTAAAAAACATAATGATGCTCTCTATCTTACAATCTTGAGTATTTTGCTAAGTCTTTTATTTGCCATCTTACTTTCTACCATTGTTTTTTTACCTACTAACAGCCTAAGTAATTTTCTTGGATTGGCAAAGATCGAAGCCTATTTATGGATATTACCTTTGGGTGTTTTTACTGCAAGCTTGTACAATACCTTAGTTTATTGGATGGTACGGTTTGAGAATTACAAAACGATAAGTCAGTCAAGAGTGGTACAAGCAAGCATGAAGACGATTTGTGAATTATGTGGTGGATTCCTACAATATGGTCCAATTGTCCTGATCTTAGGATTAATCATTGGTCAAACAGGTGGATTACTTGCCTTTGGGAGAAAATTTTTAGCAGATCTGAAAGAAAAAGGCTTGAAACTATCTGAAATTACTAAAGCTCCTCTTCTAAAAAATATGTCCAACTATGATAGTTTTCCAAAATTCTCTGTTTTTTCTGGTTTACTCAATAAACTAAATTATGAATTGCCCATATTCTTTCTGGCAGTCTATTATTCCATCGAGTTTACAGGACAATATTCAATAACACTAATCTTGATTGCGATTTCGGGTGTAGCTTTAGTAGAACCATTTAGTCAAATATATCTGTCGGAATTGCCAAAAAAGAGGCAAGAAAGTAAACAAGCGGCTTTAGACTACTTCAAAACCTCCTTTTCTAGGGTCGTACAATTGAGTATTTTGCCAACAATAGGGATAGGCTTTTTAGGTTACTATATAATTACGATTGCTTTAGGGGAACAGTGGGAAATCGCTGGGCAACTCACTTGGAGTATGTGTTTATTAATTCCTGCTAATTTTTTATTGGCTTTTGCTTTTCATACCTTCAATGTGATTAAGCAACAACGAATAAGATTAATACTAGATATTTTTAGAATACTACTAATATTAGTTTCTTTTTATATCGTTTACCAAAAAGGAGGAACTGCTCAGTCTATTATTTATACGTTCGTTGGAATAAGTGTAGTAATGAGCATTTTACAAACACTAGTTGCTTACAGACTTATTTTGGCCGAAAAAACAAAGACAGCTTGAAACGGAAAATCGCTTTTGTAGAATTATTTTTTCATCATGAAGTATTGCTCAATCTTTGTCGCTTACTTGCAAGATCTAATTATGAGGTGTCTGTTTTTACGACAAGGGCTATTTCCAAAAGCATTGGAGATAATTACGAAAGAGAAGCTAATCAGTGGTTTTTCAAAAAGGAAGAAGAAAGTGCTCCAGCATTTTTGGAACGTCAGAAAGGTAGTTTAGACGAATGTGATATCATTGTGTTCAATACGCTTGCTGCTCATTTTAAGTTTTTTGCTACTTTCCAACTAAAAGCAAAAACCATCCTCATCATCCATAATGCACATACCTTTTTGCAACCTTCGAAACATAGACGATTGCCTCCAAAAATTGGCGATTGGCCAAAAGCTGTTTTAATGATGGCAAAGAAGGTAGGACTTGATTCAGAGTATTATTATCGAGAAAAGGTGTTGGAACAAATCAATTATCTAAGTTTTCCAAGTGAAGAAGTGGAAAAGAGTATGAGAGCAATTGGATATCTTAAAGATTACCAAACTTGTGCTCCTTTACCTTTTACTTATTTTGAAGGGAAGACCAAAAAAGAAACATCTCCAAAAATTAGAATTACGATTACAGGTACGATTGATAAATTATCGAAGGATTATGAACTGGTTTTTGAAGCTTTTTCAAAAATTAAAGATAAACTAAAACATCCAATTGAACTTTGCCTTTTAGGTTTGCCGAAAGGCGTTTATGGAAAAAAGGTGGTTCAGTTATTTCAGCAATTAAAAGGTCCTCAGTTAGAAGTAATAACATTTGATAAGGAAGTTCCACAAAAAAAGTACGAAGCTATATTGCAGCAAACAGATTTTGTGATTGTTCCATTGCGCAAAGTTTCCATTTACTCCATTTATGAAGAACACTATGGAAAGAGCAAAGTATCTGGAGGCATTAATGATATGATTCGTTTTGGATTACCTGGTTTAGTGGTTCAGCATTATCCATTGAATGAAAATTTGCAACAAATTACAGCTACCTACGAAAATGAAACGGAACTTGCCTCTAAGTTGCTAGTATGGATCAATGAGCAATTATATGAAAAACTGGAAATCGAAAAAGCCTTGGAAGTTTATACTTTAAAAGAGACAAGAAAAAGTTTAATAGAAACACTAGACCAAATTATGTAGCAGAAAGTTTAAACACTTCCATCCATCGACCGAAAGCAAATACACGCCATAAAGTATGATAGTCGGAATTTGTGCCAGCAATAAAAGCATCAAAATGAACTAGAGTTTGATCCTTTATAAATGGTAGTGCTTGAACAACACGTTCTAATTCCGATCTAAAAAATGAAGCCTGTTCCCGCATCCAAATTTCTTGAGGCGTAGCAAAACCAATTTTATCATAGCGTCCATAGATTGATTTTGGCAACAATGCTTGTAATGCTTCTCGCATAATATATTTCCGCTTCGCCTGTCTAATTTTAAAATCATCAGGTAAAGAAAGACAAAATTCTACCAAACGATAATCCATAAATGGTAATCGAGATTCTACAGAAGCCGCCATCGAATTTCGATCTTCGTAATGCAGCAAAACAGATAAACCAATTTCGGTCAATAGGTTAGTCGAACAAGTAGCAACAGAAGTATCAACTGAACGTTTGAAGACTTTTTGATTATCAATGATAAAATCAGATGTTAACCAGTCGATAGGAAAGCGTGGCTTATTATTCTTAAAAACTGCTTTGCCAACCGTACTAATATTTTCACTATGCAAACTAAAATATCGAAACAACTCACTAGCAGCTTTAAGCGGGTTCTTTTTGATTAAAGTCTTAAAGTAGGGGGCATAAAATTTATCATAGCCTGCCAAAATTTCATCGGCACCTTGTCCGTCGAGCATGACCGTTAAGTTATTTTCTTTTGCTGTTTGAAAAACTAGGTGTTGCGCAAAAACGGAAGCAGAAGCGACAGGCTCATCCTGATGCCAACAAAGGCGATCAAACTGTTCTTTTAATCCTTCAAAGTTTGGAAAGACTTTATGACTTTGCAAACCGATTTGTTTGCTCAAATCATCAACGTATTGACTTTCATCTATTTTGAAATTTGGAAAACAAGCCGAAACCGATTCTTGTTGCGCTGCACTTTTTTGAGCCTTCAACAATTCGTGCATCACACAAACAACTGCAGAACTATCCAAGCCACCAGAAAGCGAAGTGCCTACTTTTACATCTGAACGCAAGCGCAAGCGAATGGAATCGGTAAAAAGTGTATAAAATTCATTTTTGGCTTCCTCAAAGGACAAAGAGCTACTTCCTACCTTTTCTCGAATATCGTAATATTGTTCAATCTTGAAGGAATGATCTTGAAGCTTATACACCAAATTATGTCCACCTCTTAGTTGTTCGACTCCTTCAAAAAAAGTAGCACTATGATGATCGTGATAACCCAAAGCCAAAAACTCGTAAGCTTGAACCTTGTTTAACCGAGCAGACCAGTTTTCGATTGCCGTAAACTGCTTGATTTCGGAAGCAATACAAAATTTATGACCAATTAGACTATAATAAAATGGTTTGATACCAAAGCGATCTCTAGAACAAAAGAGCTGATTCTCTTTTTTATCATAAATAGCAAAAGCCCACATGCCATTAAAGTGCTGTACACATTCGTTGCCCCAATAATCGTAAGCGGCCAAAATGACTTCGGTATCTGTATCGGATTCAAAAGCATAGCCTTTTGCAATTAGTTGCTTTTTAAGTTCGACATAATTATAGACTTCACCGTTATAGCTAATGGTGTAGCGATTTTCGTAGTGAAAAGGTTGATGCCCTTTTTCGGAAAGATCCAAAATAGATAAACGGCGATGACCGAAGGCAAAATTTTCTCCAAAGAAATAACCTGCGTTATCAGGTCCTCGATGTGCGACCAAATCAGTAGCTGCTTGAAGTTCTTCTTTTTGAACTGCTCGATTTTTTTGATCAATAATTACCGTTATGCCGCACATGGGATGAAAATTAAAGTTGTATTTTGTCCCCTCATTTTTAAACTATGGCGACCAAGAAGGAGCAATATATTGATTGGTGTAAGACGAATGATCGGATTCCCTTGTTTATGCAAGATTGGTGGCTCGATTGTGTTTGTGATGAAGGGCAATGGGATGTTTGCCTCACTTTTGATAAAGGAGGAAAAATAATTGGAGCCTTGCCGTATTATCGCACAGGTCATAGAGGAATTGAGTTGATTAAAATGCCAAAACTAACACCCTTTGCGGGCATTTTTATTGATTACCCGCACAATTTAAAAAAAACACAACAGAAGTATGCTTTTGAAAAACGAGTCTTTAGCCACTTAATAGAACAATTACCAACTGTTCCCATTTTTAATCAATGCTATACGCCACAATTGACCAATTGGCTACCGTTTTATTGGAAAGGTTTTCAGCAAACGACAATGTACACCTATATTATTGAAGACTTGACCGATTTGGATGCTATCTTTAAAAACTTTAGGAGTACCACTCGCAATATAATCCGCAAGGCAGAGAAAAATCTTCGAATAGAAAAGAGTACAGATATTGAGCGATTTTATACGATCAATAAACGAAGCTTTGATCGGCAACAAATGGCAATGCCGTACTCATTGAATTTTTTGAAAAAGCTTTATGTAGAATTGGAAAAGCGAAATCAATGCACCATTTATTTTGCACTAGATAAGGAAGAAGAAACACATGCAGCAGTGCTAATCGTTCGGGACAAAAATACAGCTTACAATTTGGCAATTGGAGCCGATCCAAAATTTAAAAATAGTGGAGCTGTTCGCTTATTACTTTGGCAGGCGATCCAAGATGCTTCAAAGACTGTTGAGCAATTTGATTTTGAGGGAAGCATTATGCAAAATATTGAACTCTTATTTAGTGCCTTTGGAGGTATTCAAAAACCGTATTTTCGAGTGTACAAAACGAAGAATAAATTTTATGACTTTGTTCGAACCTTTTTTACCAAAATATAATAGCACCTATTCATAAATAACTTCAGTGATCAATCAATTAATTATCCATTACCAGAACAGAGACTTCAAAAATCGAATAGCTTATGTCTTCGATTTTTTAAAGCATCATCCTTTGGCACCGC
>JAHDIP010000074.1:0-4394 GCA_020630735.1 Saprospiraceae bacterium | reverse complement strand
AAAAATCGAATAGCTTATGTCTTCGATTTTTTAAAGCATCATCCTTTGGCACCGCCCAATGTGGATATTGTTTTGAATGGTGCGATTGATGTAAATGGTGTTCATGTATTTTACCAAAAAGGAAAAAGCAAGCAAGCAAATCATTTTTATATCCGAGCTCAAGAGGTCTTTTTTAGTAAAACAGTTTATCCAAGTACTGCACTTTTTGCAAATGTTTATCAAATAGGAAAAGAAAAAGTTTATTCTGTCGAAACAGAAGAAAAAAAAGCACAAGAGTTTATAAAAGACAATTGCTTTCAGTTCGATGTAGTCGAAATGCTCTTTTTTCATTTGAGCCGATATGAGGAATATAATTGTCCCAAAGAGCTGCATGATGAATATGACATGATGCAAACCAAAGAACAGTTTTTGGTCAAGCATAACATTCATCAAATTCCAGTAGTTGATCAGCTGGTGACTATTTTTTACAAAACATTAGGATTTGATTTTGGCCGAAAAGCAACGACTTATCGAATGACGCATGACATAGATGTCATCTTTCGTTTTCCGTCAGTGTACAAATTGAGTCGTTCGGCTGCTCGCATTCTATCGAAAGGAGAAGGACTCGAACGATTGGGAAAATTATTTTATGCCTATTTTAAAACGACTCTTTTTAACCAAAAAGATCCCTTCGATACTTTTGATTGGTTGTTACAAAAAGCGAAGTACGAACAGGTCATTTACTTTATAGCAGGAGGCAAAACACGCTTTGAGAATTTTTATAAAATAGATGACCCTTATATTTTGGAGATTATAAACAGTGCTAAAGGTTTGGGATACGAAATCGGTTTGCATCCAAGTTATGCAGCTTTTGATCAAGAAAAATTGCTAAGAGCCGAAAAGCTACAATTAGAGCGTATTTCTGATTCGACAGTAAAATATAGCAGACAGCACTTTTTACATTATTCCTTCCAAAAGACAGCAAGTATTTTAGAAACAGCAAAGATTAAAAACGATTCTACTTTTGGTTTTCAAGATGTCATAGGTTTTCGAAGTGGAACAGGCTTTGAATATCATCCCTATCATTTTGAGGAAGAACGAAAATGTACCTTCACAGAAACGCCGATGGTTGTGATGGATACCGCTTTACTACAAGAAGTAGAAGAAGACATCGAAAAAGCTCGAATGGTTCTATTTTACTTTTTGAAGAAAAATAAAGAAAACACAAAAATCACTTTTAATTTTCATAATAGTACCTTTGACGAAGTGTATCGAGATGCGAAGGAGTTTCGAAAATTATATGAAGACCTTCGCCAGTTTTTGGAAAAGAAATCATCAGATTAAAACATAAACAATATTGATTCAAGTACTCGAAAATAGTGTGCATTGGTTTAAGGAAAAAATAGAACCGAAACTCAATTTTTACAATACCATTTTGGTCGCTTATATTGGACTTTGGATGCTAGGTTATCCATTATTCAAACGAATGATCAATGTCGATACAACAAGTTATTTGACGATTGCCCAAAAATATGCGAATGGAGATTTTATAAATGCCTTTAATGCTTATTGGTCGCCGATGATTTGCTGGTTGCTTGCGCCATTACTCAAAATGGGTGTCGATCCAATGCTAGCATTTAAAGTCCTCAACTTTGTAATCGGAATTGGCGTTTTGTTTCAACTCAAACGATTGTTCGATCGAGTAGCTATCCGAAAATGGTTGAGCTTGTTGGTCATGGGAATTTTGATAACACGAATTTTGCTTTGGGCTTATTCTCCTCATCCAGATTTATTGTTATTGTTTTTTGCACTCTTGCTATACAACCAGATTTCAAAAGAAAATGTCTTTGCCTTCAGCAACTGTATACTGATCGGACTAATCGGGGCACTTTCTTTTTTTGCCAAAACGTACTTCTTTGGATTTTTCCCTTTACTAATGATTGTATTAGGTTTGGCGCATTATTTTTTCAAAAACCAAAAACCACTTTTTTTACTCCAACGTATAGGACTTATTTTTATCCTCTTTTACGCTTTTGCGAGTCCTTGGATATTTGCCTTAAGTCAAAAATATGGCGAGTTGACGATTTCTAGTGCAGGATCATACAATCACGCCCTCGTCATTCGAGAAGGCACTTGGTTGCACCCAGCTATCAACCAAGGATTTTTGCAACCAACCAATGATACTTCGATTAGTATTTGGGAAGATAATGGCCTCACGAAATACGAAGATTGGAGTATGTTTGATTCTTTTGCCTTGTTTAAGCGGCAAGTCACCGTTGTTTTTCTCAATGTCATTCGAGCAATTGTATTATTAAACGAAGCCAACTTCTTTGCATTTGTAACGGTATTGATCGGAGCTATTTTAGTGTTTTTCCGCAAGGAATTAGTCAACAATCAATTGAAAGAAGAAATAGTACGCATTCTAACATTCTGTGCCTTATACCTTTCAGGTTACTTATTAATCCTCCTCAATTTTAGATACATTTTGATCATGGATGCCCTATTATTGTTGTTGGCTGCGCTAATTGTTCAATTTTTATTTGATAAAATTTCCTTTAATGCACTCCAAAAATTAATCATGATTGGTCTATTTTCGGTAGCAGCAACCGCCTTACCTGTTCGGGATCTAGCTTGGAGTATAAATGATGGAAAGCAAACATATGAACTTTCGATGCAAATAAAAGAGCTTAAGTTGCCAGAAAAGGCTAACTTTGCATCTGATCAAGGATGGTGGGAAATAATGTTTGTCGCCTACTATCTCAATTATCCATATTATGGACAAGTAGGCAGCTACTACAAGACCGAAGAAGCCATCGAAAAAGCATTGAAAGAGAAGCAAATTGATTATTTCTTTCTAATAGAACCCACAAAAGACTATGCCTTTTTATCCCGATACCAAGAAGTCACAAATGGGACAATACCTAATTTAAGAATTTATAGAATCGAATAAGTGAAATTAGCAGTAATAGGGGCTGGACCAGCAGGCTTAACAGCGGCATATCAATTGTCTAAAGCGAACAACATCGTCTTAGATGTGTATGAGGCGAGTGATCGGGTAGGGGGACTTTCTACCACGATTGAGCTTTGGGATCAAAAGGTAGATTTGGGACCACATCGCTTTTTTAGTAGTGATAAACGAGTCAACCAATTATGGTTGGAAATCATTGGTCGTGATTACGAAATGGTCAATCGACTGACACGTATCTACTACAAAAATCAATATTTTCATTATCCACTCAAACCATTTGATGCTTTGGGCAACTTGGGTTTGTGGGAAGCGAGTAAATGCGTCTTCAGTTTTACTTCCGAAAAATTAAATCCAACGAAGCAAGAGGGCGATTTTGAAAGTTGGGTAACCCATCGTTTTGGAAAACGGCTATTCGAGATTTTCTTCAAAACCTATTCTGAAAAACTCTGGGGTATATCTTGTAAAGAACTAGATGCCGATTTTGCAGCACAGCGTATAAAGCGACTCTCTCTTTATGGTGCCATCAAAAATGCCTTAATTAAGGATACGAAAAATAAACACAAAACCTTAGTCGAACAATTTGCCTATCCGAAAGAAGGCTCAGGAATGGTGTATCAAAAAATGAAAGATCGGATTGAAGAGAATGGTGGAATTGTGTTTTTGAAAAAACCTGTCCACCGAGTTATTACTCAACGTGGCGAAGCAGTAGGTTTAGAATTCAAAGATGGAACAGTAAAAGAATACGATCATGTTATTTCTACGATGCCGATTTCTTTGTTAGTGACTCGTTTGCCTAATGTACCTGAACCAGTAAAATCTTTGGGGGATAAACTGACCTTTAGAAGTACGATTTTGGTGTATTTGAATATCGAAGGGGTGGACTTATTTCCTGATAATTGGTTGTACATTCATTCAGATGATTTGGAAACGGGTCGAGTGACAAATTTTAGAAATTGGACAAGAGGATTATATGGCGATAGCCCTAATAGTATTTTGGCCTTAGAATATTGGTGCGATTATAAAAGCGAAGCTTGGCAGAAAAGTGATGAAGCCTTGATCGCTTTGGCGAAAAAAGAAATTCGAGCTACAGGTTTGATCAAAGACAATAACATATTGGATGGGCATGTACATCGCATTCCTCGCTGTTATCCCGTTTACAAAAAAGGCTATAAAGAAATATTAAAACCTGTCGAAGATTATCTTTCTGGAATTAAAGACTTATCCGTCATAGGTCGTTACGGAGCATTCAAGTACAACAACCAAGACCATAGTATTTTGATGGGTCTTTTGGCCGCCGAAAATATACTCGAAGGCACAAATCACAACCTTTGGAATATCAATACCGACTACGATGCTTACCAAGAAGATTCGGTGATTACCGAAACGGGATTGGCGCAGCGATGAGTTTATGATCTCTCCAAATACGGCTTTAGTCGTTCCCCCATAA
>JAHDIP010000073.1 GCA_020630735.1 Saprospiraceae bacterium | reverse complement strand
AAGAAGAAACATGAGTCATCCCGAATTTTCGATCAGAAAGTTCGGGATTTTTTTTGTAAAGTATAGAAACCATTCAAAATGTTAGGTCAGAAGTCAGATCATTTCAGCAAGCTGAAATTGCCAGATGTCAGATTCACTTTAGACGCAAATCTGACATCTGGCAGGCTTGCAAAGCAAGCCGTTCTGATATTATTGAGCATAAAACTATAGCTACGAATGATGATCCTTAAACTGAATATCAGTAAGTATAACTTCTATGACTCTACTTTCATTTCGCTAAGTTTAGAACGTAGGAGCGGATAAGCTAATGAAGAATCTTCATCTAATTCGCTAATCAACGTTTGAATTTTTTCTTTATCAATTTCATCTTTTTTGATCATTGTTTCAATTGAACTTGCGGCTTGTTGTTGTTCAGACATTCCCATCATCATAAAATTAGATTTTACACGATGAGCGGTATCACAAACAGCCGACCAATTTTCTTTAGCATAAGCCCCTTTGAGGTTATCTATTGCTATAGGAATTTCTCTTAAGAAAATCTCAATCATTTCGATAACGAAGGTGGTATCGTTCATTCCTAATTCACTAAGGTAAGCCATATCCATGGTAACCGTTCTTGCTTCTTCAATACTTCCTTTTTCTTCTTCTTTTTTCATATTTCCATTTTGATAATCAAAGTCTAACCATTTCAACAATGTCTTCTTGAGTAAAGCAGGAGAAAAAGGTTTCGTTAGAAAATCATTCATACCAAACTTGAATGCTCTATTTTTTTCTTCTAGCAGTGCTGCGGCCGTAAGTGCGATAATTGGAATATTAGTATTTGGATTCTCTTTATTGTGTCGAATTCTAAAAGTGGTTTCGCAACCATCTAATTCGGGCATATGAATATCCATTAAGATAATATCGTAGGTTTTCTTTTCAAGTATTTCCAATGCTTCTAAACCATGATTTGCAATATCTAAAGGACATTCCCAAAGGTCAAAAATCTTTTTAATTAATTTTTGATTCATTGGGTTATCTTCAACAACCAATATCTTGGTTTTACGCAATAAATCATCTACATTTTGGTCTGGCTCATCCTTCACTACTTTTTCGGCGACTTTTACACCTGCATCTTTGAAAGGCAAGGTGATAATAAAGTTAGACCCTTTAGAGGCGACACTTTTTACGTCAATTTTTCCATTTTGTAACTCAACTATTTGTTTTACAATGGCAAGCCCTAAACCAGTACCACCATAACGTCTAGTAATACTTGTATCGGCTTGCTTAAAGTTTTCAAAAATAGAATTTACATTTTTTTTATCAATACCAATACCAGTATCATGTACATCAAATTCGATCCAGAATATATCACTTTCTTTTTTCACGAGTTTTGCACGAACGCCAATAGTCCCTCTTTGTGTAAACTTACTAGCATTACCAAGTAGATTAGTCAATACTTGATTAAGTCGTACTGAATCTCCTATTACAAGGTTATGCAAATCAGAATCTATATCAACGATCACACTTACAGGTTTTTCTTTCACCTTAAACTGGAAAGTTTGTTGTAGATTTATCAATAATTCTTTTAGGTCAAAAGCTCGTTGTTCAAATTCTAATTCTCCAGCTTCAATTTTTGAAATATCTAGAATATTATTAATAATTCCCATCAAGCTATCAGCAGAAAAACGGAGTGCATCCAAGTATTCCTTTTGAGCATCGGTAGGTTTAGTTTCATACATCAGGTGCGTCATACCTATTACGGCATTCATTGGTGTACGAATTTCATGACTCATATTTGCCAAAAACTGTTGTTCAGCAAGACGAGCTTGTTCGGCATCTTGCTTGGCCTTTATTAGATCGTTTTCAGCTTTTTTTCTATCAGTAATATCTCTAATAAATCCTGAAAACGAATGTCGTCCATCTACTTCAATAGGTGTAATACTTAATTCGATTGGAAATTCTCTACCATTTTTATCTACAGCAGTTATTTCTATTCGCTTATTCAAAACTGGACCATGCCCCGTTTTATTGTAATGTTCCATTCCATTATTGTGAGCCGTCTTATATTTTTCAGGAATGATAATATTAGACATTAGCTCTCCAATTACTTCATCTCTTCTATATCCAAATATGGCAGAAGCTTGCTGGCTCCATTCTGTAATCATTCCTTTTCTATCAATCGTAATGACAGCATCCAATGAAGTATCTATAATCTGTCTGAGTTTATGTTCACTTTCTTTTAGTTTTTGTTGAGCATGTTTCTTTTCAGTGATATCGACAACTGCCCCTATAGTACCTATAATTTCTCCATTAGCATTTCTAAAAGGCGATGCCTTGATATGTCCTAACCAACGTTCTCCATTTTTTCGGATATGTTCTAGCTCGAGCTCTACTTGAAAACCATTGATAGAACGTTCCATGCCTGTCTTTACTTTTTCTTCTTCACTTTGAGCAATGAGCAATTTGTAGCCCGTTTGCCCATGTAGTTCATTTTTAGTATAGCCAGTTAGTTTGGCCATTTGTTCATTTACATTTGTAATGCGACCTTCGATATCCGTCAAAATAATTCCTTCGCTTAAACTCTCAACTACATAGCGATATTTTTCTTGTGCTTCTATTAATGCTGTTTGAGCTTTAGATCTTTCTTGAGTTTCATTTTTAAACTTAAGATATGATATTGCCGCTTTCAAGGATAAATTAAATCGATCAATCACATTAACTAACTGTACTTGTTCTAATCGCTCAAAAGCATCTTCTTTTATAATATGCAACTTCAAATACCCAATATCACTTAAACCATAGATAATAAATTTACCTTGATCTATATTAGATTCTTGTATAACGTTCTTGAAATCGCTATCCGAAGAATCTAGCGAAAAAAATGATTCTTCTTTTAATCGCTGGATGATATAATGGTCATCTTGAATTAATTTTTCTTTAGACTTAAACAAAGGTGCTGCATACACCCGAACAAGTGAATTGTCTGATGTTTTATGCAATTCTCTATCATAAATCCACACCGATACAAAAGACAACTCTTTTCTTGCCATCAACACATCCAAAAACTGTTTACAATTTTCCTCTAGATCTAATGACTTACCGACAGAAAGAGATAATTCATATAACAATGAAATGTCTCTTATGATTTGAGTATTATTTATCATACTATTTACAATTAAACAAAAGGTAAAAGAAAAAACATAGAAATTAAGAGCAAAGCAAACTACATATAGCTCACTTGATTTGATTCTTTCTCTGTTTTAAGCATTCGGTATATCGTAGATTTTCCGATATCAAGCTTTTCTGCTACTTTTACTATATCGTTATCATATTTCTCTAAAAAATGATGAATAATTTTTCGTTTGTAATCTTCAAAAGTAAGTTCCTCTGTAAGAAAAGTAGCTGCCTTTTTAGGACTATTAAACCGAATATCATCTTCTTCAATTTGGTCATTATTAGCCAATACAGCTGATAATTCTATAACAGCTTTTAGCTCTCTTACATTTCCTGGATAAGAATAGGATAGTAGTTTTTCTTTTGCTTTTTTAGATAACCCTAAATCTTCCATCCCATTATTCTTCGTAAAAGCATCAAGAAAGTACTTTGCTAAAATCAAAATATCGTTTCCTCTATCTCTCAAAGGTGGCAAGTGGATCGGTAAACCTAATAATCGGTAATACAAATCTTCTCTAAAGTTACCATTGCTCACCTCTTGAGCAAGGTCTCTATGTGTTGCAACAAGGATTCGAACATCTATTTTTGTGGGTTTTTCACCACCTACTCTTACCACTTCTCTTTCCTGTAAAGCTCTCAAAACCTTGGCCTGCATACTAATATCCATTTCGCCTATTTCGTCTAAGAATAGCGTTCCTTTATCTGCCAATTCAAATTGTCCTTTTTTTCTAGTATTTGCTCCTGTAAAAGCTCCCTTTTCGTGACCGAACAATTCGCTTTCTAACAATTCTTTTGGAATAGCACTCATATTTACAGCTACAAAAGGTTGCTTACTTCTGGCAGAATTAAAATGAATACTTTTAGCAATAACTTCTTTACCTGTTCCCGTTTCACCACTAATAGAAACTGTTATATTCGTATTTATAGCTTTTTCTAATAATTTGGCAACTTTCTGCATTGGAGCACTTGCTCCTATAATATTATTTTCAAAAGAAAAAGTTGATTTAAGTTCACTTCTAAGTGTATCAACTTCTTCCTTCAACGCATTCTGTTTTTTGATATTTGCTAAGGCATTTAGCAAGCGTTCTTTTGTTTCACTATCTTTCGTTATATAGTCATACGCCCCATCTCTTAGCAATTTGACAGCAGTAGATACATCTTGTTGACCCGATAAAATAATGACACTAATATCTTCATTATAACTTTTTATCTTTTTCAATACGTCCTCACCAGTCATATCTGGTAAAGAATAATCCAATGAAATGATCGTTGGTTTAAGATGCAAATTCTGTATACATTCTGCACCTGTAGGAAAAGCATATACTTCGTGATCTGGGTTCAACTCCATTACATAGTTGACCATTTTTTTGTACATGGGATCATCTTCAACAACAAAAATTCGAGTAGGCTCAAAATGCTTTTTCATACGTATTTATTTATTTTTTTCTGATGATCAAAAGAGATTATTTATTGATTTTATGACACAAAAACATTAAGTAATGGTTAAAAAATAATTTCCTGATTTCGTTTATGCTCTTTTGCTACTACTCTTCGTTATTTTTTTCAACGATAGCTAGTAGTTACTCTTTTTGCCTTTAGGCAAAAGCTAGGCTAATGCTCAAAAAATGCCTCGATTAGTAACAAAATTTCTATCCCCAAATCGGGAACTTATTATTCATCCATTACTAAAGTATTCTCTATACTTTACTATTGATGTGACGAAGAATATCCAATTTATATCTACCGACGTTTGGTTTTAAGATCATCACAAGGGATTAATCCGAAAACCATTCAATGCTCAGTATATAAGGTAGTTTAGTAACGAGTGAAAATAAGTCTGTCATTTTCTAATAGTCATTAATTGACCGTTACTTAAAATTAAGGTTTTAGATATAATTGGCTTGATAGAAATTATCTAAACCTTGGCGTGCATTTCTCTCTTTTAAATTTTGTCCCAATATTATGCCAATTCTCATTTTGACCAAGCTAATTCTCAATATTAGAACGCTATACATATATATTTTATTCGTAAATGACTGGATATTAGGTTTTTAAAAAAAATAGCTGGACTGGCATTTTTATGGTAATTAGAATAGTAATTAATCATTTAAACGCCAACAATAATGATGAGAATACTAATAATAGCTGCTATAGCTTTATTTCTACAAAGCTGCAGTGCACCAAAACACTTGTTTCAACAAGAAAATGCAACAATCGAAACAACTAATACGAATCAATTTTTCGACGCCAAAGCCCCTACTCTAGTAGCTGGTGATAAATTAACCATTAGTATATGGGGACATGAAAATTTAAGTATCGGCTCTGTTAATAGTGTATATAACTCCAATGAGGCTAGCGGAAAATGGCTTGTCATTAATGATGAGGGAGAAATTAACTTGCCAAAACTTGGGAGGACTAAAATTGCTGGTTATACCGTAAAAGAAGCAAATTACTTTCTTGAACAATCTTATAAAAAAGAACTAAAAGATCCAATCATAAATATTAAGGTACTTAACCATTATGTGACGGTTTTGGGAGAAGTAAATGCTCCAGGTAAATATCCACTTAATAATGAAAGCGTCAATATCATACAAATGATTGGTCAAGCAAATGGGCTTAGTCCATATGCTCAAAATACGAATATCGAAATTGTAAGAACAATAAATGGAAGTCCTACTAAACTACAGATCGATCTTACAGATTTGATGAGTAGTACCTACCACAACATCGCTTTACTTCCAAATGACATTGTATATATCGCTCCAAAGAAATCGAAAGATTGGAATCAGAAGATAGAAAAAGCAGCTCCTATTGCAAGTATTATTACTGCTGTAGCTGTACTCATTTCTGTTTTTGCCAAGTAATTTCTTGATTCCCAATATAAGTTTCAATAGCCATGAATTTAAAAAAAGAATTTGATTCGTTAATAATACCTCTAATAAAGGGATTGCCAATAACAATTGTATTGCTTGCTATAGCCATATTTGTAACAAGGCGAACCATCCATTATGCGACTTATAGTTACCAAGCAAATGGAGCTATAAAAATCGACAATAGAGATTTTAATTTACCAGCTTTTAACATAAATGACAAGTCGGCTGTAGTCCCCACTTCTAGCAGTAACTTAATGACAGAGTTGGAAATTTTTAAGTCAAAAAAATTATTAAAAGCCTGTTTCGAGCAACTAGATTTTACTGTTTCATATTATCGTGTCGGAAAAGTAAAAACGGTAGAAATATATGACCAGTCACCATTTACAATTACAGCAACAGTTACTGATCAATCGCTTTATGGTAAGTTGCTTTATTTAGAATATTTAGGTGATGATAAATTTGCGTTCAGGTCGAGTAATGATATTAATGCACCATCTGAAGTAATTCAATTTCATAGAACATGGCGAGATAAGAACATTTCTATAACTATTCAGAAAAATATTAAGTTATTGGCTGCTAAGAAAAATGTTCTTCAAACAGGTGATCTTTTTGCTTTTAAGGTAAACACAATAGATGGGTTAGTGAGTAATATTGGTGAAGAAAATTTATTTATTAAGGCGGTAGACAAAGATGTATCTATTATCAAAATATACTATACTGATGAGGTACCTACGAAAGCTCAAGCATTTACAAATGCCTTAATGCAAACATACATTGATGAGTCAAACAAAAGCATAAGTAATCAAAGTCAACAAGCTCTTTCATTTGTGAATGAGCAGTTAAAAACGACTGCTGGACAATTAAAATTTGCAGAAGGAAAATTAGCTGCCTACAAAACACAAAATGGAATCATTAACTCAAAGCAAGAAACAGATGCAAGTCTTAAAGAAATTGTACAGTTGGATATCCAACGAGTAGGTTACGAAATGAAAGAAAATGAGTTAAAACGACTTTATGACTTCTTGGCAAGTGGTCAATCACTACAAGATTTCTCACCTAACTTTGAAGCATTAGATGATCCTATTTTTAGAGAAAATTATTTAAAAGTACAAAACTACGAAGCACAGAAAAAAGACTTATTGATTAAGTTCACTGAGCAAAGCGAAGAGGTAATGACCATTGTAGAAAAAATCAATAATACACGTTCATTCCTAAATGCAAGTGTCAATAATACGTTGAAAAATATAGAGAGCAACAAAAATTCACTTGCTAATGCCATGAATAGCATCAACCTTAGTATCCAAGACTATCCTGATAAGGAAAGAGAAGTGACGGTATTGGAAAGAGAGGTAAAACTGAAAGAGCAACTTTATACATACTTAGCAGAAAAAAAGGCAGAGCTTTCGATTTCAAATTCAGCAAAGCGTTCTTTTCACAAAATTATTGATCATGCAAAAGTACCTACAAACCATATTTGGCCAAACAAACCATTGGCTTATGGTTTAGCGATTTTCTTAGCTTTGCTAATAGGTTTTTTAATTTCATTTATTTTACATTTCTTTTTTGCAAGCATCAAGGACAAAGAAACACTCGCTTCCTTAACAGAGTATCCGATTCTAAGTACAGTTTCAAAAATAAAAAATCAGGATCAGATAGCAACAGCATATGGAAGCTTACATACGAATCTTGAAGTCTTAAAAAAAGAGCCTGCTTTTGCCACTAATTCTCCCATCGTAAGTATTACTTCTCTACAAGGAAAAGAAGGAAAAACTTTGACAGCAGTCAACTTAGCTAGCTCTATAGCTACTTCTGGTAAAAAAGTATTATTGATAGATATGGACATCCGAAAGCCTAATATTCATATGGCTCTAGGTATGGATAATCATACTGGTTTAAGTGATCTCATCCAAAAGAAATGTGAAGCAAAAGATGCTATTCAAGCATCAGAAATCAACAACTTAGATGTACTAACAGCAGGTGACTTAACAAGTATTTTTCCAGCGATCGTTTATGGAGACCAAACGACCAATATCTTAAAAAGCTTTCAACATGAATATGATATTATTATCATTGATACTCCTCCAATTCGTCAAGTAGTAGAGACAATTCCTTTATTCCACCAGAGCACAATAAACCTACTTTTATTGAAGGCTTCTTATTCTAAAGTTAGAACAGTCAAGCAATTGGATGCTTACCTAGAAGATTTTAAAATACCAAACCTACACCTCGTATTGAATAATGTAAAAGGATCTACAACGAAATACAAAGCAAACAAAACAAAACAAGTTAATTTCAAATTTACGTTTAATCAAATAACATAAACTCATGAATATTCTACAACACAAAAAAGCGCTAGCAATAGCAGATCAATTAGTCACAAGCGGTGGCAATTTCTTAACTGGCATTTTAGTTGCTCGTTGGATTGGCCTTGAAGATTTTGGAATTTTTTCAATTTGGTGGATGCTCATTTTATTTGGACTAAGTATTAGTCAAGCTGTTATTACCAAACCCTTATTGTCACTTTTACCAAAGAAAGATACTACAGAACAAAGTCAATATATTTCGAGTCTTTTTTACGTTCAATTATTCATCATTTTTGCTTTAGTGTTACTTATCTTAGTAGGCTATTCATTCAGTAGTTTTTTCAATATTAATATCCCCATAGGAACAACAAGCTATTTGGTATTAGCACTTTTGTTCTTTCAGCTACTACACGATTATTTCAGAAAAATCGGTTTTGCTTTAGCTAAAATGACAGGTCCACTTTTATTGGACACTGTATTGTTCAGCATTCAGATATGCGGTCTTTGCTTAGTTTTTTCATACGGAACATTAGATGTCAAACGTGTTATCTTCATGTTATTAATAGGATCTATAATAGCTTGTACTGTGGCAATATTTTGGGCAATTCACAATGGCATTTCATTTCAATTTTCAATAAAAAACATTTCAAAAACCCTAAAAGAACATTATAATTTTTCAAAGTGGTTGTTGGGCACCTCCTTGCTTCAGTGGCTATCAGGTAACTATTTCATCATTGTTGGCGCAACGTTATTAGGACCTGTAGCTGTTGGTGCTATTCGAATTATTCAACAAATAATGGGGCTATGTCATATTATTTTTTTAGCCTTAGAGAATGTTGTACCAGTAGAAGCAGCCCAGCACTTTTTAAAAGAAGGAATTCCTTCATTATTTCACTTTTTACAAAAAACATTACTCCAATTAATTTTTCCAGTATTATTAGCACTATTTATGCTAGTAATTGGTATAGACCTTATCATTGACTTTATATACGGCGAAGAGTATCTAGCTTATAGCTATTTGATCAATGGTTTTAGTGTCCTTTACTTTTTTGTATTCATCAGTTTATTCGCACGTATTGCCTTGCGAACAATGGAAAATACAAAACCTATTTTTGTCGCATATTCCTTCTCTACTATTTTTAGTTTACTAGCTGCTAAACCAATGCTACTCTACTGGGGTATCGATGGTCTAGTGCTTGGCTTAGTATTAACTCAAGTTTCCTCCCTGTTTATTTATGCCCTTTATCTAAGACGATCTATTGTAAAATCTTATTACACTGCTTAGAATAAAAGTGTAAATGAAAATAAAAACACATACTAAAACTATGAAAAATTCTACATCGACTTATTAAAAAAATCAATCATGAATATTATCCATCTGGTACTCGGCAAAGCAAATCCTAATAGAATGAACGGCGTAAATAAAGTAGCCGATAAACTCGCAAAAACACAACAACTATTAGGACATCAAGTAACTTTATGGGGAATTGCAAACTCCTTAGAAGCTAATTATCCTGAACGAAACTATAAAACGCGCTTATTTCGCCAGTTAAAAAATAAATTGACACTTGACTCTAACATACCAAAAGCGATAGAAGCTTTACCGAAAAATACCGTAGTACATATTCATGGTTCTTTCATTCCTGAATTTTACAACATATGTAAATTGCTAGATGCAAACAACATAGCATATATCTATACACCTCATGGAGCATTAACTGAAGGCGCATTAACAAAAAGAAATTTGTTAAAAAAGACATACTTCAAACTTTTTGAATCTTCTATCATAAAAAAAGCAAAAGCGGTACACTTGTTGGGAGAAAATGAGGTGAAAGACTTTAACAGCTTGATGTCAATAAATCATCAATGTTTAATTCCCAATGGTCAAGACTTAGATGATATTCCTACGCTTCAACAACAAACTAAAAATGAACATCCTGTTTTTGGTTTTTGTGGTCGAATAGCTATTTTTCATAAAGGCTTAGATTTGATGTTAGCTGCTTTTCAAGCATACATCAACAATGGAAATAAAGGTACGCTTGAATTGATAGGAGATGGTAAAGATATGCCGCTACTACAACAACAAGCAAAAGACCTTGGTATTGAAGAACATGTCGTTTTTCACGGTTCAAAGTTTGGAAATGAAAAATTTGAACTCTTATCTACTTTTGATGTATTCTTACATACCTCTCGTATGGAAGGCTTTCCTACTGCTGTACTCGAAGCAGCAGCTATGCATAAGCCTTGTATCACAAGCGAAGCAACAAACATTAATTCATATATTGAAACGTACAATGCAGGTTTTACTCTCCAAAAAAATACGGTTCAAGAAATCCAAGAAAGCTTAGAACAAGCAGCACAACTTTTTTATGATGATCAATTAATAGCTAAAGGAACAAATGCACACCAAATGGTGGTAGAGGCTTTTAGCTGGAATCAAATAGCAGAACAATTAGTAGATGTATATGCCATTTAATGAAACTAAAAATGAAACCTATTTTAACTTATTAGAATTTTGTCAAAATAGTTTTAAAGACTAATGAAGCCAATAAAAGAAGCCATAGCTGATACTTCTAAGAGTAAATTTTTTCTAGCCATTCTTATCGTAATTTTTACAATTAGAATTAGTAGTTACTTTACACTATTTCCCGATTCTGTGGCGATCACAAGAGTGGTAAAGATAGGTTTACGTCTTATGATGACCTTTATTTCTGTTGTACTTCTATTTAGCTTAAAAAGTAAAAACCCTAAATCAAAATTAGAATATCAAAATATACTCCCACTCTTTTTTTACTGTTTGTATTTGTTTCTAGGTATTTGTTCTATAGGTTGGACATCTTCGGTACCTTATACCGTTCTACAACTATCTATGACAATCGAGAGTCTGGTTTTTGTTTGGGCATTTTATCAAGTATTAGTAATCTACAATGAGGTAAGCGGCGACCATGCAAGATATCACAAACTATTAGCATATGCTGTTTTTTATATTTCGATTGCTTTCTTGATCGGATTATATCTCGACCCAGATACCTTTTACAGACAAACACATGGAGGGGAGGTTTCTCGTCTAGGTGGCTATATTATTAATCCGAATGAGCTAGGAATGCTTGCTGTACTTGGTGCTTTAGCTGCAATGGTCGAAATGTTAGATAAAAAAAGTACTGTTTTAAATTTTATTATTCTAGGTATTTGTATTGCTATTTTATTGCTTACACAATCTCGATCTTCATTAGGAGCTTTTATGCTTATTGCAGCATATGGCGTATTTAAAACTAAAAACGTAAAATTAAAACTTAGTGCCATTGTTGGAGGCGTTCTAGCTGTTCCTGTTATTATTCGAACCATTGTTGTCAAACAAGGCGACCTACAAGAAGTAATGAGTATGACTGGTCGTCTTCCCTTTTGGCGAGATTTGATCATGGAAGGTTTTGTACGAGAACCAATTCTTGGATACGGATTTATGCGAATTAGTTATAACGACAAATTTGATAGTATCCATGCTTATGCTGCTTCGATGACGCATAATACATTTATTCAAGTCTTACTCAATTTAGGTTTGGTAGGTGCCTTTATTTGTATCCTGCAAATGGCCACTACTTTTTATGTTATTGGCTCATGCAAGAATAAAGCATTAAAAACATTTACCTTATTACTAATGATTCCTTTATTGATCAACTCTATGACTGAGTTTGGCATTTTTGGTGAATCCAATTATGGAATTTTATTTTATCAATTTGTAATTTTCTCTTTTGTTATTAAAATAACAACCAATGAAAAAAGTAAGCTACTTAAGCGACATTAATATCCTTAGTTCTATTTTTGAACACCAATATGATTTGCTGATTATTGTTGATCCTTTCAAAATAGTTCAGCAAGATATCGTTTGCAATTTTCTCATCTTCTACTTAGAAGAAGAGTTAAATTTTTTTATTGATAATTACCCAGATAAAAAGATAGTCTTGTTCAATTATTCTAATACTTCATTAGACTCCATAAAAAATAAAGTAAGTATTTTATTTCATTTTCATTCCACTCCTCTTAAAGACAGCTCTCATTTTTATTTCATCAATAATCCTGATGGTCGGATACGCTGGGTCAGTCCCGCAAATAATAAAACACCTACATTTCTGAACTTATACAATAGCTCAGGTACGAAAGCAAAAGTATATAAGTCGCTAGTAAAGACAGCTTATATTTTAGGTAAAAAACAATGGTGTGCTTCAGGTTCGTTCCAAGTTTATTCAAAAAAATCACTTTTTATTAGCCAATACATTCAAGAGTACCAAGCAGACTCTTATGCCATTTTCACAGGCACAAACGGTCCAAATCGAAAAGCAATTATTGCTCTTAGTAAAGAAAAAAATACTAGCCATTTTTTAAAAATTCCACTTACAAAAAAAGCAACCGATTTAGTAAACAATGAATATTCTTTCTTAAAACGATTTGAGTATATTAAGTTAAAAAAAGTACTTATTCCTTCTGTAAAAAAACTCAACAATGGTATTTCGTTAAGTAGCGTTAAGCCAACACAAAAACACAAAAACAATAGTTTACATCGCCAACATTTGTCCGCACTATACGAATTGTACAATAGAAGTGCGGAAGAAGTAAGGATTCATGAACTTCCTATTTGGCATACCATCAATACGAATATAGATAAGTGTAAAACTGTTGTACCCAATAATAAACTGTCTTTTCAAAAACACGCAAAACTTTGCAAGTTACTTTTGACTAGTCGTAGTAAAATACTTCCTCATAAACAAATAAATGTCGGTATTGCTCATGGCGATTTTACGCCTTGGAATATGTATGTCACAGATGATAAGCTTCATTTATATGATTGGGAAATGGCCAGTAATAAATATCCTTTACTTTTTGACGCTTTCCATTATATCTTTCAAACAAGCATATTAGTTGATAAAGTTGATTTTCAAGAGATCAAAAAAAGACTACTGAATCTAAAGCAAATGCCCACGTGTGAAGCCATCATTCAAGAATATCAAATAGACTTTAACGTAGCTTACCAGCTCTATTTATTGTACACCATAAGCTATTATCTCCACCTCTATTCGCAACAGCAACGATTACACGATCAAGCTCATTGGCTAATAGATTCTTGGACGGCAGCCTTAGAAGATTTGATCGAAAATGATCGTCTACAGTCGGATAAAAAAGCTTCCAAAATGAAAAACCTTTCTTAAAACGAGAACAAAGTTATTTCTTAACACATCTATAAACAATTAATTACCAATGAGTTAAACAAAAAAAGAGGGACGGCACAATTTGGGCATTATGTATATCAAATGCTTAAAATGATGTCAACAAAAAGAAAACAATTTATTCAGTCTTTATTTAGTTCTTTACAACTTAGTGAATATATTTTACTAAAATTTATAGAACCAACTATTGACGAAATCGATCCTAATTCAGATATCGATTTATTTATCCCTTCAAAAAATATTAGCTCCATTACTCAATTGGTAGAAGCCAACGAAAATGTAGCTCATTTTACTAGTAGTCAACAATCTTTCATGACTCAATTATTCATCTACTTTGTAGATAATAGTTTTTTACAAATAGATTGCTTATTCGAACTTTCTCGAAAAGATTTAATTTACCTGAGTCACCAAGAAATCAAACAAGAGCGAAAATTCTCAAATGGTATCGTTACCTATTCCGAATCATGTTTACTAGAGCATTTAGTTTATTTTAATTTTTTAAATTATAGTGGTGTACCTCAAAAGTATATTAACTTTTTTCTATCTCTTTCAACAGTCGAGCAACATAACATTTTAGACCACTTTAATGCAACATTTAAGACCTCCATTTCCTCTTTCCAAGAATTTGATACTTACACTGTCGATATTAGACAAAAATTAAAAACGGTCTTACTACAAAAAGAATACAACAAAGGACTAAAGCGTTTGAAACGAAAAGTAACATACTATCGGGATACACTTTCAAACTTAAAAAAACAACGTGGGAAACTAATCACTTTTAGCGGTGTAGACGGCGCAGGAAAAAGTACCATCCTTAACGAAACGAAAGAAATCTTGACAAAACAGTTTCGCAAAAAAGTAGTCATTCTGAGACACCGACCTTCGATCCTTCCGATTATTAGCGCATGGCGATACGGCAAAAAAGGAGCAGAGCAACGATCAATAAGCCGACTGCCTCGCCAAGGTAAAAACAATAGCTCTGTACTTTCTATCCTTCGTTTTTTCTACTACTTTCTCGATTACTTATTTGGACAAGTGTATATCTTTTGCAAATATCAATTAAGAAACTACACTGTCTTATACGACCGCTATTATTTTGATTTTATTGTTGATGGCAAACGTTCAAACATACAACTCCCAAAAGCGATTCCGCTGTTCTTATATCGCTTTATCAATAAAGCAGAACTAAACATTTTTCTTTTCGCCAAACCCTCTGTAATACTCGAACGAAAAAAGGAATTAAGTGCAGAGGATATTACGACGTTAACAAATGATTATCAAAATCTGTTTCAACAATTTTCTCAACAATCAGATGCCATTTATCTCCCTATCGAAAACATCAATAAAACAAAAACGATCAATACTATCATTAGCGAAATTAGCCAAATAAACTAAGTCATGATTTCAAAAATTATTACCTACATCATACAGAAAAAAAATCCTTCCTTTACATTAGACAGTGCCGTACACCCTTCTCTACTACTCAGTCTAGCTTTTCAGAAAGCTATCCAAAAAATCAGATCATACAAATTAGTCTTCCACTTTAGATGGCCACAACAATTATTTTTAGGCAAAGGAGTTCATTTTTTTAATGCTCGCAATATGCAATTTGGAAAATGGGTACAATTAGAAGACTTTGTTTATTTAAGCGCACTTGGAAATAAGGCATTACAAATTGGTAACAACGTTCGCATAGGTGCTTTTAGTCGAGTCATTACGTCTACTTCTTTCAACAATATTGGAGAATATATTTGTATCGGCAACAATGTTGGTATCGGAGAGTTTGCCTACTTAGGTGGCGGCGGTGGTTTAGAGATTGGAGACGATTGCATTATTGGTCAGTACTTCAGTTGTCATCCTGAAAATCATAATTACGACATGAACGAAATCGCTATACGTTTACAGGGAGTTAACCGAAAAGGAATTAAAATTGGTCGCAATTGTTGGATCGGCTCAAAAGTAACAATACTAGATGGTGTAACGATCGGAGACAACTGCATCATTGCCGCAGGAGCAGTCGTCACAAAAGATATGCCTGCAAACTCTGTCATTGGCGGTCTACCTGCTCGCATTTTAAAATCAACAATTACCTTAAATAATAAAACAGCAATAGCTTAAAATAACCTAATATGAAAACCATTTTATTAAGTGCCTATGCCATTAATCCGTACAAAGGGTCAGAAGATGGAACAGGCTGGAACATCGTTTTTGAATTATCAAAGTACAATAAAGTAATCGCCATTACTAGAGAAAACAACCAAGAAGATATTGAGCGTTACATCAAAGAAAATCATATCTCACATGCTAACAATTTACAATTCGAATACTTTGACCTTCCTTACTATTTACGTTTTTGGAAAAAGAAATCAAGAGGAGCATTGCTTTATTTTTACCTCTGGCAAATAAGCATCATCTTTTTTATTTTGAAGAAAAAATTTGAATTCGACATTACACACAATCTTAATTTTCATAGCGATTGGACACCTTCTTTTCTTTGGGTATTTAAAAAACCTTTTGTTTGGGGACCAGTTGGACATCATCCAAAAGTTCCTAAAAACTACCTCCTCAAAAATGCAGGTATCAAAGCCTACTTACTTGACCGACTAAAATGGTATACGAAAAAATTCTTCTGGAACTTTGATCCTTTTTTACAAATTACAAAAAGAAAAGCTGAAAAAATTATAGCAATTAACTCAAGCGTAGCCAAAGTACTGTCAACCGATGAACAGAAGATTGAGCTTATTCCCGCAGTCGCTACGCGCCCAAATACCTTGCAAGAAGGAACTACTTCTAGTAGAAATCCTTCTTCAAGTGATGGGTTTACGATTCTGTCAGTAGGTCGCTTTGTACCGCTTAAAGGTTTTGATATTACGATTGCTGCATTCGCTAAATTCTACCATTTACAAAGCAAACAAGTACAAGCAAAAACACAACTAATACTTATAGGTAAAGGACCTGAAGAAAAAAAATTAAAATCATTAGCAAGAAATCTAAATGTAGAAAATAAAGTGATATTTATTTCTTGGATCAGCAAAGAAAAATTGAATACTTATTTTCTTGAAAGCGATGTTTTTCTTTTTCCTTCGCACGAAGGTGCAGGCATGGTTGTACCTGAGGCACTATCTTTTAGTCTTCCAGTTCTTTGCTTTGACAATTACGGCCCTGGAGAGTTTATCAATAAACGATGTGGTATAAAAATACCTTATTCGACTTACGAAGAAAGTGTTCAACATTTTGCCCAACAGTTAAACAACTTATTCCATAATCCTCAACTAAAAGACAAGCTATCTAAAGGTGCTTTAAAACAATATCGTCAAAAATTTACTTGGGAACGCAAAGGGAAATTAATCAATAAGATTTATAATAAAATCATTGTAAAGCAAACACTCAAAAAAGTTTCTGCTTCTAAAGCTAAACAGCCTCTTACTAAAGTGTCATCTAAGTAAAATAGGTCAAAGACCTATTTCTACAAAAGCAGTATAGTGCTACGAGTTAAGTGGCGGGAGGGATCGGACAAATACTGTTTGAATATTAGCGAGAGCTTTAGCCAGTGGCTAAAAGAGCTAAGGCAAATGAGTTTATTTGTCCTAGATTTTTGCCTTCTTTTTATCAATGAAAAAGAAGGACGCCGTAGGCAAATCCCAAAATCATTGCTCCTATTTTTTAGTTTAAGAAGAATACTAATGCAAAGAACCTCTTAAGTTGACGACATTCATCGTTAAGGTACCACCCTATGTAACAGATCTAATAAATATAAAATTTAATCTCATGAAAAAAATAGTTTGCGTTCACTTATATAACGACTTTAGCGGTAGCCCTTTAGTATTATCAACTGTAATTAAAGGCTTTCGCAAAAAAGGGATAGATGTAGATTTGTTTACCTCTTCAGGCAGCAAAGGATTTCTATCTAATTTAGATGTCAACTATCAATGCTTCAGCTATGAGTTTAAAGAAAGTAAATGGATGCGTTTATTTTTTTATCTATACAGTCAGGTTATCTTGTTTTTCAAATTATTAAGATATAGAAATGAAGATGTCATTATCTACATCAACACCTTGCTTCCTTTTGGTGCTGCCTTCGCAGGAAAATTGATGGGCAAAAAAGTAATTTATCATGTTCACGAGACATCTATAAATCCAGTATTATTAAAACAATTTTTAAAATTTGTTATTAGAATAACAGCTACTGAAGCGATCTTCGTTTCAAAATTTTTAAGAGATCAAGAACCAATAAATGGAATAAAATCAAGCATAGTATATAATGCACTCTCTAACGAATTTATCAAATACGTACCAGAAAGTCATGTTGAAGATTATAAAAACACGGCTTTTGTCGTTCTCATGCTTTGTTCTTTAAAAGATTATAAAGGAGTTAAAGAATTTGTACAACTATCTCAACGATTACCTCACTTACAATTTGAACTTGTACTTAATGCTAATATGGAAGAAATCAATCATTATTTTGCTGAGATAAGCATACCTGACAATTTAATTATTTTTCCTAGGCAAGCGAATGTACATTTATTTTATCAACGTGCTAATTTAGTATTAAACCTTTCTCACCCTGAGCAATGGATCGAAACGTTTGGAATGACACTTTTAGAAGCCATGCAATATGGAATCCCTTCTATTGGTCCTGCGGTAGGTGGCCCTGCTGAAATTATAGAAAATGATGTGAATGGTTACAAAATAGACCAACGTCAATTGACAACCATTTCTAATAAAATAAAATTGATTGCAAGTAATTCAGCATTGTACCAACGCCTATCTAACAATGCATACAACTTCGCTAAACGTTTTAGTACAGAACATATGAATGATCAAATTTTTATGATTATCGGTCTGTAACTAAGTACACCTCGACAATCCAAGGAGGATGCTCTCAAAAAATGCCTCGTCAAATCTAAAAATAGTCTAGACCAAAACACGAAAGAATTTAATTTACAGTGTACTTCGTAACGAGTAAAAGTAAGTCCAACATCTTAGGTAATCTAATTTGAATCTAGACTAGGCAAAAAACGCATGCGATGCAGTTGGACTAGCCTGTATTAGATACAACTGCAAAGCAAAAACAGTGAGTATTTTTAACGACGTACTAGTTTTAAATTAGGCAGCTACAGATGCGGAAGTTATTATTTAGTTGTTACTAAAACATATAAATCACTCTAGCGGCCAAAGTCCAATTCAGTATTTCTGAATCTGTTGAAAGTGCAGCCCTGAGATTTAATCCGACATGCTGATTGATGTATCCTGTTAATCCTCCCAATATCAATACAGTATTTCTATTGCTAAAAACAATATCATCTGTAATATCACCTAAGCCTTCGACTTCGACTACATGATTGATTAGTCGTACATAAGCCAAGCCTGCACTTAACGTCCATAATACAGCTGCTTCGTCATGCATCCGAAAGCTATACTCTGCTTGCAAAGGTACCTCAATATAATTCAAACTCACTCGTTTATAAATCTCTAGTGGAGGATAATAATCTGGTAATAAATACTCTCCTTTCTGACTAAACAACAATTCCGTTCCTAACTGCCAATGTTCATTAAAGACCACCGTTCCACGAACACCTGCATTCAACCCTAGGTAGTGTCCTATTCCTTCACCAACTAATTCCGACAAATTTACACCAGCCACCAAACCACCTTTAAAACGTTGTGCATCGACAGTAAGTTGAAGTAAAAAAATTAGTAATATTGATAAGGTAAATTTCTTCATATACAGCTTTTTTAACGTCCAAAAAAGATAATTTTTCTCATTTTTAGAACACATTGTAATTGTTCTTTTTTTATAAAACGATGATAAGCAACACTTTGTTTTCTAGGTATAATTTTCTCTTATAGAATTAAAGAAAAACGCAGCTACCAATTATTGTAAATCTTCTATCAACCTAAAAATAACAACATCGAATGAGAAAAGTATTATACTTTAAACAATCAAACCAAGTGCCACAAGCTAATATCTTTAGATTAAGATTTCTTATAATCGGTTGCCTATTATCTTTTTTATACGCTACTGTTGAAGCTCAAAATATAGACTTTAATAATACGATACCAACTCAAATTTCTGTCTGTCATAGTACTGCTTCATTTGATATTGAATTTACGAATAACACAGGAAGTATTCTTAACAACGTCGTTATCGACATTAACTTTCCTACAGGCATACGTTATATAGCTGGAAGTATTTCGGAGCTTAGTACATATAATGTACAAGAATTAACAACAACTAATTTGTCCGCCGTTTCGTTTACAGCTAATGATTTACCTGTTGGCGAAAGTATTAATTTTTCTATTACTGCCGAAGCAGGATTCGACGCACTTACACATCAACAAAACGGAAATGTTTTTAGAAATACTGTAAGTGTATATTATAATGGTGGAACAGAAAGCGATGAAACAGATGCTTATAATTTATTGTATCCTGCGCTCACTATTGTAAATGTAGATCCTATTTCAGCAGAAGCTTTTGTAGGTGGCGATTTTACAAGAACAGTTACGATTGTCAATGGTGGTTATGGTTCACTGTCCAATTTTACACTTTCAGACATCTATGATGCCAACCTTCAATTGAACGAAGTTGATTTAGGTATGTTAAATGCAGAGGCAAACGAAATCACTTTTTCTGCAACTGACTTTTTCACTATCGGAAACGGTGATGCTTATTTAGATCAAAATGAATCTATCACGATTATTCAAAAATTAACCGCTTTGGGTTGCGACGACACACAATCTGAGTTAGTCGCTTCTTGGGGTTGCGACGGTCAATCGACTACGAGTAATAGCAAATTCCCATACACCAGCATTAACTTATATCCTCCAAACTTATCCATTACGCCTGTTACCGATTTCAATACATGTGTAGATGGCTCTGCAAATGTACAACAATTAGTCATCACCAATAATGGTACTGGTCCTGCAAATGAATTAGAAATAACAATAGCACAATTGGAAGATGATATGTATTCCGCTATTGATCAATCAGCCATTACATTCCAACAAGGAAATACGACAACAAGTTTTCCACTTTCTGCAACTGTACCTGCCTATAATCACGACTGCTTAGTAAATAATCCGGTAAATGGTTTTACGATTAGTTTACCTACTATTGCTCCAGGTGAAACTGCTTATCTTAACTGGGACTCTTATACTTGTGCTACCGATGTTTGTTCAAATGTTCACTTTTTAGGTTGGGAATATGATTTGAATTATACAGACATGTGTAGTAGTCAGATTTACGAAAAAGAAGATGTTGGTCAAGAATTGAAAGAAAAAAATATAAGTATCTTTTATGAGTCACCTTCTGACTTAAGCGATGGTCAAACAGGAGAATACAATTTTATTTTATCGAGTGCTACCTTTGATTTACCAGAAGGAGATGCACCATATTTCGAAGCTATTTTTGATATTCCTCAAAGTTTAAATTGGAGTGGTCAATCTAGTGACTTAGTCTATATTAGTGGTCAAGCAGAATGGGAAGCGAGTTCTATTACTTTTGCAAATGATAAATTAACAGCTCGTTATGCTTTACCTATTCCATTTAATTTAACTCGTTCTGAGTTTAAATTAAAATTGAGTTTAGATTGTTCTTCACCAAATGCTACCGGAGGAATGGCAAGTGTTGGTATGCAGCTTTTTTATATCATGAATAGTACTTGTACTGATACCTACCGCATGCCGCTTACCTGCAGAGAAGTACCTCAAACGCAATTGCATTGCCCTGGTCCATGTAGCGAAGGTTTAGCCTTTACTAGTTTCGATGTAGTACGTACAAGTTATGGACAAGCAGATAATGACCGCAATGGTTTAGCTGATACAAATGGTAGTCTTGATCTTGATAAAGTAAAATTAAATCGTGTCATGGCAAATGACACATTCAAAACAATATTTAACGGTATAGTAAAAACTTCCGCTTCCTATCCTTCCTGGCAGTACGCATATGCTAGTTCTGAGATTCCTTATGGCAATACAGTGAAAGTCCTTTCAGCCAATGTTTCTATCTATGATGCAAGTACAGGTGAAACGCTAACTTGCGACAACGTTCCGATCACTCAAGAACTCTCAGGTGGCATGCGTACTGTTTCTTTTGATTTTAGTGCTCCTACTCTAGCTACATCTTGTTCTGCTTTCTCTAATTGGGAATTTGAAAATGACGATCAAATTACATTAGAAGCACATTATACCTTAGATGGTAATATTGGTGGTAAGGTAGAACAAGTAATGATTCAAAATGAATTTTATTTAAGTCCTTCGGCAAACGGATCAAAACACCAATGTAATGACTGGAATGGAAATGTTACGTTCATCGGATACTATTTTACTTCTTGGAAATCAGAACAACATGATGTAGAGGCTTGTACAGAAACAGTAAGTCAAAATTTCTATATGAGTATTGGTACTTGTTGTTCTAATTATGCTGGTGGTGATCTCTTTCCATACGAATATAGAAATTGGGGAAATGTAAAAGGTCTTCGTGTAGAGATTCCTCTTGACTATCATCCAGTGTCGATGTATATGAACCAACGAAGAACATTATATACAAATGCTACAACAGTAGAATATGTAAGTGAAATTACACCTACTAGTATTCAAGGACAAACTTACTATTTTGATTTAGAACAATACTACATCCAAAATGGTGGTACACTTAATTTGGGTGATGATGGTTTTCATGGTACGGTATCTATTGAGCTACAACCAGAATGTGTCGTTAATCCTGTTGCAAATTTACCAATGAGTTGGCACTATACCTTCCGTAAAAATGACTTTATTGGTGGTGGTATTACTGATGAACATACAATTACACCAGATTACATAAAATACAAAAAAGCGAATCTCGAATTATCGACGACATTACAAACAGTTGAAGGAGTTGATCCTACGGTGAGCTGGGAAGTTACGCTTAAAAACAAAGCTGTTACTCCTGGTACAAATAGTTGGTTAAGTATTGAAGCAATTAATGAAGAATTAGAAAATATCGAAGTACTTGACCTTTCAACCAATACTGTTATTACTCCAACTAATAATTTTTATCAATTAGGAGATATAGACGGCTGGAGCACAAAAGAATTTCGAATTACAGCAAATTATGCCTCTTGCGAAAACTCTAATTTAAATGTGCACGCAGGATATGATTGTAATGGTTATCCAGTTCACATTACTGTTGTTGAATGTGGGTATAAGACGCTTCCTCTACAAGTTATTCCTCAAGAATCGGCATTACAAATTCGTTTAGAAAGTTCGACCAATCCACTTGATGTCTGTGATAACAGGGTAGGTATTGAACTAGAAATGCTTAGCGCAAAATTAGGTGCTGTAAAAGATATTATTGTAAATATCATTCCTCCAAATTCTCAGTCTATTTCAGTTGATCCAAGTAGTACACAAGTTCTTTATCCAAATAACGGAACATACCAAGTAATTACTGACCCAACATTTGACGGAACGATGTATTCCATAGATGGTGCAGATTTAAGTAGTCAAATTGGAGAAAATGGTTTGCCAGGATTGACCGACCTTTCAGCTAATAAAGTGAAGTTGAAGTTTGATCTTATTTTAGATAATAATTTCCAAGCAGGAGAATTTGTTCAATTTGAAATAAAATCAAAGCGTAATTGCGGTGATGATTTGCCAACCTTAAAACTGGCTTATGATCCCAATGCTGTATTCGGAAAAGCAGTTGGCATCGGACTAGATGAAACGGGCAATAACTGGGCGGCATCTTGGGGCGATTATAATGACGATGGCTTTGTTGATCTATTCGTAACCAACTACAATACGGAAGAGCCAAATTTATTGTACAAAAATGATGGTAATGGAGGTTTTGAAAAAGTAACTACTGGAAAAATCGTTACAGACCTTGCTAGTTCATTAGCATCTACTTGGGGCGATTATGATAACGATGGTGATCTTGATTTATTCGTAGCCAACAATATTGGTTTTGCAAATGCCTTGTACAGAAATGATGGTAATGGTTCCTTTACTTCTATCGTAAATGATCCGATCGCTCAAGACATTGGTTACTCGCACGGTGCTTCATGGGTCGATTACAATAATGATGGCTACCTTGATCTATTTGTTACCGATTATTTTTCTACAAAATTCAATCAATTATTCCATAATAACGGAGATGGTACTTTTTCTAAAAACACAACTGCTACTCCAACCTTAGAAGCTGCATTTTCTATCTGTGGTGTTTGGGGTGATTATAACAATGATGGGTATCCTGATTTATTCGTAGCGAATGCAAATAACGAAAACAATAGTTTGTATAAAAACAAAGGAAACGGCGTCTTCGAAAAAATCACATCAGGAGCGATTGTAAATAATGCAAGCAATTCTGTTGGAGCAAGTTGGGGAGATTATAATAACGATGGTTATCTTGATTTATTCGTAGCCAACTCTAGTAATCAAAACAACTTTTTATACCGCAATAATGGCAACGAAACATTTACCAAAATCACTACAGGAAATATCGTTACCGATGCAGGTCACTCACATGGTAGTGCTTGGGCAGATTACAACAATGATGGTCACTTAGATCTATTTGTCACGAATGATCAAGGTCAAAACAATCAGCTTTATGCCAATAATGGTGATGGTACGTTCACCTCTATTGCCAATGATATGACACAAGATGGTGGTGAATCTTTAGGTTGTGCTTGGGCAGATTTTGACAATGATGGTGATGTCGATTTGTATGTAGCAAACCATGAAGAAAATGCAAATTCACTATACGAAAATGTACGAGGAAAATGTCAAAGTAAATCATGTGTTGTTTTAATTGGCTCAGACTCTAATCGTTCAGCAATTGGCGCAAAAATCAGAATGAAGGCTTCTGTTTATGGAAAGTCAATGTGGCAAAAAAGAGAAATCACTGCTCAAAGTGGTGGTGGTATCGGCGGACAGAATGAGCTAAAAACAATCATCGGTTTGGGTGATGCAACTATTATTGATTCTATCATTATTGACTGGCCATCTGGTCACCAACAAGTATTAACGAACCAAGCAGTAAATGATTGTCTAACCATAACAGAGGAAAATGCAGCGAAGGTTTGTGGTACTGTTTACAACGATAAAAATGGCAACTGTACACAGGATGAAGGAGAAGAAAACATTGCGAACTTGCAGATCAAAATTAGTCCTAGTAATAGAATAATTACAACAGACTCTCTAGGTCAGTTTTCTACTCAACTTGGATTAGGAGAATACATACTTTCGGCAGACGAAAACAACTACTGGTCTCCAAGTTGTGATAGTACACAAACCGTAAATGTAACTGATATTACTCAAACTTACTGTGATTTCAAATTTGCTTATACAGCAAAATGTCCTTATCCAGATTTAAAAGTAGATATCGCAACTACTGCACACCGTGTTGGTTTTGAAAATCTAATTGCACTAACTTATAGCAATGAAGGAACGGCTCCTGCTACAAGAGTTAATCTTACGATTATGTTTGGGCCTTACATTATTCCATTAGAGCCTTCTGTACCTTGGGACTTGGAAGCAGGAACAGATAGACGTTGGACGTTTGACGAATTAGCTGTAGGCGAATCGCATACGATTTACATTACCGATTCGGTGTCTACTTATGCTACAATAGGAAAAGACATCAAATTAAGAGCAACGATTTATGGACAAGAAGATGATTGTAATGGTTATGATAATATTACGACAGATTATAGCCCTGCAGTAGGAGCAATTGATCCGAACGATATTCTTGTTAGTCCTGAAGGATACATCGAAAACACAGAGGAATTAACCTACAAAATCCGATTCCAAAATGTCGGTAATGCTATGGTATCTACCGTACGACTAACAGATCAATTACCAGAAAACTTAGATCCTAAATCGCTTGTACTTGGTGTGACCAGTCACCCTTACCGTTTTAGTATGGATGAAAACAACATGATGGTTTGGGAATTTGAAAACATCAATATGCCAGATAGTACTAGCAACGAAGCAATGAGTCATGGTTTTGCAGTTTTCAAAATCAAACCGAAAAAAGGTTTAGAAGATGGTGCTACGATCCAAAATAATGCACTCATTTATTTTGACAATCAAGCTCCTGTAAAGACCAATACGGTAACGAATACAATCGGTAAAGCAATTGTAAATAACAGCGACAACCAACTCCAACTCTACCCTAATCCAATGGGCGAAACGGTAATGGTCGAAATGAAGAATCCTGAAAATAATGACTTGATGACGATACAATCAATAGAGGTATACAATCTCTTTGGGCAATTGGTTATTTCAAAATCAAACATTGGGAATAAAGGATATTTGCTTGAGCGAGAACAACTAAGCGCTGGGACCTATATCGTAAAAGCAATGAGTGAAGAGAATACGATTCTCAGTGAGAAGTTAATCGTCCAGTAGCGTTTGTAAAAAGGTTTTAATTGAAAGATGGATATAATAAAGCCGCTTGCTTGATTGCAGGCGGCTTTTGTTTTATAAAGAATTAAAAC
>JAHDIP010000377.1 GCA_020630735.1 Saprospiraceae bacterium | reverse complement strand
TGGTATCTATACTGAAACCAAAGTGATTTTGGGATTGTCAAACGATTAAACCTACTGAAAACTAAAGGATAGCTACTAATGATGATCCTTAAACTGAATACCAGTAGGTATATTATTCGTCTAGTTTTTCATAAATCGAATTATTACTTTTATACTCAGGAATAATTTCTTTGAGTAAACGAACAAGCTGTTCATTATCTTGTTGTTTAAATAATGTAAGTAATTGATTGACATAATTGGCAATTGTCTCAAAGTCGTATTCCCGAACTTTTGCAATAGTGATTTTGGGATTATGCGTAGGTAGATTTGTTTCTTTTTGATTTAATAATTCTTCGTACAGTTTTTCTCCAGGACGCAAACCTGTAAAAACAATATGAATATCGTTGCCCTCTTCTAAACCAGACAATCGTATCATCTTTTTTGCAAGGTCAACAATCTTGATAGACTTCCCCATATCGAATACAAAAATTTCGCCCCCCTTACTCATCGCACCTGCATCAAGCACCAGTTGACAAGCTTCTGGAATCGTCATAAAATAACGGGTAATCTCAGGATGGGTAACCGTAATCGGACCGCCTCGTTCGATCTGTTTTTTAAACAATGGAATAACAGAACCATTCGAACCCAAAACATTTCCAAAACGAGTAGTAATAAAACGAGTTGTTCCATTGCTTGTACCCAATTTTTTTTGAAGTGCTTGTACATAGATCTCCGCAATACGTTTACTCGCACCCATGATACTTGTCGGGTTTACTGCCTTATCGGTACTAACTAAAACAAAACACTTCGTATGATATTGCACCGCCAAGTTCGCCATGATGCTTGTCCCTTTTACATTCGTCAGTATAGCCTCCGAAGGATTCAACTCTATCATTGGCACATGTTTGTAGGCAGCTGCATGGTAGATGATTTCAGGTTGGAAGGTTTGAAAGATTTTGTGCATCCGTTCCGTATTTCGAACATCAGCTAATACCATTTCATAATTGCAAAACTGATACAAATTTGCCAACTCCAAATCCAATTCATGCAAAGGTGTTTCTGCCTGATCGAGTAAGATTAATTTTTTAGGATGAAAACGAGTCAGCTGCCTAGCCAATTCGCTACCTATAGAGCCAGCAGCACCCGTTACCAAAATAACCTTATTGCTTACTTGTTGTTCGATCACCTTTAAGTCTAGTTGAATTGGATCACGTTCTAGTAAATCCTCAATACGTATTTCTTTGATTTGATGAAAACTTAGTTCCCCATTTATCCATTTGTCCATGGGGGGGACATTAAGCACTTTTACATTATACTGCAAGCAGAGTTCTACAATGCTTTGTTTTTTAGTAGGGCTAATATCATCTGTAGAAAGTAAAAGCATATGAGGCTGCGAAGAAATGAGTAAGCGTTCTAGTTGTTGGCTCGGAAAAATTTCAATACCCAAGAGTCGTTTTTTATTCAAGCCTTCTTTATCATCCACAAACGCGTTGATACTATAGTTGGAGCCCATATCTCTATCGAGCGCTTTCTTTGCCGTAATACCTGCCGAACCAGCACCATAGATGATAATATTTTTTTTGTCTTTGCGAAGGTTGCGCATTTCTAGATAAAGCACTTTTACAAAAGCCCTCAGAGCCAACATCAAAAAAATCGTGACAAAATAATCAATGATAATAATGGAGTAGGGGATAATGTGATAACCTAAAAACTGAGCACCAACAATTGTACTAACAGTAAAGAACAAGGTACCACTAGTAACGGCGATAAAAATCCGCTGGGCATCTTCTATACTTGTATGAAAAATAATACCAGCATAGGTTTTGAAAATCAAAAAACTGACTGTCCGAATAAACAAAATAAGCGGCACCGCAATTTTTATAAACTTAAACTCGATACTAGGAATATCAAAATTGAAACGCAACAAGTATGCCGCCAATATAGCAATCACTGTGATCACCATGTCAATTAATAATATGCCCCAACGAGGTAAATTCATAAATAGGTTTTTAATACTTAAAGTAATTTAGACTTCAAGTAAGGTTTTAAGAGTAAAAATACTAGGAAATTTTTATTGTATTCAGTTTAAGTTAATAAAAGAAGTACGTTTTAAGTGGTGGGAGGCTCGGACAAATACTAAAGCGTAGGCTTGATTCGGGGAATCAAAGAGTGATTAAAGTTTATTTGTCCTAGATTTTTGCCTTCTTTTCATCGATGAAATCGAAGATTCATGAACACCATGGATAACAAATGGTGAACTAAAAAGAAGGACGCCGTAGGCAAATACCAAACCATAACTCCCCAATATTTTGGTTTAGATTAATACTAAAGCAAAGAACAACTATCATTAACTATACGAAACATTTTGAGCAAAACTACCCTTTTACAATCTTCAAAACAGTTTTCAAAATAATTTTCATATCCGTCCCAAAACCTTGCTCCTCAATATACTGTAAATTTAAGTCCAATTTTTGGGGCATGATGGTTTCAATATATGTTTTTTCTGGCGTATCACTCTTCGCTAATAATTCATTTTCGTTGATGAACTGAAGCGAAGCATAGTCGGTCAAGCCAGGACGAACCTGCAATACTTTTTTCTGTTCAGCAGAATACAAATCCACATAACGTTTTACCTCGGGTCGAGGCCCGACAATACTCATATCACCTTTCAAAATATTCCACAACTGGGGCAACTCATCCAGTTTATACTTGCGTAAAAAATAACCCACCTTTGTAATTCTAGGATCTCTACCACCAACCGTCAGCAAACCTTTTTTATCCGCATCCGTCCGCATACTTCTAAATTTGTATAACTTAAACGGTCGCTCATTTTTTCCAATTCTAGTCTGACTATAAAAAGCACCACCATTCGATTCAAAGACAATAAGCATACTAATGACTAAAAACAAAGGCAATAAAATCAGCAATGCCAAAAGAGCCAAGACGATATCAATAATTCGTTTTAGCATAGTGATTTATTCATCGTAATTGTTGCTACAGCCTCTTTAATCACTCCAGTAATAAATTGTACTTGTTCATCAGTCAAGTTATAATAAACAGGAAGTGTAATCACCCGATAAAAACAATCAAGCGACACAGGAAAGTCTGAAATATCAAATCCTTGATTTTTATAAAAGGTCAACAAAGGCAGCGGTTTGTAATGTACATTGACAGAAACACCTCGATCAAAAATTTCTTGAATAATTGCATTCCGTTGTTCAAGCGAAATACCTTTGATACGAAGTAAATACAAATGATAAGAAGACGTTTTTTCTACTGTTTCAAAAATAGGCAACTCCGCCCAATCGCAATTTGAAAAAGCAGTTTGATAAGCGTCAAAGATAGCTTTTCGTCGAGGAAGCGTATCCGAAGCATAGCGTCCAATTTCTACTAGACCAATAGCCGCTAATACATCTGGCAAATTACATTTATAGCCCGCCTCTTCAACATCGTACTCCCATTTGTTTTGACCATATTTTTCGAGCGCATCTTTATTTTGTCCATGTAAGACAAAGGAGTTAAACTTTTTGTAAAGTGCTCCATTATCAAATGGCGAAGGCAAGTTAAAGCAAATGGCACCACCCTCAGCAGTTGTTAAGTTTTTGACAGCATGAAAAGAAAAAACGGATACATCAGTAAATTGTGCAGCAGCGACACCTTTATATACAGCACCCAAAGAATGCGCAGCATCTGCCACGATAGCAATACGCCCCAACTGCTTTTGCACTTCCGAATCAGCTTGAAATAAAGCCTTCACCGAAGCATTATTAATCAACTCTTGCAGTGCCGTATAATCAATAGGCATACCACCCAAATCAACAGGAACAATAGCCTTAGTTCGAGGACTAATCGCTTGACTGATTTGTTCGATATTCATCGTGAAATCATCAGGATTGATATCCACCATAATTGGTGTTGCGCCACAATGTACCACCACATTAGCCGTAGCACAATACGTATAAGCAGGAATGATCACCTCATCACCCGCTTTTATACCTAACCATTTCATCACTACCTCCAATCCACTCGTCGCCGAGCTAACACACAATATATTTTCGATACCAGTAAGTGCAGCTAGTTTTTTCTCTAATGCCTTCGTCTTTGGTCCAGTGGTAATCCATCCAGAACGCAAGGTATCTGTTACCTCATCAATAATTGCCTGATCAATACGGGGTGGCGAAAAAGGAATTCTCTCCATAATATGCTGTTGTTTAAGGCATTTGAAGCCAATTGACTTCAAAAATACGGCATTTTTTTGCAAAAGCATCAAAAAATATTTGTTTTAGTAAAAAACTTACCTTACTTTTGCAGTCCAATATCGCGGAGTGGAGCAGTTGGTAGCTCGTCGGGCTCATAACCCGAAGGTCGTAGGTTCAAGTCCTGCCTCCGCTACAAT
>JAHDIP010000376.1 GCA_020630735.1 Saprospiraceae bacterium | reverse complement strand
TAAATAAGGGGAGATTAATTTTCCTGTCCCATTAATATAAAAAAAAACATCCTTACTCAAGTAAAGAGTAAGGATGTTTTTGGGAATGGATCAACTCATTTAGTTAATCTCATATAATTAAAAAGATAACTTTAGTTTAATGCCATAAAGACTAATGCTCCTGCAATAAATCCAACAAAGGCTAGCCAAGAAATCTTTTTCAAATACCAGATGAAATCAATTTTCTCCATGCCCATTGCGGCAACACCTGCAGCAGAACCAATAATCAACATACTACCACCAGTACCTGCAGAGTAGGCGATAAAGTGCCAAAGCTGATCATCTAGAGGATGGGTATACATACCTATAGAGGCTGCAACAAGCGGAACGTTATCGATAATAGCCGAAGCAAAACCAAGTAGTATAATGACCATATCTTGATTTGGAATCGTATTTTGTAAAACCTCTGCCACATAACGAAGCGTACCTACACCATTAACAACAAGTGTTTCGAGTGCCGCTACAGCCATCAAAATCCCTAAAAAGAAAAGGATACTCGACATCTCAATACGAGATAAGGCTTTATGTGGAGAATATAAATGTTTACGTTCTTCAGTAAAATCTTCTTCTGGGTGAATGTATTCTGATACCAACCAAACAACACCCAAACCAAGCATCATACCCACATAAGGAGGTAAGTGTGTCAATGTTTTGAAAACTGGTACAAAAACAATTGCTCCAAGTCCTAAGAATAACATGAAACGACTACTCAATAATCGTTCAGATTCTTCATCTGCTTTTGCTTCTACTTGAATTTCTCCCTGAAATGGTTTCAAGAACATCGCAATAGTAGTAGGCACTAAAAAACAAACAATTGAAGGAATAACAAGTTTGGTGATCAAACCATAAGTACTTGTTTTTTCAGCAATCCAGAGCATCGTAGTCGTTACGTCACCAATAGGAGACCATGCACCACCTGCATTTGCAGCAATGACAACCATACCAGCATACCATAAACGTTCAGTTTTATTTGGTATGATTTTTCTCAACAGCGTTACCAGTACGATTGTAGCTGTTAAATTATCAATAATTGCTGATAGGATAAAAGACAAGATACCCAAAATCCAAAGCAATTTTTTCTTACTTTTGGTATTCACATATCCTTTTAATACTTCAAAACCACGGTGCAAGTCAATAATTTCTACGATAGTCATTGCACCGATCAAAAAGATCAGAATCTCTGCTGTTTTACCTAAGTGATGGAGTAGGGCGTTAGAAAAACCATGATGTGCATCATGATGATCACCATGACCCATCGAGAAGATATGATCATGTGTATCGATAACTTCTAGCCATCCGTTGTTGAATCCAACAGCAAGAAGAGCCCAACATAGCGCTCCCATAATAAGAGCAGGTACCGTCTTATCAAGTTTGAGTGGATGTTCAAAAACAATGGCAATGTAACCTAGTATGAATGTGAGGATTACGGCTGTAACCATTTGATAATCAATTTGTAATAGGATAACCTACGAATTAAAAAAAGTATTAATACTATTTCGGCTTGCAAAAATATTATTTTTTAGCAGAATGTAGAAGAATTAGTCAATGAATCACAACTAAAATGCTAAAAAAGGAACGATTTCCCTAAAATTTGCCTTTTGTTTAACGGAGATGTGCTTTGATTGTTCCCCATTTGAATTTTACTGAAGCACTTAGAATTGGTTTGGGGATCAATAAAAGAGTTTAGTAACGGGTGAAAAATAAGGCCGTCGTTTTGAAATAGAGATTGTGTTTCTAGACGATTCAAAAAACGTAGTAAACCTATTGGTTTTCAAGGCTTTTTGAAGAAGTATAGGAACATAAGATCATAAGCAAAATGCGGAAGTTATTATTTAACCGTTACTTAGATTCAAAAAATAAAAGACTTTCTCTAGTTTTTGATGTATTTTTGTGGTCGAAAAAGAAGAATGCAACTATGGTTAAGATTGGCGATGTAAATTTGGGAGAATTCCCCCTATTATTGGCTCCGATGGAAGACGTCAGTGACCCTCCTTTTAGAGCACTGTGTAAAGCACAAGGATGCGATATGATGTACACCGAATTTATTTCGGTGGAAGGTCTAATTCGTGATGCTACTAAAAGTGTCCAGAAGCTCGATATATACGAAGAAGAACGTCCTATTGGTATCCAAATATTTGGAGCCAATATAGATTCGATGAGGCGAGCAGCGGAAATAGTGGAAGAAGCAAAACCCGAAGTACTTGATATTAACTATGGTTGTCCTGTAAAAAAAGTAGTCTGCAAGATGGCTGGTGCAGGTATATTGCAAGATATTGACAGAATGGTAGAATTGACTGACGCTATCGTCAAATCTACAAATCTACCTGTTACAGTCAAAACACGTTTAGGGTGGAATGATCAGACTAAGTATATCGAAGAAGTTGCCGAACGCTTACAAGATGTAGGAATCAAAGCCTTAAGCATCCACGGTCGTACTCGAAAACAAATGTACAAAGGGGAAGCAGATTGGACCTTGATCGGGAAAATAAAAGAAAACCCTAGAATCCATATTCCAATTTTTGGAAATGGGGATATCAACTCGCCTGAAAAAGCAAAACTATATCGAGAACGATATGGTGTTGACGGTATCATGATCGGACGAGCAAGTATTGGTTATCCTTGGATTTTTAGAGAGATAAAACATTATTTCAAGACAGGTGAAATTTTACCACCGCCAACGATTCATGAGCGAGTGGCTGCCGCAAAACAGCACTTAACTCACTCAATAGAATGGAAAGGGCAAAAGCTAGGAATCTTAGAAATGCGTCGCCATTATACCAATTACTTCAAAGGTTTACGTGATGTCAAACAATATCGTGCTAAACTAGTTACGAATGATGATCCAGCGATTCTTTTTGCAATATTGGAAGAAATCGAAGAACGCTATTCTGGTGCTTATGTGCAATAATGGCAGATTTAAGAGAAAACATAGAACTACTTTCAATCAAAATTATCCATTTTGGTATTTAATATTCAACCACACGAAAGAAAAATTTTCAACCTTATCAGAGAGACTGCTACTGAATTGGGTTTCCCTGCATATGTAGTCGGCGGTTATGTAAGAGATCGCTTATTGGCACGACCGTCGAAAGATATGGATATTGTTTGTGTCGGTAGTGGTATCGAACTTGCACAACGTTTGGCTTCTAAGTTGCGTCCGACTCCTAGAGTTGTTGTTTACAAACGATTTGGTACAGCCATGCTTCGACATGGCGATTTAGAGGTAGAGTTTGTTGGAGCTAGAAAAGAATCTTATCGTTACGATTCTAGAAAACCTATCGTAGAAGAAGGCAGTTTAGAAGATGATCAAAATCGTCGAGACTTTACGATTAATGCACTTGCGGTAAGTTTGTGTGAACGTAACTTTGGAGAAATTATTGACCCTTTTGGTGGATTGGTTGATCTCGAAAATAAAATTATAAAAACACCACTAGAGCCAGGTAAAACCTTTTCGGATGATCCACTTCGAATGATGCGGGCTATTCGGTTTTCTACTCAGTTAGGGTTCAAAATCGAGAAAAATACCTACGCAGGTCTTTCAAAATATCGGAACCGCATAGACATCGTTTCTATCGAACGTATTACAACAGAGTTAGACAAAATAATGAAAACCGAACGACCTTCTGTAGGGTTTAAATTACTTTTTAATACAGGACTACTGCACATTTTTTTTCCAGAAATGGCAGCACTACATGGTGTTGATGTACGGAATGGAAAAGCGCATAAAGATAATTTTTATCACACCTTAGAAGTGCTAGATAATTTATGTCGAAATACTAAAGATATTTGGTTGCGTTGGGCAGCCGTATTGCACGACATTGCAAAACCGCCAACGAAACGTTTTCATCCTGAACACGGTTGGACTTTCCATGGGCATGAGGCTTTAGGTGCTACGATGGTTCCACGTATTTTTCGTCGACTGCGTTTACCGATGGATCATAAAATGAAGTATGTCCAAAAATTAGTACGTCTTCATTTACGTCCGATTTCGTTAACAAAAGAAAATATAACAGACTCAGCAATTCGCCGATTATTATTTGAAGCAGGCGATGATATTGATGATCTGATGATGCTTTGCGAAGCAGATATTACTTCTAAAAATCCAAGGAAAGTAAAACGGTATTTAGAGAATTACGAACTGGTGCGTGAAAAGCTAAAAGAGGTAGAAGAAAAAGATAACCTTCGTAATTGGCAGCCACCTATTACAGGAGAAATCATTATGGATACTTTTGGAATCAAACCCTCTAGAGCAGTCGGGACGATAAAGACCGCTATACGAGAAGCAATTTTAGATGGTGATATAGAAAATAACTATGAAGCTGCATATGCTTTTATGCTTGAAAAAGCGAAAGAACTTGGGCTAAGTA
>JAHDIP010000375.1 GCA_020630735.1 Saprospiraceae bacterium | reverse complement strand
TTGAAAAAAATAACGAAGAGTAGTAGCAAAAGAGCATAAATGAAATCAGGAAGTTATTTTTTAACCATTACTAAATAAATAGAAGGTGATAAAGTTAACAATATTCCCCAATATTGTTCCTAAAAACAGAAACGCCTGCTCCAACAGAGGAACAGACGTTTACAATTAAGCTCAAACATTCATGAGAGTTATGAAGTCTCAGAAGTTTTTATCAAGTTTATAGCGAATTGTATGAATTATTTTCCAAGAGGAATTTTGTAACCTAAGCTCAGGTTGAATAACTGTGTGTTTAATTCAACATCACTCAATTCTGGCGTAGCGAATGATACGTTATTGATTGCATAGCGAATGTCTAAAAACATCATTCCTTTCCAAGCTTTAGTACCGATACCAAAACCAGCTGTTGCGCCTACACCAAAACGGTTAGAATCATTTTGATCTAAGTAATTTATTGTACGATTAGGAACACGTGTACGTCTGTTTCCATCGTAAGTTGTTTCGCTGCCATAAGTTGTTGTAACTTGTTCTCCTTTTACGAAAGAAGATAAAAGAGGACCAGCATTTAGATAAGCTTCGAAATGTTTATTTCCGAATTTATATTTTGCTAGAATAGGTACTTCTACAAATTTAAACGTGTAATCTGCTCTACCATCAATTTCATCTACTAAATCGTAGTAAAAACGTTTTTTCGTGTAATTAACTTCTGGCTGAATAGAGAAGCTAGAAGTGATATCAAACTCAGCAAAAATGCCGTGATTTGAACCTGAAAGTGTGTGAGTATTTAAGTCATTTGTAGTATTGCCGCTTAGTTCTATTGCAGTGAAATTTACACCAGATTTTACACCAATATTCACTTGAGCAAATGCACTAAATTGGAATGTTATAGCCAATACAAAAAGGATTAATCTAGGATAGATTTTCATGAGTCTTTAAACTTTAAAATGATTAGATATTATCGTCTTTATGGAAAATTGTTTTGTCTTTAATATAGAGACACGGTTTTCATAACTTACCCCTATTTCAATTGCAATTATTTTTTAATCTTAAGGATAAACTGCAACTATAACGTTGGGGTGTTTTCATTTATTGTAAAAAGGTAATAAAAAAGTAAATAATTTAAAACATTGATAATCAGTAGTTTATGTTGTTTTTGACAGCTAAGTTACTGATTTCGTTTATTTTAAGTAATTTAAGGACATCTACTTTTAGAGCCTTTCTTATCATCTTCTTACATGGATGCTTTTGACGGTGCAAATGTATAAAGTCACATGCTTAAAAGCAACTTTTAAATAATTAATTTGTGCTTTATTAAAAGAAGAGATTATAGATTAAATTTTGTAAAAAGAATGTTATGTAAGATAAGATTTTGCGGCAATTCTGATACCGCAATGCTATTCGTTTGCTTAACGTTAGCAGGCTTATTTTGTATGGTAAAAAAAAGAATTAAAAAGAGGAAAAATTAACATTTGAACAAAAAAAAATCTTGCCCATTAGCAGAGCAAGATTTCTTTTTTGAAGGTGTTAATACCAACGATTATTTTATGACTTCTTGTATTGCCTTTGCAGGAAAAATCATTTGACCAGTTTCCTTAGGATTTTTGGTTGTTTTTCCCGTTTTTTTCAAAATTGTATATGCTTCTTTCGTTGACATATCTGGTTTGATACTTTTTAATAAGCCAAGCAAACCAGCAACATAAGGAGTCGCCATAGAAGTACCACTGAAGGTAGCGTATTTATCTTGAGGTACAGTAGAGTAAATATCTACTCCTGGAGCTGCAATACCCATATCGAGGTCTTGAATGAAGTTGGAAAACTTAGCTCTATTCAAATTGACATCAACAGCACTTACGGTAATAACTCCTGGTGTATTAGCAGGAGTAAATTCAGTAGCATTAGCATTACTATTACCTGCAGCTACTACTACGATAGCTCCAGCCTTGTTTGCATATTTAACCGCTTTCTTATAAGCTCTTACTCTACTTGGGTTTGATCGCCCACCTAAGGACATAGAGATCACATCAGCGCCACTATCAGCAGCTTCAATTATTCCATCGATAATGCCTTTTTGAGTTCCTCCGCCCCAATCACTCAAAACCTTTATACTCGTAACTTGAACAAATTTATTATTAGGAGAGAAGGAAGCTACACCTTTTTTATTATTAGAAACAGAAGCTGCAATACCCGCACAATGAGTACCGTGTTGTGCTTTATCGCTATCGTAGCTACCTTTAGTTGAAGTATAATTCGCCTTCAAATCTTCGTGTTGAGCATCTACACCAGTGTCTAAAATAGCTATTTTAGCTTTACGTTTAGGCTTAATTTTTTTTGACTTGATAATACTATATAGCTTATCTACCTCCATTTGGTCAAATCCCCAAAGATTATCGAGGTCAGGATCATTGATGCCGTAGTTGCGTTTCTTTTTGGTAGGCGACGAAGCTTCCATTGGATCAACCTTTACTTCTTCATTTTGCTCAACATAATCAACTATGCCAGTACCCATTAAAGCTTCTTCGATAGCCTTTAGATTATGTTCGTATTTTTGAGGCACATTTACTGTAAAGTAGTCATCCAATTCTGTAATAGATTCATTTTTAGGATAGAATGCACGTTCATATGTTAAACCATAAGTCGAAGCCAACTGATCTAATTCCTTGATGCTATGCGTTTCGCTCAATTCAAATAGTAATTCCGCATTATTATCTACTGCTAAACTCGATTGAGGGAAAGTAGCGGATAGTTTCGGGAATATTAATATCGGAATAAGCCCAATAAGTAAAGCCAACATTCCTCCAAAAATAATTTGTTTTTTACGTAGAAAACCAAATACGCTTGTTACGACTCCTAAAATCATCATATCTCTGAAGAGAATCAGCAATTTATAAGGTGTTTCACCATCAGCAAAGGCTAATGAAAATAGGTACACAAAAAAGCCACCTAAGAACATTTTGCTCATTAAGGCGCTTTTGATTCTATTGTCTTGGAAGTAAAACCAAGAAATTAAGCCAAAAAGACTGGCGATAAAACCCAAGGGATATAGCATCGTTAGCATTATTATATAGTTTTAAGTTTTCAAATTATAACTCATTCGTATCATTCTACAAGATAGCATTCGATTAGCTAAAAAGCAAAATAGTAGGACAAGCTATAAGTTTATACCGCTAAAACGCTTAATATAACCGACTAGTGTTAAGTTTTTACTAAAAAATTGAAAAAGGTAGAATAGAAGACAACCAAAAGGTCAAAAGTTTAGTTATTTTTGCGGCAAGATTAACAAAATCAAAATTTTTAAAGAAAATGTCTGAATCAAACGGAAATATTAAATGTCTTATAATAGGGTCAGGACCTGCTGGATATACAGCAGCAGTTTATGCGGCTCGTGCTAATTTGAAACCTGTACTTTTTACTGGTCCTGAACCAGGTGGTCAATTGATGATTACAACTGATGTAGAAAACTATCCTGGTTATCCAGATGGTATCATGGGACCACAAATGATGGAAGATTTTCGTAAACAAGCCGAACGTTTTGGCACGGAAATCCGAATGGAAATGATTACAAAAGTTGATTTTTCTGGGCCTGTTCACAAAGTATGGACGGAAGCTGGTGAAGAAATACATGCCGATACGGTTGTTATTTCTACAGGTGCTAGTGCCAAATGGTTAGGAATGGAGTCAGAGCAAAAATTAATGAATAAAGGGGTATCTGCTTGTGCTGTTTGTGATGGTTTCTTTTTCAAAAACTTAGAAGTAGCAGTAGTTGGTGGTGGTGATACAGCCGCTGAAGAAGCATCTTATTTGGCAAAACTTTGCCCAAAAGTACACATGATTGTACGTCGTGATGAGATGAGAGCTTCTAAAATTATGCAGGATAGAGTTTTAAAAACAGAAAATATTATCGTACATTGGAATACTGAAACTCAAGAAATTTTGGGAGAAGAAGAAGTAGAAGGTGTACGAGTGATCAATAACAAAACGAATGAAGTAAGTGAAATTCCTGTAAAAGGATTTTTTGTAGCCATTGGTCATAAGCCTAATACAGATATATTTAAAGGGTGGATCGATATGGATGAAACAGGTTATTTGAATGCAATACCTGGAACGAGTAAAACCAATGTCGCTGGAGTTTTCGTTAGTGGAGATGCTCAGGACAAAGTATATCGTCAAGCAGTTACGGCTGCTGGTACGGGTTGTATGGCAGCTCTTGATGCAGAACGTTACCTTGCGGAAAAAGGTATAATTTAGCCAATATCATGAATTAATTATATCGGGCAGTGCTTCTACGGATGCACTGTCTTTTTTTTGATCAAACAAAAGCTCCTTTTTTTCGTATAGAAAAGAAGTGATATAAGTTACCATCTTATAAGCAGTTTGAATGTAATGACCTTTTTTTATTAAAATTTTCATACTTTGATTGGCTAA
>JAHDIP010000374.1 GCA_020630735.1 Saprospiraceae bacterium | reverse complement strand
TTGATGAAGCAGGAAATGCTGATCACTGCCGTACATATGTAGTAATCCAAGATCCTAACGGAGCTTGTACGCCTGATCCAACTGCCGGGTTAATTGCTGGTAGAATTGCAAGCGAAAATGACCAAGATGTAACAGATGTAACTGTAAGCCTTTCAGGTGGAGGTACGTTCCCTAATATCTTAACTGATATGGAAGGTTATATGTTTGGTGATGTGCCAATGCACAATAACTATACTGTTACTCCTGAAAAAGATGACAACTACATGAATGGTGTTACTACTTACGATCTTGTATTAATTCAAAAGCATATCTTAGGTGTTCAACCTTTAGGTTCTCCTTACAAGATTATTGCTGCAGATGTAAATAACTCAGGTGCTACATCGGCGATTGATATTATTGAACTTCGTAAAATGATTTTGAATATCAATACAGAATTCCCTAATAACACATCTTGGAGATTTGTAGATAAAGATTTCGTATTCCCTAGTGCTAATCCGTTTGAAACAACTTTCCCTGAAGTTATTTCATTCAACGATCTTGAAGCTAGTGAATTAGCTGCTGACTTTGTAGCAATCAAAGTAGGTGATGTTAATGAAACAGCAACGTACAATGGTTTAGTAGGTACTCAAGACCGTAACAAAGTTGGAGAATTAGCATTTGATGTAGCTGACAATATGTTGAACGCTGGTCAAACATATACAATTGACTTTGCAGGAAACCAAAAAGTATTGGGTTACCAATTCACATTAAACTTCAACAGTGCTGCATTAGAGTTTGTTGATGTTGCTAAAGGCGATATCGAAAACTTTGGTTTGACAATGCTTAATGAAGGTGTAATCACAACTAGTTGGAATACAACTGCTGCAAGTGATGTTGCATTTAGCTTAACATTCAAAGCATTAGCTAATGTTCAATTAAGCGATGTATTGACTGCAAATTCTCGCTACACTACTGCTGAAGCTTATACTGCAGATGCAGAATTATTAGATGTTGCGCTTACTTTTGGTACTACTAAGAATACTGCATTCGAATTGTACCAAAACGTACCAAACCCATTTAATGCTGAAACTAGAATTGGTTTCAATTTATCTGAAGCAGGTACAGCTACATTACGTGTATTCGACCTTGCGGGTAAAGTATTGAAAGTAATCGATGGTGACTACGCTAAAGGTTATAACGAAATTACATTGAACAGAAGTGAATTGAATGGTGCTGGTGTAATTTACTACCAGTTAGATACAGCTACTTCTTCTGCAACGAAGAAAATGATAATTGTAGACTAAAAGATATTAGTTTATTGTAGGTAAACCGGTCTAAGATATCTTAAAACCGGTTTTTGGGACGACCCCTCTCTAATTTTTAGAGGGGGGTTTTTACCAAAAAAATATGAGATACTGCATTACCCTTTTTACAAATTCACCCTTCATCAAAATAAAAAGCATTAAAAAATACTTTAATACTTGTTTGAGTAATTTTTTTTTTATAGCTTTATTTAGAATTCACCCGCTCTCATAAGTACAACCAAATAAATTCGTTATTTCTTTGGATTTATTGTTCTTGGTATCCCAATTACAAATCATCTTTTAATTACATAAAAACTATAGAATCGCAGTTATAGATTTATTGTGTGGAATGCAATACTTGCGGTTTTATTCTATACTGAAACCAAAATGATTTTCGGATTTGCGAACGTTTAAAGCTACTGTAAATAAAGCAATAGCGACTAATAGCAATCCTAAAATAAAATTCCAGTAGAGGTATACTTTACGATATGCTATCTTTAGTAAGTCTCACCTACAATAAGTGCTAAAGATGATTATTGTTTCAATGTTTTATAGAAAGTAGATTCAATTTGTTGAATCTAAGATCGCAGTTCTAGGAATTGTACATAAAGAGATGTTTTTGGTTTAATGCTTTTGAGTACTATTAAAGTAAAGGAAAACTCCAAAAAACTTTTCTAAATGGTCTTGCTCTTGAACCAAAAAATAAAATGAAAACATCAGTGTTGCACGGCAAGTGATTTTGAACTTTTCCTAAGGTAATACAATAAAACAGTTTTTTGATTAGAAGTTTATTACAAGCTTTCAATACTTGTAGTAACTATCAATTAGATTTTTGAAAAGTACTTTTCAAGGATGACTAACTTATAGTACTAAAATTTGAACCTTGTATAATTCTTTTCATCTCAATATAAATGTGCATTTATATTGACAGTTATGCTTATGCCATATTTCAAATAAAACAAAACCATTTTTAAAATAAAAATTAAACGCTCTGCTATGTCTATTTCTTTTGCCTAGTCGATACAAAACAACTCTATATATGCGACTCTCTTTTTATTAGAATTCTTTGATAAGGAATGCAAAATGATAATTTTTCATTTTTTAGCATCAAATTAAAATGATATATTATGAACAAAAACAACGCCCACTTAAAAAAAATAATTTATTTATTGTGTTTTATCTTTATAAATTGCATACTCTCAGATATTCAAGCACAAATTCCTCCTTCAATGTTTGGTTGTGATCTTCAACCACCAGTTACTGAAATAGATTTAACGACTTTACCTTTAGATGCTGATGGTTGTGCAATAGGAGATATTACACTTGTCCGAAACTTTGAATCCACTGGATGTTGTGGAGATGCAGGAAATAATTGTGCTCGAGTAATTATTAATTTCAATAATACTCAATGTGGAGGGATACTAACCTTAGACATTGATGGAGGTTGTAATCCAAATCAAGGATCTTGTGATGTTTTTGATGGTAGCTGTACAAATGTTGATAATGGAGGAACTCCTATTAGTGATTTTTCTGAACTATCACCTAATGCCGATGGTTTTATAGATATACTAATTTGTAAACCAGGTTCAAATGATTTTACTGTCGGAAACATTTGTTTCGAAGGATGTTGTTTACCGCCAGTACTCACTTGTCCTCTAGATGCCAATATAGAATGTGATGAAAGTGTAGATCCTAATATCAATGCTAGTTTAGGTTTCCCTATATCTTCAGCTGGCTGTGGAATAACGACCTATTCTTTTGAAGATTTTATTACACCAGGAGCTTGTCCATCATCATATACAATAGATAGAAGATGGATTGCTCTAGATGAGGAGAATAATAGAGATACTTGTTTTCAAACAATAAATGTAACAGACTCTACATTGCCTGTTGCGCCAGCGGCACCAGCAGATATTTTAGAACAATGTAGTGCTAGTATTCCACCTGCAGAAGACTTAACAGCTACCGATAATTGTGATGGATTGATAACCGTTTCACCAACCGAAGAAACAACGCCAGGAGATTGTTCAAATACTTTTACCTTGGTACGAACATGGACTTTTTCTGATTCTTGTGGTAATTCTTCAGCAGTATCACAAATAATATCTATTGAAGATACCGAAGCTCCTATAGCACCAGCGGCACCAGCGGATATCTCAGGACAATGTGGAGGCGTTAACATACCACCACCTGTGGAATTAACAGCTACCGATAATTGCGATGGTGTTATTGCAGTATTACCAACAGAAGACATTACGCCAGGAGCTTGTGCTAACGCTTTTGTCTTAGTACGCACCTGGACGTTTACCGATGCTTGTGGAAATACATCCGCAGTATCACAAACAATAAATATAGGTGATACGGAAGCTCCAGTTGCTCCTACATCACCTGCAGATATAAACGGACAATGTAGTGGAAATGTACCTCCAGCAGTAGATCTAACGGCGACGGATAATTGCGATGGTCCTATTACGGTTTCTCCAACGGAGGAAACGATACCAGGAGCCTGTCCATCTTCTTTTACATTAGTACGCACCTGGACGTTTACCGATGCTTGTGGGAATACATCCGCAGTATCGCAAACAATAAACATAGGCGATACGGAAGCTCCAGTTACTCCTACACCACCTGCAGATGTAAATGGAGATTGTAATACGGACGTACCAGCAGCGGTTAATCTAACTGCAACAGATAATTGTGATGGTGCGATAGTAGCTTCATCTGTTGATGATTTAGTTGCAGATGATTGTCCAGATTCTTTTACATTAATACGCACATGGACATTTACCGATGCTTGTGGCAATACTTCTTCTGTTTCACAAACAATAACAATAAATGATACAACTGCTCCTGTCATTCCAACAGCTCCAATAGATGTAACAGGACAATGTGCTGGCGATGTTCCTCCGCCAGTAGATTTAACAGCGACAAATAATTGTGGTGCAGATATAACAGTCTCTCCAACCGAAGAAATGACACCTGGTGTTTGTCCAAATTCTTTTACATTAGTACGTACATGGACATTTACCGATGTTTGTAATAATACATCTTTTGTATCACAGACGATAACAATTGAAGATACGGAAGCTCCAGTTGCTCCTGCACCACCTGCAGATGTAAATGGACAATGTGGAGG
>JAHDIP010000373.1 GCA_020630735.1 Saprospiraceae bacterium | reverse complement strand
AATACCAACCCTTTTTTTATTGTCCTCACTCGAAGGTATTGATTTACAGCTAATTAGGTTTAAGACCTCATTAAATTTAGTGGTTCGATATTTATTATCAGAAAAAGTGAGTTTTTCGGGAAATATCGAACCAATCAATTTTTGCTTTACTGGTAGCTCTGATTCTTTATAATAGTGATCTAAGTTTAGTAATAAGTGGAGGCTATACTTTAGATACTTGGTAAAATTGGAGTCAGCAAACTTTAGTTCTGTTTGGTTTCTTATTAACTCGCTCATTTTGTCCTCATAGCGTTTTTTCATTTTCTCATAAGTCAATGGTGTGATAACTTGATCCATTAGGTTATCTTCTGCACTGTTTAAGCGTTCTTGTATCTTCTGTATCTCTTTATCAATAAAAGCTAACTGCTTGCCTTTGTCGGCTTCATTTTGCTTGAATACGTCCTTGATGATTTTAGAGTATAGTTCTGCTACTTCTGGCTTTATCTTGATTTCATTTAGAAAAGTGATAAAGTTAGCGTTTGCGGTGTCGGCTCTGAATCGTTCTTTGCATCCTTTTTGGCAATGATAGTAATAATGTTTTTCGCCATTTCTACTTTTAGAGCCACTTCCTGTTAAATTCCCTCCACACTTTTGACAGACTAAAAAGCCCCTAAGAGGCAATTTAGGCGTTCTGTTCTTTGGTTGGGCATTGTGTCGCTTACGTCCGTTTATAATGGCTTGTGCTTGCTGATATAGCTCTAAAGAGACAATTCCCTCATGTAATCCCTCCACTATTTGTTCATCTTCCTTTTTCCATGCCTTGATACGGACTTTACCAGCATAAGAGATATTTTTAATCATATAGTTAAATTGTTGCTTGGAAATGCTCATGCCTTTGGGTTTCATCATCTGGCGCACTTCTTCAATGGAATAGATACCTTTAACAAAAAGGGTAAAAGCTTCTTTAACCAAAGGAGCCTTATCATTAAATTTCATAGTAGATTGTCCAGCCTCATTTCTGTGGTTATCATAGCCATAAACGGCTTTACTTGTCCAGCATCCCTCTTTTTGCGCACGTCTCATTCCTTCGGTGGTGCGTAGGGAGTTTTTGTCGTTCTCTACTTCGGGAACAGCCAAATAAACCGCTAACATAATTTTGCTATCTGGTTGGCTTAAATCTAACGGCTGTTCTATGGCATTTACATCGACGCCTAAATTTCGCAGTATTCTAATCGTTTTATAGGCCGCTTCAATATTACGTGAAAATCTATCCCAACGGGTAAATAAAAGCGTATCGACGTTTTTACGGTTGTTCTTGACGTATTCCATCAGCATACTAAATGCTGGCCTATCAAAGTCTTTAGCTGAATAGTCATCTTGAAAGTGTTGTACTATATTCATGCCTTTGATGGCGCAATATCTTTCCAGCACGTCTTTTTGATGCTTTAGGCTATAGCCATTATTTGCCTGTTCATCAGTGCTTACCCTTGTGTAAATGATTACATTTTCCATTCACTTGATTTTCTTTAAAAATTTCATAGTCTAATTCTGCCAGTTGATAAAGCAAGTCTCTTATTTGCTTTACTTCCTGTTCTGAATAATTAGGAGTTTGATCTTCCTTATTTTGGTTTAAGATGCTTCTACATTTTTTAATACTAAGCATTTACTATTACATTGGCTTACCTCTGGTTTTTTCAGTCAGTAGGCCGATACGTTATAAATGTGGGCTTATCCCATCATGTTAAGGCTTTATAAGGTCTGTTTTTTTTAAGCATACTATTTTGCCGTCTCTTTGTTTTAGCTCGATGTTTAGGAAATCTTTACTTTTTAAAATATCGGTTATTCTTTCGGAATTATTGATTAGTTCAGTATTTTCTAATAAATCAATTTCCTTACCCTTTAGCTTTATTTTTATACTTTCATAGTTTCCATATCTTATTACTCCTAAAAGAGTTGCTTCTTTTTCGGTTATTTTTGCACTTAATGGGAATTTAGGGCTTAAATCTTTACCTGATAATTTTTGGATAAAGGGATTTAGAGGGATACTAATATGGTTTCCTAAATTATTAAAATAGTGGTCAAAGGTCAGTTCATTATCTGTTACGAATTGTACATCTGATTTTTCTTGTAAGACTAAAAGCGTGACAGGCTTTCTTTTACAGTATGCAAGTATTGTATAAAATAATAGCACTCTACTATCTGACATACGTTCATTTGGTTTCTTATTATTCATTAGTTTTTGCCTAACTTTCAATATCTTTTTATGAGGGAAACCAAAGTTTCTTAGCGAAATAATGATATGTAACCAAACCATGTCAATGATACTGTATTTTCGCCATCCCTTCCCATCGGGCCTTTCATTGTCAATTAAACCTATTTTTTCCCAGTGATTAAGAGTTCTATAACTTATCCCAGTAATAGTATGCCTACCTTTCTTCTTTAAAAATTCTTTTGCATCATTAAATCTATCGGTATAATCAAACGCTAACAATAAGACAGATGTAGCCGTTGAAACGGAAAATGGTATTTTTTCTTTATTATACTCCATAACCTTACATTTTGGTAAGTTTTAGCAAATATACACTAAATATTACACATTGGTAAGTTTTTTAGGATTGGGTATAAAAAAGCCTTTGTGCTTGTGAGGCGTAAAGGCTTTTTTAGCTTAGAGGTTATATAAAAAATAACAATCATTAAGATAGAGAAGATTTAGTGCAATTATGTTAGTGATTTTTAATCTTCGTTTTTAATGAGTTCCATATTTATTTCAGATAAATTAAACATTGTTCTCATTATATCAAACATTGCCAAAGTTGATAGAAAGAATATTGATAGGCTTAATGTTTCAGGTATTTGATAAACTTCAACTTGCCATCCAAATGGGTTTTTAATGTCTTTGACTACTGAAAGAACAATCACTAAAATAATTCCTGCAAAAATCAACCAAATATTCTGTTTGATTTGGGCAAACCCATTTCTCAAACCAGTAAATATTTCTTTCTTTTCTTCTTTAGTTAAATTGTCAATTTTTGAAATATTACTTTTAATATCGCCTATCATCGAAAGGCCAAATGTATAAATCGTTAAAGCAAATCCTATCAATACACCAAAGTAAGTGAACATTGAAACAGCATTGAGAACTTCCAATAGCTCAATTTTTGTGTTGTGAACCAGCCAATATGATATTGCTGTAATAATCACAGCGATAAGAATAGGAATTGCGCTTCTTTTAAGATTCATCTTCATCGTTTTCTGTTCTTGTTTCTAAATTATGCATTAGCTTTGTTTTGTCTTCAATATTAGTAAGTTCTTCATCTGTATATTGTTCTGTCTTCTTTTTTGGAATACGAGTTTTAGCTGTATCGTCATAACTTGATTTTAATTCGTCAACTCCATCCTTCTTAAACTTTATCCAGTATTTTCCACCTACTTCTTGGATATAATTTATCCAATTTCCTAAAGATTCTTTAATAATTGTAAGTCCTCCCTCCTTATTCCTAAATCCAATTTCAAATTCTTCATTATTTGTTGTTTCTTTTATCTTTTCTAAAACGTCTCTTGTGTCTGAATTACCTAAAAAAGGCATATTTGGCGCATTCAAAACCAAATGTAGCTCAAATATCTTATCAGCTTCTTCAACATAATTCCAAAAGCTTCTTTTTGATACTAAAGGATACATATTTACTACATAATCGAATTCTCGCATTTTTTCTCTGAAATAATTAGACAGAGTATTTATTGCTGTACGAATTGAACTAAATACACTCGAATTTCTTTCAATTAGTATTATTTGATATTTGACGTCTATTATTAAAAAGACAAATTTTGCTGACTTAATACCTTCTATTTCAATATCAGATTCGCCCTCTTTATAGATTTTTTCATTAGTGATTCTTGCGTATTTTAAAATGTAAATATCATTTCTGTTTTGAAATCCATATATCAAATATCGCTTAGTCCCTTTATGCCATTCTGTTTTTGTGTTTGTATTCAATTCTGCTACCAAATCTTTCATCAACTCCTCCTTACTTTTATTAGCAGCTTGAATAATAGTACTTTGATTATTTATAGGAGTAACTAAATATCTATATGCAAAAAAAGGTGATTTTAGGTGTTTCATTAATGTTTCATTTTGTTGTAAATTACTTCTTGCTATATGTTCAAAAAGATCAATCATTTAGCTCAATCCAACCCTTATTGAATTTTGATTTATATTTTTGAGAAAGATATGTTAAATACTTCATCTCTACAAGTGATTAACAATGTTATTGTTACCATTGTCGCTTAAAAGCAGTTTGGATTAACTCAATAGGGAGATAATAATAGTACAACATCAACTTATCATGTGTATAAAAGTCAAATTCTATTTTATGTCTTATAATCTTACGTTTTGGTAAGTTTTAGCAAATATACACTAAATATTACACATTGGTAAGTTTTTT
>JAHDIP010000372.1 GCA_020630735.1 Saprospiraceae bacterium | reverse complement strand
AGTCTAAAGAAAATCTAAAAACATAAAAATAAGACGAATGTTACTTACAATTTTATTACAAGCAGGAGGAAGTTTAGTTGAATCAATTATTAGTTTTTTACCTTTATTGGGTATCATAATTGTCTTTTACTTTTTCTTTTTGCGACCTCAGCAAAAAAGGGAAAACGAACGAACATCGTTTGTTGAAGGTTTAAAAAAGGGAGATGAAGTAGTAACTTCAAGTGGCATTATTGGTCGTGTAAACAAAATAGAAGGACATACAGTATCTTTACAAGTGGATACTAAAACGTATATCAAAGTGACCAAAGGAGCGATTTCAAAAGAAATGTCTGAAGCTTATGCTAATAGTCCTGCAGAGTTAAATGAAAAAGCGTCGTAGTACTTCATTCCTTACAATTTTTTGGTTACGCTCTGACGAAACGCAACAATAAAATGTTTTCAAACCAGACAATCATTTCACAAACTGAAACATGGATTCAACATTTTATTGTTCAATACAATATTTGTCCCTTTGCAGGAAAAGAAGTAAGGCAACAATCTATTCATTATGAAGTTGTTCGTTCTGAAGATGTAGAAACCTGCCTCACTTCTTTTTTATCCCTTTGTAAACTACTTGATAAACAAAAAAGTATAGAAACTGCCTTCCTCATTTTTCCCGAAAATTTTCTCCACTTTCTATCTTATCTTGATCTATTATATTTGGCGGAATCATTGCTAAACGATAATGATTATGAAGGCATTTATCAAATAGCCAGTTTTCATCCAGACTATTGTTTCGCGGATTCGAGTACCGATGACCCAGCTAATTTTACGAATCGTTCACCCTATCCTATGTTCCATATTTTAAGAGAGGAAAGTGTTGAAAAAGCGATAGAAAACCATCCAGATACCTCTGCGATTCCAGATCGAAATATTGCTTATATGCGGGAAATGGGGATTGAAAAACTGGAGCAACTTCTCAATAAAATAAAAACCAAATCATAAAAAAACCTTTTTCAAGCCGTAGCCCAAAAAAGGTTTTTTTATATTAGAATCGAATGAAATTACTAATCATTCGGATCATTTACAAATTTGAATGCAAAGGCAGCAGCAACAGCAGCTAATACTTGACCAACTAAGAATCCTCCAATGTTGGCAACATCAGACATTCCAGCAGCTACTACACCAGCAGCAACAGCAGGATTAAAAGCTCCACCAGAAACAGCGCCTAAACCATAAGCACATGCCATTACCGTAAAACCAATTGCTAAACCGTAGTTCGAATTTCCAGAAGTTGCTTTAGCCGTAGCAGTATGTAATACTACCCAACAAAGTGCAAAAGTTCCTAAAAACTCTGCAATCATACCAGGTGCAAATGCAAATGCTGGTCCAGCTACAGGCATTACAATATCGTTGCCCATGTAACCTACAAGGTATTCACCCATCACTGCAGCTACTATAGCTCCAATAATTTGTGCAATAATGTAACCAGGGGCATCTGCCCAAGAACAAGCTCCTCTCAAACATACAGCTAGTGTTACAGCTGGATTGTAATGTGCACCAGATACATGCCCACCTGCGTAGATCATTACCATCAGAATACTACCAATCGCCAAAGGTGCCATTGCTCCTGCAGCTGCTACCGTAACTACGATAGTAAGCACAAGGAAAAAAGTCCCAATAAATTCAACTAAGTACTTTTTCATATTTTTTCGTTTTGTTAAGAAAAATGAATATTTGTGAAGACTAAATTTTTTTGAAATGAAGCTCAATAATGAACTTCAATGATGGGGCTAATATTTTCTCAGTGTCAAATTTTGTTAATTAATGGGGTAATAAAAAATAAAAAGGATATTTTTTTTAATTTTTAACAAAAAACAATTGAAAAATTAGCAAAATAGCATTTTTGCAATCAAAAAATTGTTTTTAAGGACTAAATGGGAAATATAATTTGTAGCTTAGGATGTGCAAAAAAGTGCGAGAATAAGAAATCCTCTTCACTTGCTGAACAGGTGAAGAGGGTGTCTATTTGAGTATAAAAAAGTGGTCTGAGACCCTCTGCAAAAGTAGTTTTATTTTAATTTCTAATTTTGAGACGTAAGAAGTATATTCAGGTCACATTTTATCAAAAAAAAATAATAAATGAAAATTGCACTTTTAGGCTATGGAAAAATGGGAAAAACAATTGAACAACTGGCTATCGAAAAAGGGCATCAAATTGTTCTCAAAATTACAAGCGAGAATAAAGCCGCTTTAACGACCAACAATTTAGCAAAAGCAGATGTAGCGATAGACTTTAGTCGCCCTGAAACTGCCTTCGAAAATATTCAGCGTTGTTTGACATCAGGCATACCTGTTGTGTCAGGAACAACTGCTTGGCTAGAGCATTATGAGGAGGCTTGTGCCTTGTGTGAAGAACAAAATGGTGCATTTTTATATGCGTCTAATTTTAGTATCGGTGTCAATATCTTTTTTGCTATTAATAAACGATTGGCTGAAATGATGAATGAGCAAACAGCTTATGACATAGAATTAGAAGAAATTCATCATACCCAAAAACTCGATGCTCCAAGTGGAACTGCGATTACTTTGGCAAATGGCATTTTAGAAAATGTTGATCGCAAAAATAAATGGACGAAAGAAATAAAAGAAGTTGATACAGATTTACCTATTCGCTCCAAGCGGATTGATAAAGTACCAGGAACGCATAGTATTAACTATTCTTCCGAAATCGATTCTATCGAAATAAAACATACTGCTTTTACTCGGATTGGTTTTGCTAAAGGAGCGCTCGTAGCTGCTGAATGGATTGTCGATAAAAAAGGTGTATTTAATATGAATGACGTGTTAGGTTTTTAAAAAATTGTTGCTTATTTTGGGTCAAAATGAATGTACTATGTCCAACGTAATTAAATATTTTTTTAGACTTCTAGGTCTCATAATTTTTATTTTTCTATTGTATGTACTTATTGGCTTAATACATGCTACCCTTGGTGATTACCAACCTGAAGAAATTATTGACTTGAAGGCCGAAGGAAGTACTGATCTTAAGGTGATTAGTGATAGTACCCTTTCTGTTATGATTTGGAATATCGGTTATGGTGGCTTAGGAGATGATTCTAATTTCTTTTATGACCACGGTGGCTTCTTTTTATCTAATGGTAAAATGATCCGAGCACCTCAACAACTCGTAGAGAAAAATGTAAAAGGAATCACTCAATTGGTAGATGCCAATAAAGCAGATTTCTATCTCTTTCAAGAAGTTGATCTCGACTCTAAAAGAAGTTATCATACCAATCAATTAGATGTTTTGCAAAAGACCTTACCCGAATATGTGTCTTCTTATGCAAAAAACCTGGATGTTACACGAATTCCTATTCCGCTTTTAGAATTTTGGCGAGTCTATGGAAAAGCAAAAAGTGGACTTGCGAGTTTTTCTAAATATCAGCCTAAAGCATCTACTCGTTATCAGTTACCTGGAGCTTTTGCTTGGCCAGACAATGTTTTTACTTTAGATCGTTGTTTGGGGGTTAGTCGTTTTGATTTGGCAAACGGAAAAGAGTTAGTACTCGTCAATGTGCATAATTCGGCTTACGACAAAGATGGCACGTTGAAAAAACAACAAATGGCTTATCTAAAAGATTTTTTGGTCAATGAATATGAAAAGGGAAACTACCTCATAGCAGGCGGCGACTGGAATCAATGTCCTCCCTATTTTAAGTTTGATGGTTTTATGCCGCAAGAAAAAGTGGAAGGAGAATATAATATCGATGGTGAGTTTTTACCTGAAGGCTTTCAGTTTATTTATGATACAACGACTCCAACTATTCGTAGTGTAGAGAATATTTATGAACGTGGCAAAACCTTTGTCACCTTGATCGACTTTTTTCTCATATCACCAAACTTAAAAGCAACTAAAATAAAAGGTATCAATCAACAATTCCAATTTTCAGACCACCAACCTGTATACATGGAGGTTGAACTTCAATAATTCTAATTTGATGAACCAATAAAATAATTAAAGATGAATAATCCAATTCAATGGCTTGAAATCGCTACTATTGATCTTGAAAGAGCAAAAGACTTTTATGCAAAAGTGTTTAACTTGAAGTTTGTATTTATTGAAATGCCCAACGATAAGATGTATGTCTTTGGAGAACCTGACAAAGTTGGTTCTTCTGGATGTTTGGTAAATTCTTCAGAAAATAAGCCGAGTACTGATGGTACAATTGTCTACTTTGCTTGTGCCGATGTAGCTGTTGAGGCTGGAAAAGTCGAAGCAGCAGGCGGTAAACTTATCATACCCAAAACAGACATTGGTGAATTTGGATTTTTCGCTCAATTTATAGACACCGAAGGCAACCGAATTGGCTTGCATTCTCAAAGTTAAAACTGCAACAGAAAGACTGAAAAACAAAGAGGCTATCTTTTAAAAATATCATCAACTTAAGTAAAATAGGTATTTGACC
>JAHDIP010000371.1 GCA_020630735.1 Saprospiraceae bacterium | reverse complement strand
CTCAATTCTCGGGGAGGCAAGCCATACTCTTGAGTAAAAAGACGAGAGAAGTAAGCTGGATCACTAAAGCCAACATTATAGGCCACTTCGGAAACTGATAGTTCCGAGTTTTGTAATAATGCTTTGGCTTTGTGCAATCTAATACTTCGAATATAAATGGATGTGGATTTTCCAGTAAGCGCAATTAGCTTTCGATAGATTTGTGAACGACTCATACCCATACCTCTACATAATTGAGGAATACCAAAACCATCATCGCTGAGGTTGTCCTCCAGGAGTTGATGGATTTTACCTAGAAATTCACTTTCTGGAGAAGGCGTTTGGGAAGCTTTATTACGATCAGGAACAAAATTACTATAGCGTTCACGAAGTTGATTTCTTAAGGCTAATAATTTTTCCAAACGTACCAGCAACTCCTCTTTATTGAAAGGTTTGGTCAAATAAGCGTCGGCACCTTGTTTCAGGCCCGCTATCTTATCTTCCTCAGTGGTTTTAGCCGTTAATAAAATGATGGGAATGTGGCTGGTCCGTGTATCTGTTTTTAAAATTGCACAAACTTCATAACCATCCTTAATAGGCATCATCACATCGCTAATAATCAAATCCGGAGTTAGCTCAAACGCTTTGTCAATTCCTATCTGACCATTGATCGCTTTTTTGATTTCATAGTCCTTTTCCAAACAAGTTTGGATATAAGTAATCACATCTTCGTTATCTTCAATAAGTAGCAAGATCGGTTTTTCGGAAGAGCCATTCACTTTAATCTCCAATGGATTTATAGAGGTAACTTTTTCTTTTTTTAAATAAGGTTTTTCAATTGGTTTCAAATCAGAAACTGCCTTAGGTGCTAAATTTTGAATCGGTAGAAGAATTTTGAATTCCGTTCCTTTTTTAAGTTGGCTAGTTACACTTATTTGTCCGTTCATTAATTTGACCAATTCTTTGGACAGTGCTAAACCAATACCAGTCCCTTCTCCTTTTCGAATAGAGGAATCATCAACTTGATAAAAACGATCAAAAATTTTAGACAACTGATCAGCCGGGATACCCATGCCGTTGTCCTGAACTTTGATTTGCAATTTTTGATTAGACTTTGTTATATGCAAAATTATTTTGCCATTTTCATTAGTAAATTTTATGGCGTTTGTCAACAAGTTACTTATCACTTGTTTAAGTTTTTCCTCATCATAATCCATGACCAATTCATTGATTTCTGAATAAGCCACTAAACGAATTCCTTTAGATTCTCCCAAAGACTGAAACGATTCTGCGACATAAAGAAGAAAGCTTACGATGTCTTTTTGTTCCAGTTCCAATTTTAAATTTCCAGATTCCAATTTGGAGAGATCCAACATCTGATTCACTAGTGTTAATAAGTTTTGACCATTGCGTTTAATCAATTCAAGTGCTTTTTTCGGCTGCTGGTTTACCTGTTCGACCATTCCAAGGATTACGGTCAGCGGAGTCCGAAATTCGTGGGTAATATTGGTATATAATTTGGATTTGAAATGATCAAGCTCTTTGAGTCGATTGGTCTCCTCTATTTGTAATCGTCGATTTAGTTGAAACCTATAAATCCAATATAAGATGCCAAAGGAAGTTAAGAAGAAAAGGAGATAGGCAAGATTCGTTTGCCACCAGGGAGGAGCAATGTATAGCTGAATAGATGCTCCCTTTTCATTTTGGACGCCATTACTATTGGTGGCTTTTACCTGAAATGTATAATGTCCTGCGGGTAGGTTTTGGTAAAATGCCGTTCTGGAATTACCAACATTTCTCCATTGATGATCATAGTTTTCTAAGCGATAAGAAAATGTGTTTTTCAATGGCTCATCATATTGTATTCCGGTATAACTGATCGCAATACTATTTTCTTGATAGGAAAGAGATAGGGATGGGATTTCAGCTTGTTGAAAAGGTGTTTTATTTTTTTCCCCTAAGAAGAATGAGGTCGTATCAGATTTTACGGATGTAATAAAAACATTAGGTGGCTTGGCAGTTTCAATGAATTCTTTGGGGTGGAAATAGGTAATCCCAACTTCACCACCAAATACAAACCAACCTTTTGAAGTTTTGAGATAAGAACCGTCTGCAAATAGAAGTCCATGAATACCATCCTCGAGGTAATAGTTGGTAAAAGTTTCCGTTTTGATGTCAAAGCTACTAATGCCTCCAAATGTACTTAACCATAATATATCATTTTCATGGTCTGGGAGAATCCCCTGGATACTCATAGATGATAGGCCATCTTTGTAACCATAAGTTTTTACTTTGTCAGTTGTCATATCATACTTGGACAATCCTCCTTCCCAAGTACCTACCCATACCGTTCCGTTTTCATCATCATACAAAGAATTAATATCTTGCGAAAGGAATCCGCCTTCTTTAGAATTTGGGTATCCATGTCTTGTAATGGAATAAGTTTCATAATTGAGTAAAAACAATCCATCATTCGTAATTATCCAAAGTCCATTACGTTCAGATTCATACACATTAATAACATTACGACTATTGGAAGAAATCATAGATGATTTTTCAAAATTAAAATGCCTTAATTCGTCATATTCCTTCTTCTCTAAATACAGGCCATAGCTTGTGCAATACCATACATTACCTCTACTATCTGGAAATACGCTATAAAAATAATGTTCATGAGGAATTCCAGGGTTTTCGACTTCTTCCATCTTATGGGATGCCAAATGATAATAATAAAAAAGACCACCTGCTCTTATAAATAAAACACCTGGAAACCTTTCACCAAGTACTCTTCTATACATTGAATTTGGAAATAAATTACTGAAAAAGATGGACTCCAATTCTTTTGTTTCAAGATTGATAATATTAAATCCTGGTTTGTAACCACCATCAGTCACTACAACCACTCTGCCATCTGCCATTTCAAATATTTTCTGCCCCCATCCAGATGTTATTGATGTAGAATCTTTAAGATCACTAACAAAGGAATTTAAAATGGATTGTTTGGCATATTTATAAATTTTATCATTAGAAGTGGCAATCCATAAGTTGTTAAATTCATCTAAATGCAAGTCCCTAATGGGAGCGGAAAAAGTATTTTTATTTTTTGTAGTTTCAAAAATCTCAAATTTATCGGCCGCTCTATCATAGTAAACTAGGCCTTCCGAAGTTCCAATCCAAATATTTTGATGTTTATCAATTTCTAAGGCAAATTTACCTTTTGCTGGTTTTTGATTTTCAAATGGTTTAATGGGAATAGTGGAAATTATTTTTGTTTCTGGGTTATAATTATGCAACCGAAAATCTGGTGTGGTGTACCAGATTAATCCTTCTCCATCCGCTATTAAACCGTTAATATAATACCCTCCAATCTTACTGCTCTTACTTATGATTTCATATTGCTGAGTTGTATCTATTTTTGCTAATCCTCTATTGGATCTGAGCCAAATATTACCATAGATATCACTATCTGCATAGGAGACTCTTTCTATTTTAGGCTGATTTCCATATTCAAATACTTTAATTTCATCTGTTTCCTCCTCATAGTATGCAATTGCCTCAGGATGAAAATTTTCTACATAATAAGTGTAGTAACAAAAATAAATTCTTCCTTGATTATCAGATATAATATAGTTAATAGCTGGATAGCTCCCTTGACTATATTCTATGCCTGAGACTATATAATTCTTAAATAATCCAGTGACTGGATTATACCTATATACCCTATCATCTGCACCGATCCAAATAAATCCATTTCGATCCTCAAATACACTACTGGTATTTAAGGTTCCTATAGTCGTAGAATCTGTTGGATCTGGATGATATCTGATATACTCATAACCATCAAATTTTATTAGCCCGTTTTTGGAAGCCATCCAAATCATTCCTGTTCGATCTGAAGTGATATCATCTACTTTGAAGCCATCGAATTCTACGTAATGAGTTAGATTCTCCATTTTCAGTTGAGCAAAAATGGAAGTGCAGGCGGAACACAAAATAAATAGAATAGGAAGGAGCTTCTTGTTAAAGGCAGAATAATAGCTTACCAACAGTGTGTTTTTAAGCTTGAGCATGGATTTTTTAAGGACTTGAGGGGTTTCTTATATGTTGTTTAATGCCTGTCTTTACTCTTTGCTTAAAGATAATTAATTAATCTGATTTTTATCAAAGTGTCTTTCCTATGTATAAAAATGGACTAATAGCTCTTACCGTAGTCTCCAAAGGCCACACCTGACTTTTTCGTTTAAATTGATGGTTGGTATTGGTTCTCTTCTTATTAAAAATCTATTCCGAAAAAACATCCAAAATCCTTTCATCTCGAATACAGCATTGTCTATCTTTAGGATAATTAATCCTATGCCTAGATATTCAAGGCATAAGCCAGCCTGCAACAAAGCATCAGCGTTTATGACCAGCAAAAACTGGCAGCTTCGCTGATACTAGCCCTTGGTGGCCGCCAAAAAAATGTATATTACATTTCTTACAAAAAAA
>JAHDIP010000370.1 GCA_020630735.1 Saprospiraceae bacterium | reverse complement strand
CCTGACAGTACAGGAGTTTATGTCGAATCTTTTAATACCGATCAAGGATGTGATAGTATAGTTGTAACAGCAATCAATTTAGCCGCTCCAGAATTAATAGCCAATGATGATTTTGTAACGATTATAAATGACCAAGAAGAAACAATTATCTCCGTTACAGACAATGATATCTTTGGTGATAATTGGGTCGTTGATCAGTTGACTGATCCTGAAGTAGGAACATTAACAACGACAGGATCAGGTATATTTATTTACACTCCTCCAGCATATTTTTCTGGTACCGTAAACTTTGGCTATGTCTTATGCGCCATTGATTGTAGTGCATGTGATACTGCAACGGTTTCGATAGTAGTAGAAATTGAAGAAGAGTTTATTCCGAGTGGTATTACTCCAGACGGTGACGGAATCAACGACTTTTTTGTTATTCCTTTTATTGGTGACTATCCAGAAAATGAACTTGTAGTGATCAATCGTTGGGGAGATATTGTCTTCGAAGCTAAACCGTACCAAAATGATTGGAAAGGAAATAACTATAAAAATGACTTGCCACTTCCAGCAGGAACGTATTATTACATCTTACGGTTGGATATTCCCGCAGGAAAAATTCGGAAAGGAGAAATTACGATAATAAGAGGGAAATAAATTATCGTTCGAATGAAAGCGACAAATTTAATTCATGCGTATTTCCAAAAAATGGACCATAGGTATTAAAACCATAGTCATAACCATAACCAATCTTTATGTGGCTATCATCAAATAAATCGTTTAGGAAAAAACCGACTTCTAAATGAATAGATTGGTTAAAAGAGTAGCCTGTTCCGAGCCAAAAGAATGGCCTAGCAAAATAGCCTCGTCCTCGAGTAAATAGATAACGTAAATTCAGGTCTATATTGATAGGTGCATTTGGTGTATACTTAAACCATATAGAAGGCTCAAAATAATTCAACTCCGAGATGTTTTTATATAAACCAATCAATGCATAATAATGCTGAATACGATGAATATAAAACTCTCCATTATCATCTGTAAATGTCAAATCAAAACCGAGTGTTTGAGGAATAGAAACACCTGTATAAAAAATATCATCCTTAAAAAATCCTTTATCCATCGCTTTATAATAATAAAGCCCAAAACCTACATCTGGATGAATTTGATAATAATCAGAATTAGATAATACTTCTCCTTCATCCAAAAACTCGATCTCTGTTCCTTTTACTCGATACTGTACCAAACCAAATGTTAATCCTAAGGAAAAACCTCCCCAATAAGGATCATCAGTTAGAATACCTGCAATTCGTCCATAAGCACCACTCAATCCTGTAGGTCCTGTTTGGTCGTTAATTAAATATCCTCCTGCCAATAAACCAACCGTATTAGCTCCTGTAAAAATATATTCCCCACGAATCATTTGTGTTTGCGGGCTATTTTCTTTTTTTGCCCATTGGTGACGATAAGAGGCACCTACCGAAGCATTGTATTCATATAATGGATAATCATGATTAATGGTAGCAGGATTGATTATGCTGTGATAGTCTCGATATTGCGTAAAGAGGGGCAACTGTTGTGCAAAAACAGAAGACCAACTGTCGAAAAGTAAAAACAAAAGTATTAGGCGCTTCAAAAAATGGAACATACAATAAATATAGTAATTTGTAATTGATGTTACGCATTTAAAACAAAAAAAGAAGCCAATGCTTTCATAACAGATGAAAAATAAGTCTGGTTATTTTGAAATAGGGATTATGTTTCTAGACAATTCAAAAAATGTAATTAGCTATGGCTTGTACCAACAGGATACAAGAGTATGGTTTTCAAGGTTTTTTGAAGAAGTATAGAAACATAAGATCATAAGCAAAATGCGGAAGTTATTCTTTAACTGTAAGTACCGAAAAAACAATTAAAAACAGGATAGAATATTTCTGATGTCTAAGATGAGTTTGTTAGCTATGATGTTTGTTAAATCGGGTGTTTTTTATTTTTCCTTTTTAATTCCATTAAAATGATCTCCTTTTAGAGTATGTATAAATTTAGGTGAGGTGTAAAATTTTGATAGTCAGTACTTAATAAGATGTCAATGGTTTATGATGTTTTTTTTTAGTATAAAAACATAATCACAAGCAGAATTTACAAATAAAACTGATTTTAATAGAAAAAAATAGTACCTTTGCCCCCGTTAAAATCCCACCGTCTCCTAGTTTGAGATTAAATGGGTATGGTTGAACCAAGATAAATTTTAACTTTTATGCCAGTAAAAATTAGATTACAAAGAAAAGGCCGTAGAAAAAAGCCTTTTTACCACATCGTCGTAGCCGACGCCAGAGCGCCAAGAGATGGTCGCTTTATTGAACGTATTGGATCTTATAATCCAATGACAAGCCCAGCAACTATCGAATTGGATCGTGAAAGAGCCTTCGATTGGTTAATGAAAGGCGCACAACCTACTGATACTGCTCGTGCAATTCTTCGCTTTAAAGGCGTGATGTACAAGAAGCATTTGATGAGAGGTGTAAGCAAAGGTTCTTTAACAGAAGAACAAGCACAGGTTAAGTATCAAGAATGGATTGATGCTAAAGAAGCTAAAATCCAAGCTCGTCGTGAAAAAACTGCTGAAGCTAAAAAAGCACGTTTATTGGAACTATCAGGTAAGCGTAAGCAACTACAAGTTGCAGCTGGAACTGCAGCTAATAGTGATGCTGCTCCTGTAGCTGAAGAACAAAAGACATTCGCTGAATCAGTAGAACAAACTACAGTTGAATCAGTAAGTGGAGAAGCTCCTGCGGCACCAGTAGAAGAAGTAGCAAAAGTTGCTGAAACACCTGCTGCTGAAAAAATTGAAGTGCCTGCTGCAGAAGAAACTCCTGCTCCAGAGCCAGTTAAAGAAGAAGCGCCTGCTGCACCAGCAGAAGAAGTAGCAAAAGTTGCCGAAACTGCTGCACCTGTAGAGGAAGTAGCTAAGGTAGCGGAAACAACACCTGCTGCAGAACCTGTAGTAGAAGAGAAGCCTGCCGCTGATGCTAAGCCTGACGATTTGAAGAAAATAGAAGGTATAGGACCTAAAATCGCAGAATTAATCAATAATGCGGGCATCCTTACTTTTGCTCAATTAGCTGATACATCTGCAGATCGTTTAAAAGAAATTTTAACAGAAGCAGGAAGTCGTTATACTATGCATGATCCTACTACATGGCCAGCACAATCTAAAATGGCTGCTGATGGTGAATGGGATAAGTTGAAAGTATGGCAAGACGAATTGGATGGCGGTAAGCCACCAGTTGCTGATGATAAAGGAGAATAAAATTAACTTCGGTTAAATTAGCATTTTGATGCTATACAAAGAGTCGTAAGTTTGATATCAAAAATCAAGCTTACGACTTTTCTTTTTACAGAACTTTATGATTGAATAGTGATTTTATACCTATTGGTATTCAGTTTAAGAACTTTGGTTTTAATCTATTACTAAAGAACGGAGGCTATGGGTTTATTTTTTAAAATTTGTACTTTTGTTTTTCCTTCAGAAGATTTTATTTTAAGCGTTAAAAACATTTTCATGCAAAAGAAATTATTTTTATGGTGTTTAATTGCTCTTAGTATACTAGGCTGTGAAGAACCGACACCTACAAAAGAAACAACGGTAAAAGACTCAGCAAGTATTCAAGCTCAGAAAGAAGAAAAAGTGGCTTCTCAAACAGAACCCTCAATAATTCCTTATCAACTAAATGCTCCGAATTCTATTGTTGAGTTACCAAACGACTTGAACGAGATATCTGGATTAAGTTTATCCGAAGATGGTTTAACCCTAATAGCAAATAATGACGAGGAAGGAAAGATATTTTTTATAGATATCAATAATGGTCAAATTGTACACAAAATAAAGTTTGCTAAAAAAGGCGACTATGAAGGGATAGAAAGAGTAGGTGATAAAATATATGTCACCACCAGTAACGGAAAAATATATGAAGTAGATGGAAAGGGGGATGAAAAACAAGAAGCGACTAAACACAAAACATTCCTTGAACTGTCAAATGATGTTGAAGGATTAGCTTTTGATGCGGATGAAAATCGTTTACTCTTAGCCTGTAAAGGTAAAGCTGGAAAAGGAAAAGAGTTTAAAGGAAAAAGAGGAATTTATGGTTTTGATCTTAAAACAAATGTATTATCAGAACGCCCTGTTTTTCTTATAGATCGAGAAAAAATACAAGAATATACAATGGATCATCCTGCATATCTTGAAAAAATATTAGAAAGTTTTACTCCCGATCAGGCAGCTTCTGCTTTTTCACCTTCAGGTATTGCAATCCATCCTTCTAGCAAAAATATCTATATAGTCTCTTCTGTTGGTAAACTGCTATTAGTTCTGAAGCCAGATGGTACTATTTTGCACATTGAAAAGCTGAACAAAACAATGCACAGACAACCTGAGGGAATTTGTTTTGATAAAGATGGAACAATGTATATAAGCTCAGAAGGAAAAGAAGGAAAGGGAAAAATATTCATGTATA
>JAHDIP010000072.1 GCA_020630735.1 Saprospiraceae bacterium | reverse complement strand
ATAATCGTTTTCATTGTTAGTTAAAAACAATTCTTCGTTTTTTTGAGTTACATAATTAAAAATCGAAACAATGAATTTCAAAAATCTTCTTTTATTTTTAGCGATAATTTGCTTAAGCTCATGTACTGCTCAAAACAATAAAAGTACTACAAGCACAAAGAGTCCGCAACAAAAAACAACGAATAAAAATCTTGACGGCTATAGCAAAGCTTATTTTGCTGCTGGTTGTTTTTGGTGTGTCGAAGCTGTTTTCGAATCAGTAGAAGGTGTGCATGAAGCTGTTTCTGGCTATGCAGGAGGTACATCTAAAAACCCGACTTACGAAATTATTGGTACGGGTAAAACACGTCATGCAGAAGCAGTAGAAGTATACTACGATGCTGATGTGGTTTCTTTCGCTACCCTTCTCAAAGTATTCTTTGGTTCACAAGATCCAACGACCCCGAATCGCCAAGGTCCCGATGCAGGTCCTCAATATCGTTCGATTGCTTTTTATCAAAATGCAGATGAAAAACAGTTAATTGAAAACTATATAAAAGAGTTGGAGGAAGGAAAAGTCTTTAATGATCCTATCGTAACAGAAGTAAGTCCGCTTACGACTTTTTATATTGCTGAAGACTATCACCAAGACTACGAAAAATTGAATCCAAATAACCCTTATGTGCAACGTATTTCAATACCACGCCTTAAGCGCTTTCAAGCAAAATTTCCAGAATTATTGAAATAAGAGCATGTTGGGGATTTAACTAAAATCAATCTCGGTATTATCGCCAATATTTAAACTTTGGCTTAGACCTTTGATCGCCGCATCGCTTCCTACAACAGACTGATGTAATACCACTTCATCTATCGAAGAGTAGCTGCCAATAATAGACTCTTTGATAATCGAATAATTGATTTTCACATTGCTGCCAATCGTTACATTGGGACCAATAATTGAATTTTTGATTTCACAATTTTTGCCAATACTAACAGGGTGAATGATGATCGTATTGTCGTAATTAGGTAGATTCGAAGAAGCATAGCCCTCTTTCTTCAAGAGCATTGCATTAGTCTCTAGTAATATTTCTTTTTTACCACAGTCAAACCAATTGTTGACTTTTATCGTACTAAACTTGATATCTTTTTCGATCATACGCATGAGTCCGTCAGCTAATTGAAACTCACCGTGTGTCCGAATATTATTTTTGATATTATAATCTATCCCATCTATAAGTGCTTTGACTTCTTTTATCTTGTAGAGTCCAACCATTGCCATATCAGAATGGGGAATTTTGGGTTTTTCTTCTACCTTTTTAACAAAGCCTTCTCTATTCATCTCTACTACTCCAAAATTACGAGGATCATCCACTTTCTTTATTCCTAAGCAAGAATTTGGTTCATTGACCATTGCTTTCAGATCGACATCAAAAATCGTATCACCTAAAACTATAAAAACTTCATCTGTATCTTTTAATACATCTTTTGCGGACCAAATAGCGTGCCCTAAGCCCATTCGTTGGTCTTGATAAACAAATTCATTATTTAAATGAGGATAGGTTTTTTCGACAAAGAGTTTGATTTTTTCACCAAGATATCCAATGACAAAAACGAAATCTTTGATTCCGACATCAACCAATTGGTCTATGATAAAAGAGATGATTGTCTTACCTGCTACAGGGATAAGTGGTTTAGGTTGAGTATAAGTATGCGGTCTTAGACGAGTACCCGCACCTGCAACAGGAATAATTGCTTTCATGTTAATTGTTTAACGACGACTAAGGTAATAAAAAAAGCCCTATTCTGGTCAGAATAGGGCTTTTTTTATATAGAAGTTGTTTATATTTTATGAACCTTCTAATGCAGCAGCACCACCAACGATTTCTGAAATTTCACTTGTAATCGCTTCTTGACGAGCTTTATTATAAGTAATTTTCAATTCTTTCAGTAAATCATTCGCATTTTCTGTTGCTTTATCCATAGCAGTCATACGAGCACCATGTTCAGAAGCATGAGTATCTAACAAAAACTTCTGAAACTGTGTTTGCAATATACTAGGTATAAGATGTTCTAATAAAGACTCTTTATCTGGTTCAAAAATGTAATCTGCACGTTTTCCTTTACTAGATTCTGTTTTTTCCATTTTTTCTACTGGTAAAAACTTTGCTAATTCAGGAAATTGCATTCCAGCATTTTTGAATCGACCATATGCTACATCAATAGCATCATAATCACCTGTTTTAAAACCATCCATTAGCATGGTTGAAACTTGGGCAACATTATCGAAACTCAAATCATTGAAGATTTCTACATAGTCAGTAACGATGTTGCAATCTTCATAACGCTTTTTAAAGTAATCGTATCCACGTTTACCGATACAAACAATCGTTAAGTTACCATTTTGGCGTTGTGTCGCATACTTTTCATCAATCGCTGCAACTGCTGCTTTGATTACATTGGTATTAAATGCTCCACAAAGACCTCTATTAGAAGTAACGACCACTACAGCCGCTTTAACGATTTCACGTTCTTGTCCAAAAGAAGTACCAGCATCACCTTCTAAGTTAGAAAGGATATTTTTCAACATCGAATCTAGTTTATCAGCATACGGACGCATTTGAGTAATCGCTTGTTGAGCTCTACGCAACTTAGCAGCCGAAACCATTTTCATGGCTTTTGTAATTTGCTGTGTTGATTTTACAGAAGCAATACGTAATCGAACTTCCTTTAAATTAGCACCCATTGGTTAACTTATTTATAAGTACTGATTAAACGATAATACAATAAGCTATTATTTAATCAGTACCGAATCTTTAATTTTTATTTATACTGAGCAGAAAGATCTGCTGCTACTTTAGTGATCGTATCCAAAGCACTTTTCTCCAGCTTACCACTCTTGAAAACACTAAGTACATCAGCGTGGTTTCTTTCTAAAGTATTTAAGAAGTTTTCTTCAAACTCTTTCACTTTATCAACAGGTACATCTTTCAATAAACCTTTAGATCCCAAGTAAATGATAGCAACTTGCTTTTCTACTGTCAATGGAGAATATTGAGGTTGTTTTAAGATTTCCACATTACGCTCACCTTTATCTAATACTGCAGTTGTAGCTGCATCAAGGTCAGATCCAAATTTAGAGAAGGCCTCTAGCTCACGGTATACAGCTTGGTCAAGCTTCAATGTACCAGATACTTTCTTCATTGATTTGATCTGAGCCGAACCACCTACACGAGATACAGAGATACCCACGTTAATTGCAGGACGTACACCAGCGTAGAATAAGTTAGACTCTAGGAAAATCTGACCATCCGTAATCGAAATTACGTTGGTAGGAATATATGCAGAAACGTCACCCGCCTGCGTTTCGATAATCGGTAATGCTGTTAATGAACCACCACCTTTAACAATACCTGCTTCTTTTAATGAAGTTGGGATATCATTCATATCGTTAGCAATCTTATCATCTTCGATGATCTTTGCAGCACGTTCTAATAATCTTGAGTGTAAGTAGAATACATCACCAGGATATGCTTCACGCCCTGGAGGACGACGAAGTAATAGAGAAACCTCACGGTATGCTACTGCTTGCTTTGATAAATCATCATAGATAATTAAAGCAGGATGTCCTGTATCACGGAAGAATTCTCCAATTGCAGCCCCAGCGAATGGTGCGTAGAATTGAAGTGGTGCAGGGTCAGAAGCAGAAGAAGATACAATTACAGTATAATCCATTGCTCCATTTTCTTCTAAGGTTTTAGCAACTTGTGCTACCGTAGAAGCTTTTTGTCCTGAAGCGACATAGATACAATATACTGTTTCCCCTCTTTCGTGAAATTCTTTTTGGTTGATGATTGTATCAATTGCAATCGCTGTTTTACCAGTTTGTCTATCACCGATAATCAACTCACGCTGTCCACGACCAATAGGAATCATCGCATCAATCGCTTTAATACCTGTTTGTAACGGTTCGTATACAGGTTGACGAAATACTACACCAGGTGCTTTACGCTCCAATGGCATTTCATAACGTTTACCACCTATTTCACCTTTACCATCAATTGGTTTACCAAGTGGGTCTACAACACGACCAACGAATTCAGGTCCAACATCGATCGAAGCAATACGACCAGTACGACGGACGGTAGAACCCTCCACAATACCTTCACCTGTACCCATCAATACCACACCAACATTATCTTCCTCAAGGTTCAAAACGATGGCTTGATCGCCGTTTTCAAATTCAACTAATTCACCCGCTTGAGCTTGCGTTAAGCCGTATACACGAGCGATACCATCACCTACTTGAAGTACTGTACCTACTTCTTCTAATTCAGCAGATGTTTTAAAGCCAGAAAGCTGTTGTTTTAATATTGCTGATATTTCATCAGGTTTTACATCAACCATTTTGTATAGATTTAATGAAGTTGTTTAAGAATAGGTGCTGTGATTATAAAATTAGAATTTTTGAATTAATTGAGGCTTTTTTTGAGTCACATAGCAGGGCTATGGGGCGATAAAAAAACGAAAAGTAGTTCAGAAAGACTTTTTTAGAAACCAGTAGGCTATTTTTTAACAACTTTTATGTTAATGATTTTATTTATGCGCATTTAGCAAAGAATGTATCTTAACTAAATTCTTTTTTCAGTTTGTTCAATTTGTGTGCAACAGATGCATCATATAATTTATCACCTATTTCGACCACATAGCCTCCAATTAATGCTGGATCAACGGCTGTAAGAATTTCTACATCTTTCTTCGTAATAGACGAGGCAACTAATTTTGCTTTAATTTTGTTCAATGCTTCTTCGCTTAGCTCTGTAGCTGTTGTCAATTTCACAGTAGAAATACTTTGACTAGCACGATATTGTTCGATGAATTCATCTGCTATTTCAGGTAAAAAAGCATCTCTACCTTTATTAAGGATAATTTTGTAAAAAGAATAAGTCAACTCATCGCATTTACCTTCAAATAACTCTTTGAAGATCGATAGTTTTTTTGTAGTGTTGATAATCGGACTCTTAATCATAAGAAAGAGATCACGATTTTCAAGCATTCTTTTAAAAGACTCAATGTCTTTTACTACTGTATCTAGTTTGTTTTGCTCAACAGCCAAATCAAGTAAAGACTTAGCATATCGGGAAGCAATTCTTGTTACAGACATAGTTTATAAATTGACGTTAGGACAAGCCTAAAAATTAGTTTAAATTCATTTCATCAACTAAAGAATTTGCAAAGCTTTCTTGCTCTGGATTTCCTTTTAGTTCTTTACGAATGATTTTTTCAGCAATCGTAATTGCCATCATTCCTGCCTGATTTTTAACCTCCAAAAGAGCAGCTGTCTTTTGTGTGTCGATTTCAGCTTTAGCATTACTTACAATACGCTTCGCTTCTTCGTTTGCTTTTTGCTTTGCTTCCGCAATGATTTGGTCTTTCGTTTCTTTCGCCTCTTTCATCATTTTAGAACGCTCCTCTCTTGCTTCCGCTAATAATGCTTCATTTTTAGCATTCAAGCTCGCCATTTCTTCTTTTGCTTTTTGAGCTTCAGCTAAAGCATCGGCGATATCTCCATCACGTTTTTTTAATGCGTCTTTAATTGGTCCGAATGCAAATTTTGCCATCAAACCCCAGAAAAGAAGGAAAATAACTGTTGTCCAAAAAATCAAACCTAAGTTTGGACGAAGTACCGTAAATTCTGCTAGAAATAACATGTCAAACATATCTATAGAAAATTTGTGATTTTTTAAAATTAGGAGTCGGACTGGTAGCCAACCGCTACATATCCGACTCTGTTTTTTTGCTGACTACTTAACGAAGAATGCAAGGATAATTGCAATCAACGCAGCACCCTCAATTAAGGCAGCCATCAAGATCATGTTTGCTCTGATGTCACCTACAGCTTCTGGCTGACGTGCAATCGCTTCCATTGCTTTTGAACCAATGTTTCCGATTCCGATTCCAGCTCCGATTACTGCAAGACCTGCTCCTAAAGCGGCTAATGTACCAGTCATAATGTTTTGGTTTTTATGATATAAAAATTAGTGGTGATGCGGTTCTTCAACTGCAGCACCGATATAAGACGCTGTTAAAATGGTAAATACAAAGGCTTGTAAGAAAGCAACTAATAACTCAATTGCCATCATAAATAAACCTAAAAGAATAGAAGCTACAGAAGCACCTAATGCTTTACCTGTATATACGGTTGCTCCATCATTACCAAATATAAATATTAAACTCACAAAAATTGAGATTACAATGTGTCCTGCTGTGATGTTGGCAAACAAACGCAACATCAAGGTCAATGGCTTAATAAATAAGCCCATAACTTCTACTGGTGTCAAAATCGTTTTCACCCATGCTGGAACACCAGGCATCCAAAATACGTGTTCCCAGTAATGAGCATTTCCACTAAAAGATACTACCAAGAAAGTGATGATTGCTAAAACGAAGGTGACTGAAATATTACCTGTTGGATTTGATCCACCAAAAAATGGTATTTGACCAAAAAGGTTTAATGCCAAGATGAAAAAGAATAAGGACATTAAAAATGGTAGGTATTTTTCCCATTTAGGTCCTAAGAAAGGTTTAGCGACCTCGTCTTGTATAAAAACAAAAACAGGTTCTATCAAAGATTGAAGACCTGAAGGTGCTTGACCTTCTCTTCTCTTATATGATCTTGCTACTGCTGTGAATAACCACAAACAAAATAATAGCATCAAGATCATACTCATTACATTCTTTGTAATAGAAAAATCGTGGAAAGAAGTAATACCACCTCCGACTAGACTTCCTAAAAATGTAGAGTTAGCATCCAAGTCGTATGTTTTTCCATGATAGATTGCAGTAGGAACTTTTTTATCATGTCCTTTTGCATCTTTTTTCATTTTATAACCGAAACAAACAGGCTCTACTAAATCTTTTGGAAAGCTATTGTCATTGACCCGCATAATATTACCATGATACAAGACATAGCCTTTATAAGCTTTGTGTCCAGTCTGATGATGTCCTATCCCCAATTTACCAGAAGAGAACATAGCTACTCCATCATCCTTTGAATAAAGAATACAAGGTAATGGAATACTAAGTGGTCCAATGCTATACACATTAGCATCTGCAATGTGGTGGAAAGCTGTTGCACCTGCATCAAATTGACCTACTTCTTCATGCGGACAAGGTCCATGATCGCCGTGATCTGCTGGATGCGTGTCTTTGTCTCTTGCAGGTTGTTGTTGATGCCCTTTATCATGATTGTGATTGTGACCACTATGATCATGGTTATGCCCTGTTTGACTAAATGCTGGTAAACTTACCAAGCAGAAAGCGGCAAATAACAAAGGAAGAATTACGTTTGGAATATACTTGAGATTGATGTTCACAATCTATATTTTAGATGGTTTCAAAATCGACTGCAAAGGTAACTTAATTATAAGTCATATAAAAGTCTAATTTATCTTTTTTTTGGAAAGTCGTTTTTTTTTTTAACTGCTTGGAATACAAGGGAATGAATACAAAAAAAACGGCTCATACAAAAATTTTGTATGAGCCGTTGATCGCTTAAATAATTATGCGAAAGGACTATCGAGCAAAAGAAACAGCACGTTTTTCACGAATTACCGTAACTTTTATCTGTCCAGGGTATTGCATTTCGTCTTGAATTTTCTGAGAAATCATGAAAGATAAATCGTCTGCATAAGCATCTGTTACCTTCTCACTTTCAACAATAACACGCAATTCACGTCCTGCTTGCATTGCATATGCCTTCTGAACGCCTTCGTGCGCCATCGCCAATTCTTCTAATTCGCCGATACGCTTAAGATAAGATTCTAAAATCTCACGTCTTGCACCTGGTCTTGCTCCAGAGATTGCATCACAAGCTTGAACGATAGGTGAGATGATATTATTCATTTCTACTTCGTCGTGGTGAGCTCCTACTGCATTGCAAACAACAGCGTGTTCTTTATACTTTTCACAAAGCTTCATACCTAAAATGGCGTGCGACAACTCTGTTTCTTCTTCGGCTACTTTACCTATATCATGTAGTAGACCCGCACGCTTTGCCATTTTTGCTTGTTTTGGACTCAAACCTAACTCCGCAGCCATCGTGGCACTTAAGTGTGCTGTTTCGATAGAGTGCTTCAATAAGTTTTGACCATAAGAAGAACGGAAACGCATACGACCGACCATTTTGACGAGATAAGCATTTAGACCGTGTATATCTAATTCGATAACGGTACGCTCTCCTATTTCTACGATTTGCTCATCTAATTGCTTACGAGTCTTTGCCACTACTTCTTCAATACGTGCTGGGTGAATACGACCATCTGCCACCAAACGCTTCAAGGATAACCGACATACTTCTCTACGAATAGGATCGAAACTAGAGATGACAATTGCTTCTGGCGTATCATCTACAATGATTTCAGCACCAGTTGCCGCTTCTAAGGCACGAATATTTCGCCCTTCTCTACCAATAATCTGACCTTTAAGGTCGTCTGATTCTAAGTTGAAGACAGAAACTGTATTTTCGATTGTATATTCCGCACACATCCGTTGAATAGTTTGGATTACAATTTTCTTTGCTTCTTTATTCGCTGTTATTTTAGCCTGACCAATTGTATTTTTAATCAATGCCATAGAATCAGTTTCCGCTTTTGCTTTAACAGCCTCTAATAACTGCTCTTTAGCTTCTTGCTCTGTAAGTTTGGACACGTTTTCGAGAACTTTGATTCGTTCCTCGTTTGCTGCGTCTAATTCTTCTTTTTTCTTTGCTAGTATCTTTTGTTGTTTTTCTAAGTTTTCACGTATTCCTTTGATCTCTGCTTCTTGTTGTATTAGCTCTTGTTTCGCCTTTTTAAGTTCTTCTTTGTCTTTTCTATATTTTTCCTCTTTTTGCTTTAAGGCGTTTTGTTGATTTTTTATTTCTAAGCCTTGATCTTTTAAGTCTAGTTTATGTTGGTGCTTATCTTTGTCAAATTCTGAACGTAGTTTGTTGAACTTTTCTTTAGCTTCTCGAATTTTCTTCTGCTTGATTTGTTCGTTTTTACTTTCAGCCTTAGAAACAATTTTATCTGCCTGACTTTCGGCTTCTCCTGTAATTCTTGTAGCAGTAAGATTTGCTTCTTTAAGAGCCAAATCTGCACTTTTCTTAGCATCATTTAATTTTGATTTTAAAAGATTTTGAACTAAGAAGTAACCTATACCACTACCAGCAAGAAGACCCACTATCAGGGCTATAATGCCATATTCCATAATGTTACTAAATTTTATATATGATAAATAAATTGATTTCAAAAGTAATTAGAGTATGTATTTTAATAAAATACAAATCTAAATATAATCGCATCCTGTCTTTTCAGGAAGTGATAATTAAACAAAGAGAAGAATTAGAAAGGGTTATTCCTTGAGTATTAAGCAAGGAACTGATCAAGGAGTTCATCGAGTTGATGGATTTTATCAGAAAGGTCTGGATGTATACTTTCTTTAGATATAGCAGGTTCTTTTTGGGATTTGTGCAAACTCACAGCGTAAGTTAGCAGAGCCATAGATAAGCAGTCCTGTTTATCTTTTTTGGTATAGGTTATCTGAAAATGATTGACCTTTTCATTAATTTCCTTCGCAAGGTTGCGTATAGCTGCTTCGTCAGATGCCTTTACTTTCAGCGGATAAGGGCGACCAGCAATCAAAACTGTAATATTCACCATTTCATTCCCTTCCATGCTTAGCTATTTTGCAACCATTCAATACATTTATCAATTTCTGCAATGTATTGATCGATTTCAAGTTTAAGTTTTTCTGAACTCTTTGGGGTTTGTTCCTTTTTCTTCTCAAAAGATCGTTGCGCCCCTGTCAAATTCGCCTCTAAGTTACGAATCTTTTGTTTATTGTCGTCTAATGAAGCCTTAAGCTTCACATTCTCTTCATGTAATCGCTTATTTTCCTGCTTCAGGCTGTCCAAATTAGCAGCCATCAGCCTTACTTTTTGTGTGATATGATCGATTTTCTCTGTTAAGTCGAGCATTTTAGTAGTTTTTACCTTCTAATCATTGCGTGCAACTTTCCTTCGTATGTTTCAATAAGCTGTTTCATTATCTTATCTACATCTTTATCTTTAAGCGTCTTAGAGGAATCTTCGAAGATAAAACTTACAGCATAAGATTTTTTGTCTTTGCCCAACTGTTCTTCACTTTGATAAACATCAAATAAATTGATGTCTTTAAGTAATTTTTTGCCAGTTTTATGAGCAATATTTGCAATATCATTAAAATTAACCGAATTATCAATAACAAGTGCTAAATCTCGTCGGACTGATGGGTATTTAGTTAATTCTTTAAAATCAATCTTATGCTTACGTACTGCCTTTAATATGGCATCCCAGTTAAACTCTGCGTAGAAAACAGCATTTTTGATTTTCATTTTTCTCAAAACACTCTTCTGTACCTGTCCAAACTCGACCAATACTTGTGGACCACGATGGTACTGCAAACCAAAGCTTAAGACATCGTTTTTAACCGCTGTCTCCTGATAACCTTGGATACCCAATCGATTGAGTATATTAGCAACAAAAGTTTTTAGGGTATAATACGATATTTCAGCCTTATCTTTATTTAACCAACTTTCTGCAAAACGCTTTCCACTCAAGAAAACACTTAAATGTCTTTTCTCTTTATACCCATCTTCTACTTTGCGGTATGTTTTACCAAATTCGTACAACTTAACATCTGCATTTTGTTGGTTTTGGTTGCGAAGTATTGCTTCCAATCCAGAAAACAGCATGCTGGGTCGCATAATGTCTAAATGGATGTTGGATGTATTATTAACAAAAACCAATTCATTTTCTTCCACTGGCAATATCTCCTTGAAATATTTTGATTGTGTCAATGAGATACCCATCATTTCATAAAATCCATTACTACTTAATAGGTCACTAATCGTATTTTGTACTTGGTTTTTATCTGGTCGATCATTGATATTGATGGTACTCCGTATTTGAGTTGGAATCTCTACTTTGTTGAAGCCATAGATACGAAGTACTTCTTCGATGAGATCTACTTCACGCAATACATCCGCTTTATTTGTTGGGACTCCTACAGTCAAACCTGCCTCATCTTCTGCTAGGATTTCCATTTCCATAGCTGTCAAAATATTCTTTACGTCTGCTGGAGCAATATCTGCGCCTATCAAACGATTGATATTCCGATACGTAACAGCGATTTGCTTTGGCGTGATTTTATTGGGATAAATATCTACGATTTCAGAAACAATTTCGCCACCTGCCAATTCTTTTATTAGTAGAGCTGCTCGTTTGAGTGCATAAACGGTATTATTCGGATCGCTACCTTTTTCGAATACCTTAGCAGCATCGGTAAATAATAGATGTTTGGTGCTTGAACGTCTGATAGACTTTGCGTTGAAGTGTGCAGATTCTAAAAATATTGTTTTCGTTTCATCAGTAACTCCTGAATTCAATCCACCAAAAACCCCACCTATACACATCGGGTTCGATTCACCATCACAGATCATCAAATCTTCTGCTCTAAGTTTTCGTTCTTGTTCATCTAGTGAGAGGAAAGGCGTACCCTCTGGTAAATTTTTAACGATAATTTTATTGCCTTTAATTTTATCCGCATCAAAAGCGTGTAGAGGTTGCCCTAATTCATGCAATACAAAATTGGTAATGTCTACAATATTATTGATCGGACGAACGCCCACTGCTTTTAGTTTGTTTTGCATCCAGTCTGGTGAGTCCTTAATCGTCAAGCCAGTAATCATGACACCTGAGTATCGAGGACAAGCTGCTGTATTTTCAACCACAACATCTATTGGCATCGAATTGCTATCTACTTTAAAGGCATCAACTGAAGGTGTTTTTACAGCTCCACTACCACCATGATTGATTTTTAGTGCTGCTGCTAAATCTTTTGCTGATCCTAAATGTGCCGTTGCATCCGACCGGTTTGGTGTCAAGCCTATTTCGTAAACGATATCTGTTTCTACCTTGAAATAATCTTTGGCTAACATTCCTACCTTAGTATCTTCTGGCAGTACCATAATACCGTCGTGACCTGTACCTAGACCAATTTCATCTTCAGCACAAATCATTCCTTGAGATACTTCACCTCTTATTTTTCCTTTCTTGATTTTGAAGGATTCTCCTTTGTCATCATATAATGTGGTACCTACAGTAGCGACAACGACTTTTTGTCCTGCTGCCACATTTGGTGCACCACAAACGATTTGTAAATCTTCTTCACCACCGACATCTACTTTCGTCAAGGATAAGCGATCCGCTCCTGGGTGTTTCCCACATTCTTTTACATGACCAATTACCAGTCCGACCAAACCACCTTTAATTGTTTCGACTTCTTCCATGCCTTCTACTTCAAGTCCAATACTTGTTAGTATTTCTGACACTTCATCATTCGATTGACTAATATCTATATAGTCTTTTAACCAGTTTAAAGAAATCTTCATTGATTTGTTTTTTTGTCTCTATTATGGAACTGTTTTGTACTCTTAACGAGAAGTGTATCTAAATAGTTCTCTTTTGAAGCCGCAAAGATAGTGATTTATTTTAGTGAAATGGAAATAATAATCTAAATCAAAAAGGGACTTGAGTTATGCACCCAAGTCCCTTTTTGAAAGAACGACTTGTTTCTTATTCAGCTAACCCCGCTTCATCTGCTTGAAGAACTTCCATATTATCAGCACGATGAACAAAGGCAACTGTTGAACAGTTAGTCGCCACCCATTCGTCAGGAATGGTAAAGGTAAATTCTTTTTCGATTGTTGTAGAGGCTGTCAAATCTTCAGTGATGTCGTCTCCGCTCGAATCGGTGAGCATATCCCGTAAGACGTGCTTATGCTTATACTCAGGATCTGGAGTTGACGAATCGGGAGTAAGTTGTAAGTCTATAATATCGTTTTCTAAAACCATGATACTAATACGGAGATCATCTTCTATATCATCAATAGGTGTAAGACCTACTTTCACCGTCAATGAACGAGTAGCACTGTCGTAAGTGTTTTCAAGTTCTACATTAATGATAGGTTCAATATCTAATTCTTGAGGAATTAGACCTGCCCAAGCACTTTGAGGAAGTTGTAAACTTTCTTGACCACTAAACTTTTTCCGATTAATTACTGCTGAAGGATAACCTTGTGGTTCTCCTAGAAAACCTATAATATCATCTCCTTCTGGTGTTTTGAAATTATATTGGCTATCTGTATATGGATTAGAAAAAAAACCTGCATGGATAGATATAGGAATTAATTGCTCGCCATATTGCTCTAGCAGGACTTCGATTTGTGCACTTCCTTGTGGACAATTGACGCAGCGTACGCCTGTAAACTCTTCTATTAATACTTTACGAACTTGTTCATCTGGACCATCTGGACCATCTTCACAAGTAAGACAATCTATGACTGGCATATTTTCTCTACAGCCCGTTAGCAATAAAGTACATATAAATAGAGATAGAATATATCGTTTCATAATTTCAGATTTTTTATTTTTTAGAACGTTGAATTGACATTAAACTTCACGCCGTTAAACGCTGGTTCGTATCGGCAGATACCTCCTGTACAAACTATTCCTTCTGGTTGACGACACCAACATAATGAAAATCGATTTGACTTGTAACTATACACTGCTGAAAGAGAATAGAAATGTAAAGGCATTGAGCGATTAACATCTACAGGAAGTACTCGACCATTTTTTTCTACCGTTTTAAAAAATTGTTCGGAGTCGGTAGTGACCATATCCGAAATAGTGAATGACCAGTTTGGAGCAACGCTATATTCTAACAAACCAAAAGCCCAAGACCCCAGGTCTTGTTCAGTCAGTAAATATTGGAACTCTGTACGTAATGATTTTTTACGATCAAATTTGTATAAAAATTCAACGTATGGAATGATCGTTTCTACAAGCGGTGCTTCTGGTTTTACTTCAAAAATTTCTTGGTTGTATGTTTGTAATTGTAAACCTCCGAGTAATTGCCATTTACGTTTGTACTTATAGGTTACTTCTGTATAAATTTCTCTATACAATAAGTCATTATTCAGATCTGTAATGTTCGAAAAATTGACATTAAAGCCTAGTTTTCGACTAGGTGAATATTTGATATCCAATTGTACAGCCTGTTCGCCCAGTTCTTGAGTGGCTGCATTGTAACGTGCGGTTAGACGATAGGTGTTGACACGTGCCATTGGTGGCAGGAAGTTTATCATACCTCTATTAAGTACAACAAAAGGATTGGTACGAAAAGTAAAATTTTCAGTTCGTTTTCCCTCTACTGTAATACCTAGACCTTTTTGAGCATAACTTAGAGATGAATAAAGTACACTTCCAGGATTAAATTCTAATTTGCCAATCGTTCCATTAGCTTGTTCAGCAAAAGGGTTGTTGTATTGTTCTGCTGTTTTGTATGCTCCTTCGACATACCAAGTAAATTTACCCGCCGTCAATGTATTATAAGCAGAAAAAGCAAAGGTATTATATTTTGCTCCAATGCTATCTGCGATATCATAACTTTCAATTGTGTTTACAATTCTATTCATCATGTCATCATCAATCGTTCGACCGACTACACCAAAACCTGGTGCAAGCGTCCAATTCGATTCTTCACCTCCTGTGATAAAACCATCTGCACTAAATCCTCTTATCGTAGAACCGTATAAATCGAACTGTTGTTTTTGTCGACCAGTAAATGCTTTTAATTGCCAATCTTCGGTGAGGTCGTAGGTTAATCGAACGCCATATAAGGCATTATCAATAAGTAATGGTCGTTGCTCAAATGCTCTGAAGATAATACCACTACCAATTTGGTCGTATAAATATCCCCCTGAGATACCAAGCTTATTAATTTTCTTTTTAATATACCATCGACCGATTCCTTGGGCAGAGTAGGAATCTTGAGGGTTGAGTAAGTTAGAGTTGTTGAATAAATCGAAGCGAAGTCCAACGTCGAAGCCCATGTAGTTGTAGTTGAGTTGTAACCACGCATCAGCCCCATACAATTGATGGTCGTATTGAGGTGTGCCTGCTGCCCCTACTAATGAATCTTCGACAAAGAAGTTACCGTTGGTCTCTAAATTGCCAGATATCGTTGCCACTTTTCGTTCATTCCCATCCTCCTGAGCGTAAAGCCCCTGACAAAAGAGCAGAAATAAAAGTGATGTGTAAAGTAAAATTATACGTTTCATTAAAAAAACATTTAGCTTTGTTTATAGTTAATTCCTTTAGGATTTAAGGTTTTTCTGCGTTAAATATACGTTAAAGCAAATTGTATTCGGGAATACTCCTTAAATTTTATTTACTTTATGTTCACAATCTTGCAAAAACACATTATTATTTTTATTAAATAAAAAAAAACGCTAAATCATTATGAAATCATTCAAGCTTTTCGCAGTCCTTTTATTAGCTTGTTTTTCAACTGCAACTTTTGCTCAAAAGGCAGTACCTTCAGTTAATGTAAAAACCTTAGATGGTAAAACTGTCGATATTCAAGATTATGCAAAAAATGGTAAAATTACTGTTTTAAGCTTCTGGGCAACTTGGTGTTCTCCTTGTAAAAAAGAATTAGATGCTATTGCTGATCTTTATCCTGATTGGGTAGAAGAATATGATATGGAATTATTAGCTATTACAATTGATACTCGTCGTGCGTTGGCAAAGGTAGGTCCAATGGTAGAATCTAAAAATTGGGAATACACCGTTCTTTCTGATGCTAATCAAGAATTACAACAGGCTTTGAACTTCCAAACAGTACCACATACTATTGTCATCGATAAAGATGGGAATATTGCTTATTCGCACTCTGGCTATGTACCTGGTGATGAGTATGAGTTGGAAGATAAAATTAAAGAACTGGCTACAGCGGCTAAAGAATGATTAAATAATAACTTTCCGATTATGATGGATAATTTTTAATTTCAACTTCGTTAAAAAGCCTCATCATAATCTATTATGTTTACGTTTTTTGCCTCGTTTAAATCAAAAATTCTCTCGATCAAAATACGTAACTTATTTTTCATTCATTCTTTAAGAATAAGACACTATTAGAATACCCGAATTTGTCGTTTGGCAAATTCATATAGCCTCCGTCATAAAAAATATTATTAAGACCATCTCAAGGAGATGGTCTTTTTTTTGGAAGCAGGTTTGCATGATTTGATTTATACCTTATTTTTTCATCTTCCTTTTTCGATGACTATTAAAATTTAGCTTACTCACAATGTTCATAATGAGGTAAACTTCTATCTAAACTACCTTCTAGACCAGTACTCAATGTCATGAGTCCAATTAATTGAATAAGATTGAATTCGTTATTCATAGCTATTTGAAAATTATATCTACATACTCAAGATACTTAGTATCGGTGATAATTTTTAACGAAGTGTTGTACTAACTTATTCAGCCATAAATATGGTAGTTATTATTTGATCGTTACTTAAGCCAATTCCGCTAGTTCAAGCCAACGTTCTTCTTTTTCTTCTATCGTTTTATCAATATCACTTAGTTCTTTTGAAAGTTTTGAAATGTCATCAGGTGTTAAGTTTTCCGTATCATTGAAGCGTTCTGAAATCGTTGTTTTTTTAGCTTCCAATTTTTGGATTTCTTTTTCTAGTCGATTCATTTCCTTACGTTCTTCGTAAGACATTTTTTGACTATTTGCTTTTTCCGCTTCTTTGTTTTTCTTGTTTAAATCCTTTTCTGCCTTTCGCTCTATCCTTTCTTTTTCTTGGTCTTTTGCTTTTTGTATGACTCTATAATCTGAGTAGTTGCCATTATAATCTTTGATTTTCCCATTGCCTTCAAATATAAAAAGGTGTTCAACCAATTTATCCATAAAGTAACGGTCGTGCGAGACAATAATCAAACAACCAGGGAAGTCTACCAAAAAGTCTTCTAAGATATTTAAGGTAATAATATCCAAGTCATTCGTCGGCTCATCCAGAATAAGGAAGTTCGGATTTTTCATCAAAACAGTAAGCAGATATAAACGACGACGCTCTCCCCCACTCAATTGCGACACATAAACTTGCTGTTGTTTTGGTGGAAATAAAAATCGCTCTAACATTTGCGATGCTGAAAGTTTGATTCCTTTTTCTAATGGAATATATTCGGCAATATCTTGGACAACATCTAATACTCGTCTATCTTCTTTTAATTGTATTCCATCTTGTGTATAGTAGCCAAATACAACAGTATCTCCCACTACGACTTTTCCAGAACTTGGTCGTATTTCTTTGGTTAATAATTTTAATAAGGTTGATTTACCCGCACCATTGGCACCTACAATACCGACTCTTTCTTTCTTTCTAAATTTATAGTCAAAATTATCAATCAATAATAGGTCATCATACTTTTTGCTGATATAATGAGCTTCTACGATTTTGCTACCCAAGCGATTGCCTTTGATATCAATTTGTAGTTTATCATTTGCAATTTTTTGAGAAGCCTTTTCTTTTATATCATAGAAACTAGTGACCCTAGATTTTGCCTTCGTCCCTCTCGCCTTAGGCTGTCGGCGAATCCATTGCAATTCTCTATTGAGCAATTTTTTGGTGTGGTCCAGTGTTCGATCTTCTATATCTTCTCTGGTTGCTTTCTTTTCTAAAAACTCTGAATAGTTACCTTTGTAACGATACAATACACCTCTATCCAATTCGATAATTGTATTACAAACTCGTTCTAAAAAGTAACGATCGTGCGTTACCATAAAAACAGTTAGCTTAGCCTGTTGTAAATATTCTTCTAACCATTCGATCATATCAAGATCTAAATGGTTAGTAGGCTCATCAAGAATTAGAAACTCTGGTTCTTCGATTAGAATTTTAGCAAGCGCCAATCGCTTTTTTTGACCGCCAGATAGCACAGATACATGTTGACCTAACTGAAGGATATTGAGTTTGCTCAAAATTTCTTTTATGCGCGCTTCAAAATCCCAAGCCTTTAAGTCATCCATTTTAGCCATAGCATTCTGCATAGCATCGGCATCGTCTGTATTGAGAAGTGCTTTTTCGTATGCTTTTATTGCTTTGACTTTTTCGTTATCAGAATCGAAGACTGCCTCCATTATAGTATGGTAGGATTTAAAGTCTGGATCTTGTACTAAAAAACCGATACGGATATCTTTGCGCAATTCGATTTTTGCATTTTCACCTTCAGGTGCTTCGGTACCATTGACCACTCGCATGAGTGTCGATTTTCCAGTTCCGTTTTTGGCAACTAGTGCTATTTTTTGTCCTTTATCAATATGTAAGGAGATATTGGAAAAAAGTACTTTTTCGCCGTAGGCTTTGCTAATATTTTCTAGTGTAAGATAATTCACAATTTTTTTATTTTGAAATACAAAAGTATTCCTTTTTAGTCAGAAGTTATTAGGAAGTTGTTCAAAAATAAAAAAGCCTTTCAGTTTTAGAACTGAAAGGCTTTTACTAAAAGACCTTCATCTCTCTTAGTTATTGATCATATCACGCATAATAGAAAGCGTTTCTTCTAAGTATGCGTCTTTTTTCACATTTTTAATCCATTCGTCATTACGGGCTATATTTGTAGAATCTGATTGGATAGAAGGTATATCTACAGATAGGTTAGTAGCCGCTAAATTCGGAATTTCCTTGAATAAATCTTCATACTCTTCTGCTTCCGCTTCTAGTCGTTCTTGTTCTGCACGATAAGCATCGAGATTAAGCGTATAAGTAGTCTTATCTCTTCTCTTTTTCAAACGCTTTGCATTTTTATCTACTGTTTGGAAAATCTCATTTCCAGCAATACGTTTTTCACTTGCCGCTATAATTTTTTTCATGTTATCAATCTTAGTAACATTTTGCGAGTATTCTACCGGCTTAATTTCTGTCCACTCCATTGGGTGTTCATTTTCTTGCTCACCTGTTGTAATGTATTGGTAGTTATCAGGCATGATGATATCGGGAGTTACTCCTTTAAGTTGAGTAGAACCACCATTAACACGGTAGAATTTTTGGATTGTTAACTTAACTTCTCCAAGTGGTTTCACCTCATCATTTCCTCTTAAGGCACGATCAAGGTCATAAAACCGCTGTACTGTACCTTTACCAAAGGTTGTATTACCTACAATGATAGCTCTTTTATAATCTTGTAAAGCTGCTGCTAAAATTTCAGAAGCCGAAGCACTGAAAGAGTTGACCATTACGATTAGAGGACCATCATATTGGACAGCAGGATTGCTATCTTCTAACACTTCAGGGCGGCTACCTCTTGCTTTAATCTGTACTACAGGACCTTCTTCAAAAAACAGCCCTGATATTTTCACTACATCTCTTAAAGAACCACCACCATTATTTCTTAAATCAATGATAATTCCATTGACATTTTGCTCATTTAATTTTTCTATTTCAGCTTTCATATCTGTAGAACAGTTTCGTCCACCTCTTCTTTGGAAGTCAGCATAGAAACGAGGCAATTTGATATAACCGATATTTTCAGCTTTTCCTGGGTAATCCAAAATCAATGACTTTGCATAACCTTCTTCCATTTGTACTACATCACGTGTAATAGGAACGATCATCGTAGAACCATCTACTTTTTTTACCGTAAGGCGAACGACTGTTCCTTTTTTACCTCTAATTAGTTTTACTACATCATCAATTCTATACCCCGTTACATCTACAGGATCTTCATTACCTTGAGAAACAGCCATGATTAAATCTTTAGGCTCTAGTTGTTTTTGTTTCCAGGCAGGACCACCAGGAACGATACTTGTAACTTTAGTAAATTCTCCTTCCGTTTGTAAACGAGCACCAATACCTTCTAAAGTACCAGACATATTGATATCAAAGTTTGCTTTATCTTTAGGTTCGAAATAACCCGTATGTGGATCAAAGACGTTTGTAAAAGCATTGAGATAATTACTCAAATGATCCGAACGTCTATTTTTTCTCATTCGTACATACCACTTATCAAAAGTTTCGAGTACAGCTTCTCTTGCCTCTTTTTCTAACTCTTCGAAACTTTTCTTTTCAACTTCTTCATCTCCACCTTCCTCTTGTGCTTCCAATTTATCTAATAAACGAGACATTGCATCATACTTCAATGTTTTACGCCAGTATTCCTTCAACTCGGTATCATCTTTTGCAAAAGGTTTATCATCACCAACCAATTCTACTGTTTCATCTTTCGTATAGTCAAATGGTTTTGATAGCAATTCTTTATAGTACACTTCTGTTTTATCCAAACCAGCTTCTAAAAGCTCAATCGACTTATCTAGGAAAATAAATTCTGATGATTTAGCCTGATCGTCTAATTTCAAACGATGAGGTTTCAGTTGCTTCAAATCTTCTTGTGTTAACCAACGGCGGCGTCCATCTATTCGATCAAGATATAAATCATAAACACTTTCAGAAAGGTCATCATTTATATCAGCAGGAGAATAATGTAATTGATCCAAACCGTTTAGGATCGTTTGCATTAAGACTTTTTCTTTATCTCCGCTGGAAATACTAGGAAAGAATGCTGCACCAACAAAAAGGGCTACAAGTAAAACAGAAAAAAATATTGGGCTTCTTAAGTTCATGATTTGATTATTTGATCTAAGTAATGATATTGCCTTTGATGAAGTTTTCTCAAGTTAAGGAACTCTTTAATATAACGCAATAATTTCTAATAAAGATACCCTTATTAACGTCTTTTATTCGTCTATAACCTTGCCAAATTAACATTTTAACGATTCTATAACAGGAATTTCGATGAAATGTTTGGTTTGGAGGATGAGCAGTATCATTAAACAAAAAACGCTCTGCCTTTTAAGAAGACAGAGCGTTGAAGTATTTTAAAGTTGATTTTTCTATTTTTTAGATCATTGGAGCAATTACCAATGCTACTACAGACATCAATTTCAATAAGATATTTAGTGATGGACCAGAAGTATCTTTGAATGGATCACCTACTGTATCACCTACTACTGTTGCTTTGTGCGGATCAGAACCTTTGTAGTACATTTTACCTTTGATCTCAACACCTTCTTCAAACATCTTCTTTGCGTTATCCCATGCACCACCTGCGTTTGATTGGAAAATCGCCATCAATACACCACAAACAGTTACACCAGCTAATAAGCCTCCTAACATTTCGGCACCACCACCAAAACCAACAAGTACTGGAGAGACTACAGCAATTACACCAGGTAAGATCATTTCACGAATAGAAGCCGCAGTTGAGATTTCTACACACTTACTATATTCTGCTTTACCATCTGCTTTGTCAAATATTTTTCTATCAGCTTCACTCCACTTATCCATGTCTTTACCATCGTTCTTTTTCATTACAGCTAAGGCAGCTTTCAATTCAGGAATATCCTTGAATTGACGACGCACCTCTTGGATCATATCCATTGCAGCACGACCTACTGCATTCATAGATAAAGCAGAGAATAAAAACGGTAACATACCACCGACAAATAATGCTGCCATTACTGTTGGTTTTGTGATATCGATACCTGTTAATTCATTGCCTGGATTAACAGCATTATAAGAAGTAATAAAGGCTGCGAATAAAGCCAATGCTGTCAATGCAGCAGAACCAATTGCAAAACCTTTACCGATTGCTGCAGTCGTATTACCTACTGCATCTAATTTATCTGTACGTTGACGAACCTCTTTAGGAAGTTCAGCCATTTCAGCAATACCACCAGCATTATCAGAAACAGGACCGTAAGCATCTACTGCCAATTGAATACCTGTATTAGAAAGCATTCCTACTGCTGCAATAGCAATACCGTATAAGCCTGCAAAGTGATAAGCACCAATAATAGCTGCTGCTAATATTAAAATCGGAATAGCTGTAGACATCATACCTACACCCAGACCTGCAATAATGTTTGTTGCCGAACCAGTCAACGACTGTTCAACGATACTCATTACTGGTTTTGTACCTGTACCTGTGTAGTATTCAGTGATTTTACCAATCAATACACCACCAACTAGACCAAATAAAATCGCATAGAAAACGCCCATTGAATTGTACGTAATTCCGCCGAATGTCCAAGATGCAGGTAACATCCATGTTACGATTGCAAAAGTAGCAGCTAACATCAAACCAGCAGATAAAAACTCGCCACGGTTTAGTGCTTTATGTGGGTCACCACCTTCACCAACTTTTACAAAGAAAGTACCTATGATAGAAGTAATAATACCAACTCCTGCTAAAACTAATGGTAAAAACACTGCATTCAAACCGCCAAATGAATTAGTCGTTTCGAACCCTGCAGTTGTTCCCATAAAAGCAGCACCTAATACCATTGTACCAATAATAGAACCCACATACGATTCGAAAAGGTCGGCTCCCATACCAGCAACATCACCTACATTATCACCTACGTTATCTGCAATTGTTGCAGGATTTAATGGGTGATCTTCAGGAATACCTGCTTCTACCTTACCTACTAAATCGGCACCAACATCGGCAGCTTTTGTATAAATACCACCACCTACACGTGCAAATAAGGCAATTGATGATGCCCCAAAAGAGAATCCAGTCAATACTGTGATAACTCTATTTACGTTAGCAGCAGTTTCTAGACCATACATTGAACTATATACAATGAATAATGTTCCTAGTCCCAGTACTCCAAGACCAACAACACCAAGTCCCATTACCGCACCACCAGCAAAAGCAACTTCTAGTGCTTTTCCAAGACTAGTACGAGCAGCATTAGTGGTTCTTACATTTGCCTTAGTAGCTACTCTCATACCAATAAATCCTGCTAATGCAGAACAAATGGCTCCTAGTACAAAGGAAAGAGCTACTAGAGGAGAAGATAATTGTGGATTTGCAGTTGCTCCCAATAGAATAGCTACAACAACTACAAAAATAGCTAATACTCTATATTCAGCTTTTAAGAAGGCCATTGCTCCGTCTGCTATCGCATCGGCAATTCGCCCCATTCGTTCAGTTCCGACTTCTTGCTTAGATACCCAAGAAGATTTCCAGAAGGTGTATAGTAATGCAATGACTCCAAAGGCTGGTATTGCATAAATAATTGATTGCATAATCGTTTTGTTTAATATAAAAATTTGGCTTTTATTAAAATTTATTTCTAACGGACGGCAAAAGTACAGGATTTTTGCTGTATCTACAACTAAATAGCCTAATAATGAACATATTACACTAAATTTTAAAGCCTATTTTTCGATCCACTCTACTTTGTCAGCAATATCTTGTCTTTTTGAAGGTAAATCGATAGGATCATAATACCCCATATAGAAGAAACCAAGGCATCTTTCTCCTTGTTTTAGCCCTAAAAAATCACCTGATATATCTATTGTCTTTGGGCTACTCCAGTAACAACCTATATTGTAAGCAGTACAGCTAAGCCACATGTTTTGTACGGCACAAGCAGTAGCAGCAATTTCCTCCCATTCAGGTACTCGTTCATCGGGGTCACGCTGCATACAGATTGCAATTACTGTATCACAGAGTAGCGGCTTTTGCTTTGTTTTTTTGTATTTCATTTCTGAAAACTGCTCCTCTCCTACCGTTTCTTTATATGCTTCGGCTAAAAAATTGCTCAAGCGCTCCAATGCATTGCCTCTAAAAACTTTAAAACGCCATGGCTCAGTAAACCTATGCGTAGGTGCCCAATTCGCATTTTCTAGGATTTGCTCAATTATTTTGCGTGGTATTGGCTGGTTATTATAAACTTTTGGGAAAACAGATCGACGATTTCGTATCAGTTCATTGACTTGATTTATTTGTATCTCCATAGTATTTTTTTTGTTTGCGAATATAAGAAAAAGAGAGGAAAGAATATTTTTTTAAACAAACTTTCAGTAACTATTGAAAGTTTCGAATATTTAATTTACCTTTGTTATAACGAAAGCGATACAAATGGATTTAATACTATTGACATATGGAATTTATCTTTTGCTCAGCTTACTTATTACCATTTGGTTGGGGCAGCATTTGTACAAAAGTGGTCGGTACTTTTTGGTAGAAGCGATAGATGACGAAACAGTAGCTGATGCCGTCAACCGCTTGCTCTTAGTTGGATTTTATTTGACCAATATCGCTTATGCCCTATTGATGTTGGCAGAAAAAAAAGAGGTATTTACTCTACAACAATTAATAGAAGTACTTAGCCAAAAAATGGGCCTCATCATAAGTGTACTTGCAATAATGCATTTTATAAATATCGCTGTAGCCCTGCTTTGGCGATGGTATAAACAAAAAAATTATTTGGAAGGGGTTTAACACAAACAACTTCTTTTACTAAAAAATATACATCATGACACTAACAGTAATTGTTTATCTGATTTACTTGACCATTTGTATTGGTCTGACGATTTGGGTAGCTAATGTTTTATTTAGTAATGCTACTGTTTTTTTTAGAGATATTTTTAACAATAATGAAGAACTTTCTGATTCGATCAATCAATTATTAAAAGTAGGATTCTATCTGATCAATATTGGATTAGTTTTATTCTTACTAGAAACGAATACGGTACACTCTAGCAAAGAATTGGTAGAGGTATTGAGTTGGAAAGTTGGCGGCATTGTTATGCTACTTGGTACGATGCATTTAACGAATGTCTACTTGTTCTTTAAACTTAGAAAAAAAGCAAATATCGAACATTCGTTTAATCGACTTGTAGAGAAAGGATAATGGCAGCTATGAAAACTTAAAAGTGAATACATCATAGGCTACTCCTAATCGGGTAGCCTATTTTTTTTGCAAAAAAATTAAGATATTGTAGGTATGAATATCATTAGCCACCCAAAAGTCAACGAAAAGTTTAGCAACTACCCAAAAGCAATAAAAGATAAACTTTTAAACCTGCGTCGAATAATATTAGATACTGCTAATAATATTGATTCTATACAAGAACTTGAAGAAACCTTAAAATGGGGAGAACCAAGTTATTTAGCCAAGAAAGGTAGTACTATTAGAATTGATTGGAAAAAGTCGAAACCAGATCAATATGCTATTTATTTTAAGTGCACAAGTAAACTAGTAAGTACCTTTAGAGAAGTCTATAAAGATGACTTCAATTATGAAAACAATAGAGCGATCATTTTTAAGTTGGATGATAATATTCCTGAAAAAAAATTGAGCCATTGCATTACCTTAGCCTTGACATATCATACCGTAAAAAAACTCCCATTGTTAGAAGTAGAATAAAATAGAACACAATCTAAGTTTTATTTTTAAACAGCTCCAAGCTAGCTTAGAGTCAATACAATTAGAAGTTAAAAATTAAGATAGCTTAACTTCCTTTATTAAACTACCTTATTTTTTTTGTAATTATAATGGTCGAACTTTGTAATAAAAGTTTTAACCGCTTCAATAATATAATCTTCTATTGAAGTAATACGTAAATTCAGAATTATTATGAAAAAGAAATCCATCCAACAAGTTATCCCTTCTCAAAAAATTAATATGGGAGGACATATACTAGAGCAACCATTGCCCAATAATGTAATGGATCAACTAGACCCTTTTTTATTAGTGCATCATGCAGAGTGGGAACTAAAAGGTAATCAAAAACAACAAGACGTCGGCATCGGAGGGCATCCGCATAGAGGATTCTCACCTGTAACGTTTATCTTCCAAGGAGACATCAGACATCAAGATAGTTTTGGTAATGATGCTATTGTCAATGCTGGTGGAACGCAATGGATGCACGCAGGAAAAGGAATTACACATAGTGAGCGACCAAGTGCTGCTCTAGCAGAAAAAGGAGGCATGCAGGAGATCATCCAATTTTGGGTAAACACACCTGCGAAACACAAAATGGAACAGCCTTATTATTTGCCTCTTGCGAAAGAAGATACTCCTTTTTTGGAAGGCGATAAATATAATTTACAAATCGTTGCTGGAGAGTACAAAGAGATAAAAGGGCCAGCCAAAACCTTTTCTCCGATGCTTTTACTAAGAGGAGAAATAAAATCATCTGGCACTCTAGATATTGACATTCCTGCACACTATAATACATTAATGTATTTGCTTGATGGCGACTTAACTGTCAATGGTGAAATAGTCAAGAAAAAAGATCTGATCTGGTTTAAAAACGACGGTGAATGTATACAAGTTTCAGCAAATGAAAATACTCGTTTCATAATTTTATCGGGCGAACCAATTGGTGAAGACGTGAAGTCTTATGGTCCGTTTGTAATGAATACACAAACAGAAATCATGCAAGCTTTGCGAGACGCTCAAATGGGAAAAATGGGCGTATTAATTGAAAATTTTGATTAACTTTAAAACTCATCAAAAAACATCATCATGGCAAAAGACATCAAAAAAGAATACAGTAATGGAGAATTAACCATCGTTTGGCAAGCTGCTAAATGTATTCATGCGGGCACATGCGTTAGAACATTGCCGAAGGTTTACAATCCTAAAGCGAGACCTTGGATTACCATTGATAATGCAACTACAGAGGAATTGAAAGATCAAGTGATGAAATGTCCATCTGGTGCATTGAGTTATTATATGAATGACGAAGAAAATCAAGAAGCAAAATCTTTAGAAACCAAAGTAGAAATCTTAGAGAATGGTCCTTTGCTTGTGTATGGTACATTAAAGATTAGCGATAAAAACGGCAATACAGAAACCAAAAATAAAACAACTGCTTTTTGCAGATGTGGACAATCCGCTAACAAACCTTATTGCGACGGAGCTCATATAAAAGCTGGATTTATAGGTTAATTTAAAATCAGGAAACGTAGCCCTTATCTTAGGGCTCATTCATCCCGAATTTTCGAATAGAAGATTCGGGATTTCTATTAGACTCTATTCTTAGTAATGGTTAAAAAATAACTTCCTGATTTCGTTTATGCTCTTTTGCTACTACTCTTCGTTATTTTTTTCAACGATAGCTAGGCTATCCTTTCAAAAAATGCCTCGATTAGCAACAAAATTTCTATCTCCAAATCGGGAACTTATTATTCACCCATTACTTAAGAATTTTGTATGGCAAAAAACCTTTCAGAATCAAGTCTATTGTAAAGTATAGAATAATTAAATATTTGGTGAAAATTCGAGATGACTCCTTTTATTCTTTGTCAAGACTATTCGACATCATTCGTCTAAAGCAGCTTCTATCTTTTGGCTAACTATATAAATATTTTTAGATTAATCTAAAAAATCATATCTTTGCAGTCTAATGCAAATTT
>JAHDIP010000369.1 GCA_020630735.1 Saprospiraceae bacterium | reverse complement strand
CTGCGACCCCCTGCTCCCAAAGCAGGTGCGCTAACCGGACTGCGCTACACCCCGAGTAATTTTATTGAATGCATAAAGAAAAAATCTTTTTTCTTCAGATTTGTTAACCATACATTTTACCTAAGTAAAATAGCTAACTCGACTGAGTACATCCAAATGAACTTGTATTGTACAAATTGCAAGCCAAACTTACAACTCTAACAATTCGATATTTAAAGAGCGGTGGAGGCGGGATTCGAACCCGCGGTACCCGTTTCCAAGTACGTCAGTTTAGCAAACTGGTGGTTTCAGCCACTCACCCACTCCACCAAAGATAATGCCTATGCATTTTCTTAATTGAGCGGGGCAAAGATATGTAAACGTATTAGAATAATCAAGTCAAAATGAAAATAATTTCAGAAGAAATTATACTACGTTGACATTCAATGATATAAAGCCAAAAATAAATATTTTAGTTCCCTTAGCCTATCTTTTTTTGACAATTAAAATGCAATAGCCCATATCATACTTATCAATCTGATTAAATATGGCTATTTTTGTTTCACTATTATGATATTTAATCAATCTAAAATATTACAAACAATGAAAAATTGTTATCTCTTATTTTTCTTTCTAACCTGTTCCTTTCTTCTATCAGCTCAAATCGAAATTGAATTGGAAGAAGTTGCTTCTGGCTTTGATGACCCTGTCGATATCACTAATGCTGGTGCTGATGATGATCGGCTCTTTGTGGTAGAACAAGATGGACGTATCAAAATCGTTAATCCTGGTACAAGTAGCCACGCTACATTTATGGATATTGATGATCGTGTCACTTCTGGAGGCGAAAGCGGACTCCTTGGTCTTGCCTTTCATCCCGATTATGCGAATAATGGTTTTTTCTTTGTCAACTATACACGTAATGGAGGCGATACACGCATCTCTCGTTTTAGTGTCATGCCTAACAATCCAGATCAAGGTGATCCTGATAGTGAAGTTGTTTTAATGACCATCGAACAGCCTTACTGGAACCACAATGGTGGTGGTATCAAATTTGGGGCAGATGGTTACCTTTACATCGGTATGGGCGACGGCGGTTCTGGTGGAGACCCTCAAAACTTTTCTCAAAACAGACAAAGCCTTTTAGGCAAAATGCTTCGCATTGATATTAATACAACTACATATGGTGTTCCATTAGATAACCCATTTGTAAACGATCCTAATACGCTTAATGAAATTTGGGCTATTGGTGTTCGTAACCCTTGGCGCTTTTCGTTCGACAGAGAAACAGGTGATATGTGGATGGGTGATGTTGGACAGAGTGCAAGAGAAGAAGTAAATTTTCAAGCGGCTAATAGTACAGGTGGCGAAAACTATGGATGGCGTTGTTATGAAGGTGAAAATTCTTATAATACAGGGGGCTGTGGCTCTAGCAGCGATTATGAATTTCCTGTGTTTACCTACAATAATACAGGTTCCGTTGGTTGCTCTATAACAGGTGGTTTTATATATCGAGGTGCTCAATACCCAGATATTTATGGCGTCTACTTTGTAGGTGATTATTGTAGTGGTCGTATTTGGGCACTCGAAAATAATGGAGACGGTACTTGGAACGATTCGCAAGTACTCGATATCGAAAGTAACCAACTTAGTACCTTTGGTGAAGATTCGGATGGTGAGTTGTATCTAGCGAAACACGGACAGGGACGAATTTTCAAAATCACAACTCCACTTTGTAATGGTTTGACACTTGATATTCAAGCAACGAACGAGTCTTGTGTTGGCGATGCTGATGGAACAGTAAACTTAAGCGTACAAGGTTCTACAGATTATACGCTTGAATGGAATCCTCCTATTCCTGATGCAAATGCAGTTGCTGCAGGAACTTATACACTTACGGTTAATTTTAATAATGGATGTGTACAAACAGAACAAGTAAATATTTCTACTAGTCCTGCTCCTCCTACGCCAACTATTACAGAAGATGGTTCAACACTTACCGCTCCTGCTGGTTATGCCTACCAATGGTTCTTAGATGGAACTGCTATTGATGGAGCTACTACTCAATCTATCGAAAACGCCGTTACAGGTGGTTCGTATACTGTAGAAATTACAGACGATAATGGCTGTAGTGCTACCTCAGATGCATTAGTTGATATCAGCGACATAGAAGGCATTAATAAACTACAGGTTAATCCTAATCCATTTGATGAAGTGATTGCATTAACTATTAATGCCACTCAACAATTAGATATAATGATACAGCTAACTGATATTTCTGGAAAATTATTATTAGAAAAAACACTTAATGTAACAAGCCAAAATGATTTTTATGAAATCAATGTAGCAGATATTCCTATTGGTGTTTATACCCTTACCGTTCAATCTACTAAAGGATCATTTAGCAAAAAAATGGTGAAGCAATAGAGTCTATATCAGAATAGAAATAAACCTGAGTCATCCCGAATTTTCGAATAGAAGATTCGGGATTTCCTATTCAATTCGGGAAGACTCATTTAGATATGAAAAGTTTTCATTTTCACTTTAATTCATAATTTTTATTTCCTTGGGGTACGCCGTAAACGGCCAAGCTGTTCGTAGCTCCCGTTGGTCGGCCCTATCGGTCTCGCTCCTACGTCGCGCCTACTACCATCTTTCGTACAGATTAAAGTCTTGATTCACTAGCACTTGTAAAATAAAACCCCTAGCAGAAGACATTTTAACTTTTATTTTCATTTACATTTTAATTCCCTTTTAAGTAGTACACGATAATTAATTAGGTAAATTTTAAGACGAAGATTAATTCCGCTATTTTGTGGCTATCGCTTTGGAAAAATCGTAGAACCAATCCAAATAATCAATGTACTAATAAAGAGAATAGGAACAATCGCTTCAAAACCTCCAAACCACGTTTTAGGAATCCACTTCAAGTACATACCTAGCAAGATAAATTCTCCAATGAAAATCGCTAAGGCACAAACAGTAGGGTTTGTTTTTTTAAAATAAAAAATAGCCAAGGTTGGAACAAACAAAACAGCTAATCCCGTAAACGCCATCTTAGCAATATCAAAAATTGTATCGAAGGGACTGTAGGCAATTGCCAACCCAATTAGTGCATAAATGACTACGAATAATTTTCCAACATTAACTTGCTTCGATAAGCTTGCTTTAGGATTGATATAAGGCAGGTATACATCACGAGTAGTGATTGTACTCAATGCTAAAAGTTGTGAATCCAATGTTGACATAAAAGCCGCCAACGCTCCCGTCATCACCAAAGTAGCAAACCACTCTGGGCTGTGTTCTAATAACATCTTAGGCAAAATCTGGTCAGCAGCTTTGCCCTCTAAACCAGGAAAAGAAAGATGTCCCAAAACGCCAATAATGACTGGCAACAAAAATAACACAGAAGGAATTAAAGCATACAAGACTGTTGATATCTTAAAGCCACTTAGTTTTTTAGAAATAAAAAAACGCATAAATAACTGTGGAAACATCGGCACACAAGCCAACCACAAAATGCACAAACTAAACCACTTTTGAGGCGTGAAGTAATTATTCGCTCCTCCATGACTAAACAACTCTGGTTTTATAGCAAACACCGCTTCGTTTGCTTTAGTCAAGCCTCCCAAACTATTGCTCACCACAAGCACAGCAGCCAGCATCAAGCTAATCATCAATATTCCTTGCTTAACATCAGTACTTGCCACAGATCGCATCCCACCAACAAATACATAAACAATAATAAAAATGGTCAATAAACTAGCTCCTGCAAAATATGGAATTGCACCATCTGTCAAACTTGCTAAAATATAACCTGCCCCTATGGGTTGCAAGGCAAGATATGGAAAGGTAAATATCAAAAACACCAATAAATAAGCAAACTTCAACAAGCGGCTTTGGCTCATATCTTCTATCATCTCGACTGGCGTAATATATCCTCGCTCCTTTCCTAGATGCCAAGCTTTGTTCCCTATAAGATAAAAAGATACGGCTGCAAACGCTGTCCCAAAAGCCATCATCGCATAATAGGCATAGCCAATGCGATAACCTTCACCCGCAAAACCTAAAAAGAAAAAGGCACTAAAATTAGTAGCTATAAGCGTGAAAAAAAGCGTAATTGGATGCAGCCCTCTATCTGCCAAAAAATAACTCTCAGGTGTCTCTGCCTGCTGCTTATTGCCGATCAGACTGGTTAGAAATGTTAGCGCAATGTAAGCGATCAAAATTGCATAAACCATCAGCGTAGTTTTTCGTCTTTCCAAAAAGTCTTAGAAAAAATATACATCGCCAAGACAAAGAGAAATTGTAGCATAAAAAACCAATACAACCAAGTCGGCAAACCAAACAGTCCTAGCTTAATAGCGTTCGACCACGCGTAAAAATCTTGTGATAAGAGAAAGATAACACAAAACACTGCTATCCAAAAGAAAGGTTTATGCAATATAGATTTTTTCATTTTGTTCGTATTGATCATTGCAATAAACGAAAAATGCCCCGATAAATAACTATCGGAGCATTTTATTTTTGGTGGGTTATACTGGATTCGAACCAGTGACCCCTACCCTGTCAAGG
>JAHDIP010000071.1 GCA_020630735.1 Saprospiraceae bacterium | reverse complement strand
AGAAAAACAACAACATGAAAATAAGTATCCATAAACTACTTCTCACTCTTCTTTTGGGCTTCTTTTTTTCTAGTTTAACTATTGCCCAAACCCATATTGGACTCAAAGGAGGTTTCAATAGTTCTGGAACACCACTATATATTGGCGAAGTGAATGATATTGTAGGGCGTACCAATTACTCTTCGCTTAGTATCAGTGTACCTATAGATATTCAGTTCAATAATAACTTCAGTATTCAAGTCGAACCATCTTACCTAGAAGAAGGAACAGGTATTAGTTTTCGAGAGTCCTCAAAATTCAATTATACAACCAACATTATTAACTACATCAAACTACCCCTTTTAGCAAAGTTTGGTTTAAATCTAAATGCCTACAAAATTTTTGTAATGCTTGGTCCAAGTGCCAGTTATGGTATAGGTTTAAAATCTTATCATGTCGTAGATTTTCCTGAATCAATTGAAACACGTAAAGAAACATTTACATTTGAAGAAGAAGGCATTAAACGATTTGATCTTGGCTTTTCATATGGCGGTGGTGTGGAAACAACATTGGCTAAGAAAATTAAAATGGTTATTGATGTACGGTGCAATTTAGGGCTGATAGATATTGATGAAAGTATAGATCGAAATACCTATACAGAAAGCCTTACACTTTCGATGGGCTTGATTGTGCCAATGGGCGTTTTATTTTCTAAAAAAGAAGAGGTCGTAAATTAAAATCAAAATGAAAGTTAAAACCCAAGCTCATCGAATATTTTAATGCTCATTTCTCCACAATTACTTTAGGCACACTTTTCAAATCCCAATCAATGACTAAGCCTTTTGCTAAACGGTCAGCCACTTCCTTGCCGTACAATAACTCGCAAAGATAAAGAGACGCTTCAAAAGATTTTGCGCCACCAGCCGAGGTGATATACTTGCCATCGTGTACAAATAAGACATCTCGATGCACCTTGAGCTGTGGAAACATTTTTTCATAAGCATCAATATCACTAGGGAAAGTCGTTGACTCCACATCATCCAACAAACCAGCCTTTGCCAACACAAAAGCACCATCGCAGTGAGATGTGATAAACTGAGCTTTTTTATCCACTTTCTGAATAAAGGCAATCATTTTTTTGTCTTCCAAATCGGTATCTAAATGATGTTCGGCACTAGGGACAACTAAAATATCTATTGGCGGCACCTCTTCAGTCAGGTAATTGTAATCAGGAAGAATACGCATGCCTTCAAAAGTTAGAATAGGTTGTAAAGTGTTTGCAACGGTAAACACGTTCATTGCCTTTATATGCTCTCTAAAAATGGTGTGCTGAAAAATATCGAATGGTGCAGTGAGTTCTGTATTATATACACCATCCATTATGAGGAAACCAACATTGTATCGATTGGGTTCTATTGTTGGTTTTTTTAGATCAACGATTTGTTGTTGTTTGTTATTAAATGGAGGATGAAGTTGACGCATGCAAGAAGCGAAGAAAAGAATACAACTAATAGAAAGTAAGGCTATGCGATTCATTATTTTAATTTTTCATCAAAAAGATAAAGTTTTGCATATTCCAAAAATAACTTCTTTTCTTCAACATCACCATCTTTACCATTTTGGTAACAACTCATTAATATATCTTCGAAAGCTAATTTTATTTTTGCACGTTTTAGTTTGTGTAAATCAGATTGCTCTAAACGTTCCAAATGTTTTTTGACGATTCGGTGAGGAAGTCCAGACTTTTTCGCAATCTCTAAGCTATCAGGTAAAGAAGCATCTGTAGATAGGTAGGAAGATATACTTCGTTTTATTCGTTCCTCGATCTCTAAATAAAGCCTCGTTTTTGTGCGTTCGATATACGTATTGGTAAATGTCTCAGGTAGTGTTGCTCTTAGTTTTTCGATATCCGAATTGTCATCAAAGTAAATTGATTTTTCAAAAAGAGAAATGAAAATATCACTTGCTTGTCGTTTTGTTATGGCACTTTTATCATGCTCTAATACATACATTAAATTTTTGCACCGATCGCTGATTTTGTCATTTTTTAATGATTTATAGTCGATACGGTGAGCCTCCTTTCCTTTCTTCTTCGTCATGTTGTTTTGTTGGTATTAAGGTATAAAATCAAGATACACCAAATATATAAAAATAACATGGATTTTAGTATAAAAAAAAAGTTTATGTTAAGGAGATTTTTATTAAAATTTTCATTTTAGAAAGCCTAATCCTCTATTCGAATACCCATTTCCTTCATTAAGATAGTGGCATTAAAACTCTGACTAACACCTTTTTTTAGTTTATAATCAAAAAATAGTTTGCCATCTTTTATTTCTACTTCAATACATAAGTTTTCAACAGCTCCATCACTTGTTGCCTCCAAAGCTCCAAGTTCCAAATCATGTGTAGCAATAATGCCAGCTCCTTTACTTTTGATCAGTTGAATGATTAATGCCTTTGCACCTTTATGTCGGTCATTCGAATTGGTACCTTTCAAAATTTCATCTAGCAAAAAGAAGATATTATCATTTGAGTCTACGGCTTCAATAATGGTTTTTAGTCGCTTGAGTTCTGCATAAAAAGATGAGGTACTTTCATGCAAAGCATCTTGTGTACGCATACTCGTATACACTTGCAGAATAGGCAACGAAAAACGATCTGCACAAACAGGTGCACCTGACATTGCCAGCACGATATTTAAACCCACTGAACGCAAAAAAGTACTTTTACCTGCCATATTTGAACCCGTCATCAATTTCAAATGACCAGAAGTAGGTGTCTCAAAATCATTGCCAACTCTATTGGTAGGATTGATCAGAGGATGCGCTAAATTTTTAGCTTCCAAAAATGACTGATCGTGAATGCTGGCAAATGTCCACTCAGGATTATTATGATAAACTGTAGCTAGGCTAATCAATGCTTCATATTCTTGTAAAGAATCGAACCAATGAGGGAGGAGTTCTTTTTGTTCTGCTTTCCATTTTTCAAGTTGATTAATCCATTGCAAATCCCAGAGCCCCAAAAGATTTAAAATAAAAGCAAAGGCATTGTACCGAACATTTAGTTGCCCTATAATGTAAGATAAACGTTTGATTCGCTTAGAAGCATGTTGACCATTTTTTAAAAATGCCTCTCGCAATCCTACCAGCTTAGTACTAGTAAATTCTTTTTGCTCAATATGACCAATTAGTCGAGCATAGGCGGCTAACATTTCTTCCGCTTTGGCAGTATGATTATGTGTAGTCGTAATGCGTTCCAAATATTGCCGAAGTAGATAAATAACACCAGAGAAAAGTAAAATAGCTGGCAACCATGTTTTCATAAAACCATAAACGATGCTTGCGATACCAACAAAGGGCAGTATCCAAAAAGCCATTTTTAATAAGCTATTTGTACTCACATAAGGTTCTTCATTTAACCACGTATTTAATGCTTTTACATGTTGAATATCATCATTGGTTGCTTTGCCTAATGCTTGAAAATCTTGTCGCCAGTCGAGGAGTGATTTCAATTCTGTAATCGCCTCTTGACGAGCTTTAATCTCACTAATAGTAGCAGGTTGTTTAAAGTAGTTGGCGAGTGTTTGTTTACCAATGGCGGTTACCGTTCGATTGCAATATTGAAAATAAGAATAGTCGCCAAAGAGATCAAGATCAACTGTATAAGGATGTTGAGGGTCTACAAATTCTTTGCCCGACCCAAAAGCGGTATAATCATGTGCCAATGCCCGTTGTTCTCGTTTATTAATACGAACCAGTTCCTCATTATGTCTTTGCGCTCTCAAAATAGCTTGGTGCCAAAAAATAAAACGAGCGAATAAGAGTAAAAAAAGGACGACAAAGCCTATTCCTAAACCAAAGTGTGTGGTAAATAAGTAAATACTTATACCAATACCAATAATAAATACAGCAAGACGCACAAAGGAAAAACGAGTGTATCGAGCCTTTAAGCCCTCTGCCAAACTACTAAATTGCTCAATTCGTTGGCTATAGATTTGATCTAAATTCATATTCTTTCTATTTGAAGGCATAAAATTAGTATTTTTGCTCTTTCTATGAGTACAAAAACGCAAAATGCCAAAATCATTTTTGGTTTAAAGGTCAAACAACTACGCCTTGCCAAAAAAATGTCCTTTGCTGTATTAGCAAAAGAGACGGGAATGTCTGTGTCTTATCTCAACGAAATTGAGAAAGGTAAGAAGTATCCAAAAGAGGATAAAATTAAAGTATTAGCTGAAAATTTGGGGATAAGTTACGAAGAATTGATCTCTACCAATCTAACAAAAAATTTAGCACCAGTTAGTATTTTACTGAAATCCAACTTCTTAAATGAATTACCACTAGATCTTTTTGGTATTGAATTAGCCAAAGTCGTAGAAATTATTGCTAATGCTCCTTTACGTGTTGGTGCCTTCATTTCAACTTTACTAGATATTTCTCGAAACTATGCTTTGCGGGAGGAGAACTTCTATTTTGCTGCGCTGCGAGCTTATCAAGAAATGCACAATAACTATTTTGAAGATATAGAAGTAGCAACAGACGATTTTATAAAAAAATATAAAATACCTGTAGGTGGTCCCGTTCCAGTAGCTACGCTCGAAAAAATTCTACAAGAAGAGTATGGATACAAAATAATAGATAGTGGTCTAAAGGATTATCCTGATTTGTCGAATCTTAGAGCCTTATTTATTCCAAAAAAGAAAAAACTATTACTGAATGAAGACCTTACTGATATGCAAAAGGCTTTTCATTACGGAAAAGAATTAGGCTTCAATTTTTTGAGTCTTAAAGATCGAGCAATGACATCTTCTTTGATGCGTGTCTCTACTTTTGAGCAAGCATTAAGTCACTTTAAAGCTTCCTATTTTTCAGCAGCTTTACTGATCAATCGAGATACTTTTATTAGTGATGTCGAACAGTTTTTTAAGAAGGAACGATGGGACGGTGAAGCGTTTATGCACCTTATGAATAAGTACAAAGCATCTCCAGAAATGCTTTATCAACGATTGACGAATGTCATACCAAGTTTTTTTGGTATTCATAAGTTATTCATTCTTCGTATCGTACATCATCTCAAAAGAGATGCTTTTGAGATCGATAAAGAGATGCATTTTAGCCATAAACATCACCCGCATAGCAATGGTTTAGATGAACATTATTGCCGTCGTTGGTTGTCTGTTTCTTTACTTAAAGATTTGTTTGATATTCAAAATGGGGGAAAATATGTAGGTACGATTGTGGGGGCACAACGGTCTAATTTTTATGGCACAAATGACGAATATCTTTGTATTACTTTGGCCCAATCTAATTACCCAACGCCGAACAGAAATGTAAGTGTGACAATTGGTATGCTGATCAATGATGAATTGAAAGATAAGGTGAAGTTTATAGATGATCCCTCTATCGGTTTAAAGGAAGTTAATACTACTTGCCAGCGTTGCCCAATTCAAGATTGTCAAGAGCGTGCATATGAACCTATTGTTATTAAGAAAAAACAAGCCCGCCAACAGATAGATGATGCTTTGAAGAGAGTGCTAGCAAATGAGTAATAAGGGGGAATAAAAATGTAAATAAAAATTCAATCGTAGCACTTGTTGTTTCACAGTATATAGAAACCAAAATGGTTTTCGGATTGCCAAACGATTAAAACTACTGAAAATTAAACCTTAGCTACCCATGATGATCCGAAAACTGGTATATTATAATAAAGACTTAAGCCGATTTTTATTTTCATTTAAACTTTCATTTTAATTTGTCCAAGCACTTCAGATTATTTAATGATCAAAAATGAACAATGTCCAATATAGCCAACTAATCAAAGATGAAGCCTATCGTTTAGGTTTTCAACATATAGGTATTGCAAAGGCAGAACGAATGGACGAAGAAGCCAAACGATTAGAACAATGGCTCAATCAAAGTATGCACGGCAAGATGGGATATATGGAGAATCATTTCGAAAAAAGAATAGATCCCACCAAACTGGTAGAAGGAGCGAAGACAGTTATAACCCTATTATACAACTACCACTCTGACCAAAAACAAATAGATGAAACAGCTCCTAAAATTTCTCAATATGCATATGGACAAGATTATCACTTTGTCATCAAGCGAAAGCTAAAAGATTTACTACAATTTATTCAAACAAAAATCGGAGAAGTATCAGGGCGTTGCTTTGTAGACTCAGCACCTGTACTCGAACGAGATTGGGCGAAGCGAAGCGGCTCAGGTTGGGTTGGAAAAAATACCTTGTTGATCAACCCTAAAAGCGGTTCTTATTTTTTTCTGGCCGAACTCATTATAGATTTGGAATTGCCAACTGATCATCCAATAAAAGATTATTGTGGTACTTGTACACGTTGTATAGATGCTTGTCCTACTGAGGCAATTTCACCTGAAGGTTATATTGTAGATGGTAGCAAATGTATTTCATATTTTACAATCGAACTCAAAGAAGCTTTGCCTGAATCATATAAAGGAAAATTTGAAAACTGGATGTTTGGCTGCGATATTTGCCAAGATGTTTGTCCTTGGAACCGCTTCTCCAAACCACATCAAGAACCAGCCTTCGAACCACACCCCGATTTATTAACGATGACAAAAAGCGATTGGGAAGAAATAACAGAAGAAGTCTTTCAAACCATTTTTCGAAAATCAGCGGTTAAACGGACAAAATTTTCAGGTTTAAAAAGAAATATAGAATTTTTGAGAAATAAAGAAATCTAGATTTTAGCAATTGGTTGAAAGGCCAATGAAATATTCAACTCCGCCCAAAAACGAACAATAGTCGAAATTGTCTCATTAAATTTATTAACATCAACAGGTTTTACGACATAAGCATTGGCACCTAACAGATAACATTTTTCGATATCGTCATTATGAGTCGAAGAAGAAAACATAATCGTTGGTATCGTTTTTAGTATTTCATCAGTATACATTACTTCCAAAATATCGATGCCACTCATCTTGGGCATATTCAAATCTAATAAAATTAGTATTACTTCTTCAGGATCATTTTTTTTGAGGTAATCAAGTAAAAGTTGTCCTTCAAAAAAATGAATAACTTCACAATCAACGTTTGATTGTTCAAAAGCCATTTTTATTAGACCAACATCTGCGGGGTTGTCTTCTACAAATAGTATCTTTTTTACAGTCATTCTGGTTTTGTTTATTACAGATTCATAAGTTGTTTACCAACTTTTATAAATTAACTCCTAAGCATAATGGGGATTATACATTTATACTACAAAAGCTATTGAATGTTTTACTTATGATAATATTTTTTGAAAATAGGAGTGTTAAATATTAGAATCTCGAATAATGTATAGTGGACGATCTCGCACATTACTATTCATGCGTCCCAAATATTCACCAATAATTCCGATGGCAATCATCTGAATTCCTCCGATAAACAAAATGCTAATCATTAATGAAGTCCAGCCTGGCACTACATTTTTGAGGACTAACCATGAAAAAATGGCAAAAACCGTGACAATAAACGCAAATAGGGATACGATAAACCCAAAAAAGGTAACTACTTTCATCGGAAAGTCTGAAAAAGCGGTGATTCCATCAATTGCAAAACGGAACATTTTGCGGTAAGTATAGCCTGTTTCGCCCCCATGACGCTCATCTCGTTCGTATTCTACATAGGTTTGGTTAAACCCAATCCAAGAGATTTGACCTCGTAGGTATTTATTTTTTTCAGGCATATCTTTCAGAATATCCACGATTTTGCGGTCAATGATTCTAAAATCGCCTGTATCCACAGGAATCGAAATAGATGTGATTTTTGATAAAATACGATAAAATGCTTTGGCTGTAAGTTTCTTCAAAAAACTTTCTCCTTTACGAGATTTTCGTTGTGCGTACACCACTTCATAACCTTCCTTCATCTTTTGGTACATTTCTGCAATTAACTCAGGCGGGTCTTGCAAATCGGCATCAATAATAACGACGGCTTGCCCAGCTGATTTATCTAAACCAGCCGTAACAGCTATTTGGTGTCCAAAGTTTCGGCTAAAATCAATGTACTTTACTTCTGCATGTGTAGTGCTCAATTCCTTGATCAAATGGATAGATTTATCTCGGCTTCCATCATTCACAAAAATAAACTCATAGCTTACACCAAGCTTTTCCATTACGGCAGAAAGTCGCTTATAGAGGTGACCAATATTTTCTTCTTCGTTGTAAATCGGTATGATAACAGAAATATCCATATTCAAAAATAAAGAGGCTTTAAAATTATAATGAAAGTTAAAATGAAAAATAAAAATTGAACAACTCAGAAGCAAATGCTGTATTCAATGTTTTAATTTTTATTTTCATTTTAATTTTGACTGACCAGCCAACTTTCTCCTACAAATATGCAAAATAGTATAGTATATTTGTTGAAAAAACAGCGAAGTTGTTTAAAATTTATCAAATAACGATTTTTATGAGAATCTATAGCTTACTTTTTTTATCACCTATTCTTTTTCTATTCAGTTGTAATGAATCTACAACCAAAGAAAAGCCTAAACAATCTACAGAAGTTAAGGCGAAAAAAACAGAAGCAAGTACACCAGCTTCTGACGAACAATACATTGTTTTTTTTGGTAATAGTCTTACCGCAGCTTATGGTCTTGATCCTTCCGAAGGTTTTGTATCCCTTATTCAAGAACGGATTACAGAAAAAGGACTAAATTACAAAACGGTCAACGCTGGCAATAGTGGTGAAACAACCGCAGGAGGGAATGGCAGAATTGACTGGGTTCTCAAACAACAAGAAATGGCCATATTTGTATTGGAGCTAGGAGGGAACGATGGTTTGAGAGGTATAGACCCCAAAGAATCATACAAAAACCTAAAGTCTATTATCGAAAAAGTAAAGGCTAAAAATCCAAAAACAAAAATTGTATTAGCAGGAATGGAAGCTCCTCCAAATATGGGGGATGATTTTACAAGTGAGTTTCGACAGATGTATACCCGTTTAGCAAAAGAATACGATCTAGCTCTTATTCCTTTTCTATTAGATGGAGTAGGGGGTATTCCCGAACTTAATCAAAAAGATGGTATTCATCCAACAGCAGAAGCACAAAAAATATTGGTAGAAAATATTTGGAAAGTACTCGAAGGTATTTTGTAAATTGCAGTAATATATAAAATACGAATACCGGTAAGTATAAGCAACTATAGAAATGAAACTAACCAGTAGAAATATAGCCATCTTCATCACCTTATTGATCATAGGTGGATTGATGTATTACTTTAACGATATTGTCGCTTATGTAATGATTGCTTGGGTGCTTTCATTGATTGGTCAGCCCTTGATGGATTTTTTTCAAAAGTATTTAAAGGTTGGAGCTTTTAGAGCTGGTCCAGTGACAAGTGCTATATTGACTTTGATAACCTTTTTAGTGGTTTTTTCTTCTTTAGTAATGATGTTTGTCCCTACAGTTATACAACAAGGGCGTAACCTCGCAGGCATTGATTACGCCAGCCTTGTTAAAACATTAGAAGAACCTATCAACGATTGGAATAATTGGTTTATCGAAAAAGGATTTATTAGTGGTGAAGTGAAACCAAGAGTTACAACAGAAATGGCCAAAGATAGTTTAGGAAGTATTAAACCATTTCCTTTTGAACAAGAGGATAAAGAAGAAGTTACCTCAATCATTCGAATCGACTCTATTTTAATGGCCAATGGAGATACCGTTACCAAAACGAATATCGAACTAAGTATTAATCTGAATAGAGGAGATGATGCATTACCCAAAGACAAATTTCAAGATCCTACAGCGGTGGTTAATGCAACTGACAATCCATTTGAAAAATTACAAAAGCGGCTCTTTTCATTTTTCAACCCCTCGCAGATCCCAGCACTATTTTCTTCTTTGGTTGGGTTTATGGGAAATTTTTTGATTGCCTTTTTATCTATTTTATTTATCACCTTTTTCTTCCTGAAGGAAGAAGGGTTGTTTATCAACTTTATTAAAGCATTAGCACCAAGCGAATACGGTCAGAAAATATTAAATGCAGCAGATGACATTAGCCGATTGTTGACCCGTTACTTTTTAGGAGTAATGACACAAGTGACGATCATTACCATTTTTGTATCTACAGCCCTAGGGCTATTAGGTGTAAAGAATGCTTTACTGATTGGTTTTTTTGCCGCTTTGATCAATGTGATTCCATATGTAGGACCTACGATTGGAGCATCATTCGGTATTTTTATTACGATTTCCTCCAATTTAGATATGCCATTTTATTCTGAAATGATGCCTTTGCTCTTTATGGTTTTTGGGGTGTTTGCAGCCATGCAAATGTTGGATAATTTTGTATTGCAACCCTATATTTTTTCAAATAGTGTACAAGCCCATCCACTGGAAATTTTTATTATCATCTTGATTGGTGCCAAGCTTTATGGTGTGCTCGGAATGGTCTTAGCTATTCCTGTTTATACCGTCATTAGAGTGATAGCCCGTTCTTTCTTAAGCGAGTTCAAAATCGTACAAGCCCTTACAGGGGGCATTGATGATGTCACATAATAAATTGTGCTAGTCTTACAAAGCATACTTGTTTATATCACAAGCATTCGCAATTTTTACTGAAGGCCAATCAATAATAGTACGAATATCTTTGGTACTTCCTCGATAGATAGCTATTGGTGCATTTTTCAATTTACTAAAATTAAGTTCCAAATCATTTTGATCATAATGTGTAATGGCTAACTGTTCTAAATTTTTTATGCCATCAAAATCTTTGAATTGCAAAACAGCTTCACAATTTCCTTGTTCTCCTGCAACTTCTAATTGATTGACTAAGCGAGGATCAATATGTTTTTTCTTCGTCTTTAATTTCCAATCATAGGAATCATTTGATATAGTTGGTGGATATTGCTTCCATTGTTTAAGGATTTCAAAAGATTTTAGTGGGCATACTCTTCCATTTGCAGAACGATGGTTTTGTTGTGGATCAAGTGAACTACAACTTTTGATTAAAGCATTTTTTATAGTACTTGCTGAAGCCTTAGGAAAGGCACCACATAACAAAGTAGCTAATCCTGCTACTTGAGCAGAAGCCATAGAGGTTCCTGATTTTTCTTCAAAATTATTATTAGGTAAGGTAGATAAGATTTTTTCTCCTGGGGCAAGCAAATCTGGTTTAAAACACTTCATTGTATTATCATGATGATAGCTACCCGAAAAAGAACATACTCGACCATCAATACCTGCCGCACCGACGCTTATTACTTCAGGATAAATTCCAGGAACGGATGCCTTTCCTGCTCCTCGATTTCCGATAGAACAAATGACTACGATTTCTCGTCGAATCATTTCCTGAATTAGAGACTGAAAAATAGGAGTGTCTGTAAAAATACCCAAAGAAAGATTGACTACTTGAACTTTAGATTCAAGTAACCAATCTAGTCCTTTAAGTATACGTGTAACAATGTTTCCTTCCTCGAGCACCATTCCTGAATACAATTCTGCTTCAGGAGCAATTCCTAGAAGTTTATCTTTAGAATGCCCAACCAACAGACCGGCGATATGCGTTCCATGCCAACCCGAATCATGGGCGGACATGGAAGGCTTAACCATACCACGGTAGCCGAATTGTCGAAAAGAAGCAATACGACCAACAAAGGCAGGATGCTTGCCATCAACACCAGTGTCAAGCTGTCCAATGAATATGCCTTTACCTTTATGACCTAGTTGGTGTAGTGTAAGAATGTTTTTGTTAAAGGAGTCCATTGTTTTTAGTTCTTACAAGTGCAGTAATTCCCTCACCTTCATGACCTAAAATATCAAAAAAGAACATTGCTAAGAAAGCTGATATACCTTCGGTTGCTTCAGCCAAAGCAGGCATAAAACCTAATTGACCAATTTCAGGAAAAGTATCCATTATATTTGCAAAACCTTTGCGTGACATTCCATCTTTACTGTTAGCCCAATTTTTATAGTTGTGAGCATTCTGAAACCAGGCCTTTAATTCTTTTTTACCATCTATCGGAAGACCATCTTTGTCTAACTTTTCATGACCATCTTTGTCTAAGACTTTTATAGTATTGTCACTATTTAATATGAAGTTTTCGGTAGGATTATTTCCAGTTTGCAACGTTTTAAATAATTCAACCATTTTTCCATTATCATTCCAATCAGGTGGCATCGTTAATTTTCCCAATGCTGCTTTCTTTTTTCTGTCGCTAACATATAGTGTTCCCATTAGTCCCATGTGAGCCACTCCCCAAGCACATTCAATAACCTTAACAACATTGTTCAGCTTTTTAAAAGATTTTACACTTGCATCAGAAAATTGCTTTCCAATCATTTCTATTCCGAAAGGTACTGCAAAAACAGCCATAGCACCCCATTGGCACCACCAAATTACATGCCCCCAATAATTAGGTGCATTGAATACATCAGACTTCTCATGCTTCCAATCATGATGCGTGAAGGAGTGTGCATCATTAGGAATTGGCATAGCAGCAATTTGTGCTAATAAACCATAACATAAACCTGCTCCACTCCAAATGTCCCAAGCACTTAATGAATCAGGAGCATTCATCTGATTTTGGTATTTTTGGGGAAACCACTTTTTGTCCACACCTGCGTCTCCAAAATCAACCATTGATTTAGCATCACTAACGGTTCCAATCGCTCCTAATATAATATGTATACTACCATAAAAAAGGCCCCAATCTTGTACATCTCTATCTAACCCATCTAAGTTCGAGTTAGCACTTACTTGTTGAGACCTAAATGGTAGGGTATTAAATTCAGCTTTTGAAATAAGTGTAACTGGAATAGCAGCAAGTAAAGAGATACAACTTAAAAAAGTCATTTCTCGACCATCAGTAATCGTTTTGTACAAATCTCCAATGAAAGGAATATGCCAAGCAGCATTCACTGTGTTTTTAATTCCTATAAGCAGAGCTTCTGTAATATCTAGGATGAAATCAAAAATCACCTTAATTGCATCTAGACTTATAACAGCTACTGCTTTTACGATTTCGAGAAGAGCACCTAATAAGTATTCGGGAGTATGTTTTGGGTCACTAAAAATACTTGTTATATCTCCATATGAATTTTCAATAGCACTAATGATTTTTTGTCCATCTTTTCCCAATTGTTTTTCAACTAGGTTAATAAAATCGTCTAGTATAGAGTGATGTTCTTCGGGTAAAGTCGCAAAAGAAAAAGCACTTGCATTATGCGAATTATGAAACAACTTTCCAATAAACCATTCAATTTTTTCTACTGCTCCAGAATGACTTGCTAGGGGACTTGGTTTCTTTTCGTGTTTTAGAACATCAAACTGATCCGTTACCTTATCAATATCTTTTACAACGCTATCTATTAAATGAGTGAAAAAATTATCCGATTGTTTTTTCAATTCTATCGGGAATTTAGCAGCTTTATCCATTTCTGTATTGAATAAATCTACAATAGCATCATGCGTATGCAGAATATCTGTCCAACCCAATTTATCAAGAAACCAATCTACAACTTTGTGCATAGCAACTCCGATTTTGTCAAACAACCAAGACAAGGCTTTTCCAACGACTCCTGTATGTGTCAATACAAATTGGACAACCTCTTCAGCTGTGTGTATTGTTAAAACTAGAAGTTGACCTGCACCAGAAACTACATCGCCTGCTACACTTGTTACACCAGATGTTACATCTTTTATAATTGCTCCTCCTCCTTTAGAAATGTCTTTACCAATATTTTCTCCGCCTTGTAGTAAATCTTGTCCAGCATGAATAAGATCTCCATGAATAATATCTTCTCCAACATCATGGATTGTTTTTACAACATCGCTTCCTACGTTTTCTACTGTCTGAACAATATCCTTACCTACACTTTCTACAGTATGTACCACATCCTCAGCTACTTTTTCTACGGTATGCACCACAACTTTTGCTGCTTTCTTAAAGAAGTTTCCGATATCACTAAAGAAACCTTGGGCAGCTTCTGGATGAAGCATTCTTGCTCCGACAAGGTGTTGCGGTACTTCGGAAGGATGTAAAGGTTGGTATCGAGGTTGGTCATTTGCAAAGTCGAGCATAAAATGTGGATGCTCCATGTTTTTAGGATGCAATGCCCGGTCATGATGAACACCATGAGGCGTTTTGTTGTAGGTATGTTGTACTGTTTTAGCAATATTTTGCATGGACTTTTGGAAATGATTCAAATCTTCTTCAGTATAGTTGTCAGGAATACCTAACTGCGTTCTTGCCTTGTGCAAATCGCCATCTTTTAGCGCCACAATTTTTTTATGTGCTTCTACATCAGGGAAAATATAATGGGTATGAGATGGCATCATTAGGTCTGTTCGCAACCGCAAAGAAGGGCATTGAACGTCTGTAGCAGGAATAGAAACACTAATTATTGATATCTTTTTGGTATCAATTCTTGCAGGTTTAACGGGGTCTATAGTATAATTTTTGCCATCAATTTCTACTGTTACTTCTTCTGATGCCCAAATATCAACATAAGACGTAACCTTACTTACTTTGATAGAAGTTCGATAAACAGGTTTTGGATTCAATTTGGAATCAACAATATCAAAATCTTCTGTTAGTGCAGAACGGCTTGTAATTTTTTCACTGTGCAACCAAATACCAGACTCAATTGATTCATTCAATATTTTATTGATGACTATTTCTTTTTTATTAACATCTGAATAAAATACCTGTTGGCTTCGTAAGTCCAATTGTAAATCTACTTTACGAGAAGGATCATTTAAAAAGATAGACCAGTCTTCTCGTCTTACTTCGTTGAAATGAAAACGCACCTTATTTTCGGTGTCAAAAGAAGCCCAAACTTTATCATCTGTTTGGCGATAGATTTCGGTTTCTTTTCCGTCGAAGGTTCCTACTGATACTTCACTGGCTAGCCAAGCATTTAATACTGCAGAAGTATTTAGAACGGTAAATAATTCAAAGGTATTTTTAGAATCGGTATAGACAATTCGTTTTGTTTCTAAATTCACTTTAAGGGTAACATTTCGAGAAGCATCGTGCATGTATACAGAATGATGATCTCTCTTGGTTTCGTCAAATGTAAATTTTATCTTATTCGTGTCGTTTGGCACTTCAGCCCACTTATCTTGACCTATTTGTCGTAAGGTTCCGATTGGTTGACCATTCATTTTACCATAGGTAACTGTTCGTAGATTTCTACTTTTGATAGGGAAAAGGGATGTGCGAATGACATTCGAAGGTTTAGTAGATGCACGATCTATTTCATAAAGATTTGTTCGTTGAACTGTAGGCGTACTGTAAACTACTTTTTGGGTATGTAAATCGAGTTGGATATTTACCTTTCGAGAAGCATCATGCAAGTAAATGGACCAATCGTCACGATGAGTTTCATTAAAGCGAAAAGCTACTTTATCTTCAAAGTTCAATTCCACCCAAGTCTTTGTACCTGTTTGTCGGTAAGTACCCAACGGTACACCTTTTAAGGAACGGAAACTGACTAAGTTGGCTACCCAGCCATTGATCTTAGATTGTGCTTTTGTAATATTAAAATAAGGAAAACGATTAGCGTTATTATCACTATATACCACTTGTTTAGAATTGAGATGTATCTCTAACGTGACGTAACGAGAAGCATCTAGTAAATACAAAATACCTTTATGTTTTTTTACTTCATTAAAGTAGAAACGTACAGCTTTATCTTTATCTAATTCCACCCAAGTAAAAGGACCTGTTTTCTTTAGATAGGCTTGTTTCTTATCGCCTATTGTTTCTAAGTCTAAATAATTTACACTGTGTCCTGTTATTGGAGGAATGAACAATGGCTTCTCTTCAAAAAGTTTTACATTGTTGAGTGCGTAAAGGTCAGTGCGAGTCGTATTTGCATCGCTATAAATAATCATTTTTCTATGCAAATCAAGTTGAATCTTTACATTGCGAGAATCATCTAATAAATAGACTGACCAAATATCTCTAGCTGTTTCTTTGAAGCGAAATCGTGCATTTTCGTTTTTATCATATTCTATCCAAAATTTTTCTCCTGTTTGGCGATATATTCCGAGTGGGCGTCCATCAAAAGATTGGATTGAGACTTCATTAACAAGATAGGCATTGTTGTCTTTTGCTGAAAGAATACGATATAAATCAAATTTGTTAGGAGTAGCATCGCTGTATATAATAATTTTTCGATGGAGGTCTAATTGTAGCGATACATTTCGAGAAGCGTCATGCAAATAAACTGACCAAGCATCTCGATGTGTTTCTTCGAAGGTAAAAGTGACTTTGTTTTGAGCATTGACTTCTACCCATTGTTTAGGATTTCTTTGTTCGTAAGCACCAAGCCATGTTCCATTACTTAGATTGCCGAATGAGATGAAAACGGCGGATTGACCATTTACGGTTTTTACTTCTTTCATAGTATAATTGTTTTTTGAGGTAAAAAAATTGGTTACATTTTTAAAAGAAGTCTATGCGTTGTAATTGTTTTTTTACAAATGTGAATAGAAAAAAAGAGCTTAGTTGTTTTTTTGTTATGAACGGTAGTAGTGTTGGGTATAAGTGGTTGTATTTATGTAGTGAACGGTGAGAAAATAATTCTATAATAAATGTTATATTGGGAAGCTATTAGTAATTAGGTCACGTTCCTTAAGTCTTTAATTCTACCTGAAATCTTAATGGTAGGATTATTAAAAAACGAAATAAATATGAAAAACATTTTACTTTATACCTTCCTAGCTTTAGCGATTAATGGCTATGGTCAAAATATTGTTTGCTTTGATATAGAAGCAAATCCTACGCCTAATGATCCAGCAATAGGTTCCTTTACAAAGTATATTGATGTATATGGTTTTGGAATTTATGCAGAGGCAAGTATTCCTGATGAAAAGGTATTACATGCAGCAGCAATTACCGCAGAACTATTAGACAATGATGAAGATGGGGTAGTGGATGATCCTGTTATTCATAATTCGTTGATACAGCGAGAAGCACTAATGCCAATATTTGCTTACGAAGGTTCGCCTGGAGAAGAAGCCATGTTTGATAACTATCAAGGTGATGGTGTATCGGCAGTATTGTACGAAGAAGAAGTACGACCAGAAGGTTCTTCTTTTTCAAATGGATTTGATGCAACCATAGAGGAAATACTACATACTATCAACCATGTTGGACATGTTGAATCTTATCCTGCTGCATTTGCTATAGAGCCAAATTCAAATTCGTTGATGACCCAAGCTATGGATGTGGCTAGAGGTGGTCACTTCGAAAGTATTCCAGCTAATTATCCCGATGAAGCTTGGTATCATTATGACGATTTTACTTGCGATTATGAATGTATGGCAATCGAGTATTTTTATTGGGCGATTACAACATTGATGGGGGTACAAGATTACCCAGGGCGATGCGAAGAAATAGCGAACGAATGGGAGACTTGCACGACTGCCGATTTTCAAGCAACAGATGTATTGATGTATGCTTTGCTGACCGACCCACAATATAAAATACCAATGCTTGCTCCTGATGGAAACTATTGCCCGATGACGATAGCCACAGAAACAGTCGTTGCACAAAATATCCAAATAACTCCAAATCCAACGAGTGATTATTTTGATATTACTTTAACTGAAGCACCTAAAAAGGAATTATCAATTTATTTGTTTGATACCACTGGGAAAAAAGTATGGAGTGATACACTTTCTGAGCAGACGAACCAATTTGATGTTTCGAAATTGAAGAGTGGAATTTATCTGCTTCAAATAGGCAGTGATGAAATTGTTACTTCAAAGATTGTTATTGAACGATAGATTTATTTCAATTCACTTAAAATCAATTCCCATAAATCCTCATAAGGAATAATTTCAATTTCGTAAGCCTGATTTGCTAAAGCAATAGGGTGTTCATTTAATTTTTGAAGATAAGAAGAAGCCTTTTTTATGACGGCTGTTTTTTGAAACCCAGCTTTAGGTATTTGCAAAAGCATTTTGATGAAGCAATTGCTTCTATACATACTTTTGTCTTTACACAAATAGCGGCTACAATATTTTTCGATAGCCTCTAATCGATCTATGACTTTATTGCAATTGTTCTGTTGAAAGTAAAATAGTAATTGTAATACCAAGATTGGCACATTCATTCCTTTTTTATCTTTAGAATAATGTGGTACTTCATTTAAGAATTTACTAAGTTTAAATTTTGTCGTTTTAGATGGTTTGTGTGCACATGGATTTATTTTTCCAATTCGAATTAAAAAATGTAAAAAAGCTTCATAGATTTTCCAGATTTCTGTAATGTTATTTTTTTGTCGAGAAAAGCTTTTTTGCCTAATGACTTGATTATAGATTTCATAAGCCTTTTGATATTTTTGTGTTCGCTGTGCTAATACAAAATAGAGTTGCATTGTAATAAACCAATTGGTTGTTCCAATACTATTATATTGTAAGCTTAATTGTAGCGCTTCTTCTCCTTTTTCAAATTGTTTTAGCTGGGTATAACAAATAATTTTTTTGTGATAAAAAATTAAAATACCTGCTTTGGGCAAGAATGTTTTTTCTTTTAATCGGTTTATAATATTTGTACATACAATAATGGTATCTTGATAGTTATAATTGCTTAAATGAAACATAACTTCGATGAGGCCATAAATTAAAATAAACCGATAAGTAGACTTTTCATCTAGAGCTGGCTTAATTTTTAGTAGAGCTGCATTTGCTAGTTTAGGCAATTCTAATTTAGTAGAAGAAGACAAAGTTGAATGAATAACTAAGTCTCGATATAATTCTTCTGCTAATAACTCTTGTTCCCAATTCGTTTTAAATTGCAGATAAATCTTTTTGTAATGTTGATATTGTTTCAAATTACCTTCTATACTATATTCTTGAATTAGGCGTCGACTAATATTGATGCCAAGCTCTGTAAATTCATATAGTATACTTTGTTTCAAAAGCTTTAGTGCAATATTTTTACTGTTGATAGTTGCCCCACGACCTTGCAAAATCATTAATGCAGCCCAATAGCGATAACACTCATAGTACGCTTTTTGGTGATCGTTGAACGTATTCTTGCTCGTATCAATGAAGAAGCAAGTATTGATGACTTTTTTCTTTAAGTCACTTTTTATTTTTCTATAAATCGCTTTGTTTGTCGAATTGTTTTCTGAGAACAGAAAATCAAATCCTTGTTGATCTGTTCGTATTTCTCCTGATTGTATCTTAGAGAATAATAGGTTTGCTTTCGACTCTTTTTTATGCTTGTTTTCTTCACCAATTATTTCAATTCGTTTTAGTTTATTTTTAGTTAAGAATTCTGATAATTCTACTATTGCATCCATGTAGTTAGTGTTTTAGTTTTCTTAGTAACGGTTAAATAATAACTTCCGCATTTTGCTTATGATCTTATGTTCCTATACTTCTTCAAAAAGCCTTAAAAAGCAGTAGATTTAATGCGTTTTTTAAATCGTCTAGAAACATAATCTCTATTTCAAAATGACGGACTTATTTCTTACCCGTTACTTATTAGAAGATTGTTTTTTTAGTTTTCAATATAAGACATGCTTCGTTTAATTTGGCTTTATGGATACTTCAAAAATAGTCTTATAAATATAAGTATACAATTACAAAAAACAAGAATAATCGACTGTTTTATTCTTTAGTCTAAAAACGTTTTTTTACTTAATTGCTTGATAAGTAGTAGTTTGTATTATCATGCCATGGCGTATTATGTTGGGTTTTTATTGTTGGATCAAGTGTTTTTTCTGTTGTTTTTTGCCTTTCTGATGCTTTCATATCGCTTCTAATGGAGTTCGTCAATAGAGTACTAATATTCACTTTCTCTACTGAATGAAACTATAAATGTTTAATCACTAGTCGATTAGGATTTGTATTGTTATTAGTTTTGCTCAATCTAGTAGATGCGTTTTCGTGTTTTTTGTCAATACCTAAAAGTTGGAAGGTCTGTACTTTTGCTTACATAGTAATTATTATTTTATTTAAACGCCCAACTCATGCTTGCACTTTTACTTTCTCAACTCCTTTTTCTAGGAGTGTTTAACTCCTCAAATGATTTTCAAAATTTAACAACACAGGAACAAATGGAATATTATATCATTATTGAAGATGATTTTCAAATTTGATATAAGGATTTTTGAGGCTATAAATATAAGATAGAAATAAAAATATAGGCGGTTGCTGAAAAGCCTATTGAATAGAGTAAGCATTCATTTTTTCACTAAACTTATTTATTATGAAGAACCTACAGTTATTAGGATGCCTTATCGTGGCAAGTATGCTTGTTTTTACATCATGTACTAAAGAAGAAGTAGATGTTACTCCAGAAGTAGCACAAGAATTATCAATTGATATGATTGAAAGTAGTTCTGACATTCAGTTTATCGACATTGACAATGTACCAGAAGGAATGGGAATTGAAATCGTTGAAGAAACTGTTGAAGGCGGAGTTGACTCTAGAGATTGTTGTGAAATTCATTATGCATACTTTTTTGGGACAAGTGACTTGAAGTCAAGAGCTACTATTGAGCCAAATCGTTCATATTATATTTCTTGGTTTAGCAATGGTGTTCAGATTGGAACTTATCAGTTTCATAATTCTAAGAATTATTGTAGAACCATTACATTTTATAATTATAAAAATTATAACTGCATGGGCTTATCTGCTCGTTGTGTAATGGGAGTTGGTTATGACATTTGTGCTGAAAAATATGCTTACTGTGATTAGAATTCAAGTTATTGTTTCTAAAACGAGATAATAAAAAAGCCCTTCAAGATGTATTTCTTGAAGGGCTTTTCTATTTAGATGTCTATCAGACTATTTAGTATCTTGCTTAGCAAAAACCTTTTTCAATAATTCTGTTGGACGAAGCGATACGTTAGAGCGGATTGCTTTTTCCTCTTTTTCGACCATACTAAACAAACCTTTAAGTGCTTGCTTCGTTACGTGGTCTTCGATTTTAGTATCCACTTTTTTGACAAAAGGAATTTTGTTGTGTGCATTTACGGCATCATTCCAATATTTTCTTGCTTTGAATTTGTCTAGTGAATTGTTGATCACTGGAGAAAATTCTTTGTACAACTGATTGTAAGTTGCTTTGTGCAGATAATTCGTTGCAGCATCTTTGTCGCCCATTAAGATGTTCATAGCATCTTTGAAGGTCATTTGCTTGATGGCATTAACAAAAATCGGTTTTGCTTTTTTTGCAGCATCTTCAGCACCACGGTTGATTTTTTCTAAGATGATATCTTCAACATTAGAAAAACCAGGCACGTTTTGTAATTTTTGAGTTACTTTTTGCGCTTCAGGAGGTAAGAGTACTTTGTAGGCACTTTTGAAAAAACCATCTTTAATAGATAGTCGATCAGCTCCTTTGCTGACACCAATATTGAGCGCTTCTTTTAGACCGCCACCAATTTCGGCTGTGGTAAGCTCTCCTCCACCTTCTAGCATAGCGCCAGCAATATTTTGCAGCTCATTACAAGATGTTAGGGAAAACATGACAAATAGGAATGCTATTTTTTTCAACATAATAGTGTTGGGTTTTTGTGAGAAAATGCGAAATACCATTCAATACTTTATTTTAGTTGAAGATATTTCGAATAAAGATAATATGTCTTTAAGACTTTTTACCTCTGCAATAGTAACGCAATTATTGCACCAATAACCTGTTATGAAAATGATAAAGTTTTGATTTATTTTTAGCCTGCATAAAAGGATAGGCAATCTTTGCAAAGGCAGCCTTTAAACTCTTGTTTTAAGTGTTCTAAAGTTTCAGGATGTACGGTGGTATCTACACACCAACAGCTTTTATCGTTATAAGAAACAAATGGCTTATTACATCGAGGGCATTTTCTGACAAAATTTCCATCTACTTCTACATAAGAACTACCAACTTGTGCATCTGGAATGGGGTTAAGTTTTCTAACTCGGACTTGTAGGCTCTTTATGTTTCCATATTGATATTTGATGCCTAGCATGATTTTTTGAGCGACAGTTTCTAATAATTTATATTTATTTTTCATCTCTGCTTGGCAGATTAGAAAAACCGTTTCATAATTGATTGTTTTGAAGATATCGTCATTTTGAGCAGCTTTGTCAAAGGTAGTTTCGATATAAATATCAACGACATAGTTGTTACCTATAATTTGTTCTTCTTCGTATACGCCATGATAAGCGTAAAACTGCATATCTTCTAGTGCTATTTGACCCATATTTTGAATATTGGCTGATTTTTGAACCAATTTTACCCAAAAATACATAAAAACCTAAAAATATGACAGAATTTTATCATTCGAAAGGCAGGATTTGCTGTATTAGGCATGGTAACTGTTCTAATAAAACCGTACTTTTGTGGTCTAATTTGCAAATGGGCTAGCGCTGTGGAGTAGTGGCTTGCTTGGCAAGCCAGACTACTGACGAAAGGAAGTAGGCCGAGCGAATAGCGAGCTACGTAACCTAGCGACCGTTAGGTAGCCCCCAAAGTAAAAAACTATTTTAAATAAAAGCTGTTATGATTAAGGAGTGAAAAATCAATAAGTATACTTTATTAATTCATCATTCCTACATACAGTAACATAAAAAATCTTATAGCATGCAAGCAAATGGTAAAGGAAATGGCTTAGCAACTCATAGTAAGGGAGCGAAAGAAGATCGCTTTCAGGGTCATGATTATTATAATATTGATGAATTATTGGAAGATGATCACTTGTTGGCTCGTGATGCGGTACGTACATGGGTGAAACAGGAGGTTAGTCCGATCATCGAAGATTATGCAAACCGAGCAGAATGCCCTACGCATTTGTTTAAAGGTTTGGCAGAAATTGGCGCTTTTGGTCCTAGCTTACCAACCAAATATGGTTGTGGTGGTATGGATGAAATTGCATACGGTATCATTATGCAAGAGTTAGAGCGTGGCGATTCTGGTATTCGTTCTATGGCTTCTGTGCAAGGGTCTTTGGTAATGTACCCGATTTATAGATTTGCATCGGAAGAACAAAAAATGAAGTACTTACCAAAGTTAGCAAGTGGTGAGCTGATTGGTTGTTTTGGATTGACAGAGCCTGATCATGGTTCTAATCCTAGTGGTATGGTAACAAATATCAAGGATGATGGTGATGCATATATTTTGAATGGTGCAAAGATGTGGATAACAAATTCACCAGTAGCTGATTTGGCTGTTGTATGGGCAAAAGATGAGGAAGGAGTAATCAGAGGTATGGTGGTAGAAACAGGTACTAAAGGATTTACGACACCTGAGATTCATGGAAAATGGTCATTACGTGCGTCGATAACAGGAGAGTTGGTCTTTGAAGATGTACGTGTACCAAAAGAAAATGTATTTCCAGAGATTAGAGGTTTGAAAGGGCCTTTATCTTGTTTGTCGAAGGCACGATATGGTATTGCTTGGGGAGCGATAGGGGCCGCGATGGACTGTTATGATTCGGCATTGCGTTATTCGCAAGAACGTGTTCAGTTTGGGAAGCCAATCGGTCAGTTTCAGTTGACACAAAAGAAATTGGCGGAGATGATTACAGAAATTACTAAGGCACAGTTGCTGGCTTGGAGATTGGGAACGTTGGCGAATGTGGGCAAGGCTACTCCTGCTCAGATTTCGATGGCAAAGCGTAATAATGTACATATGGCCTTGGAGATTGCTAGAGAGGCTCGCCAGATTCATGGTGGTATGGGTATTACAAATGAGTACCCTGTGATGCGTCATATGATGAATTTGGAAACGGTGTTGACTTACGAAGGTACACACGATATCCATTTACTCATTACAGGAATGGATGTTACTGGGTTTAATGCCTTTAAATAAACGACTGAATTTTTAACGTCATTATATAGTCTAGGAAAAAAAATATTTAGTATCTTTACAATGGAAGAAATTCCCAAAGCTTGCAAAAGCTTATTTCTTCCAGATTGATTCTAAAGCATTCTAAGGTTTAAGATTTCGTTAATGAAGTCTTAAACCTTTACTTTTTTGGAAAAAATTGTAGAATTTTAGAACATATATGAGCTGTTTAAAGCGTTAATACTGTAGCGTTGTTGAAAAACTATTGAAATGAAAAATAATTAAGATTGCAAAACGTCATTTATGGCTGCTTGTATGTATTTTGATTTTCATTTAGTATGTATTACGTGTTTTCTACAAAAGAATCAATAATTATGTTATTTCGAAGCATATCTTTTTTTGTTATTTGTTTTCTCTTTTCTACCAGTGGTTTCTCACAAGAAGAAAATATTGTATTAACGAATGCCTCTTTTGAAGGTTTTCCAAGTGCTGCAAGACCTCCTAAGGCTTGGTTGGATTGTGATCGTTTTGGAGAAACACCACCTGATACACACCCAAGTGGTGCTTTTGGTGTACAGCAAGTTGCTCAGCACAAAAATACTTTTTTGGGAATGGTTGTACGAGATAATGACACTTTTGAATCGGTTTCGCAGCGACTAAGTCAACCAATAAGAGCTGGGCAGTGTTATGCTTTTTCGATCTTTTTAGCTCGTTCGCAGCATTATGTGAGTCAAAGTCGGGTAACGGGGCAACAAGCAAACTATACTGCGCCAATCGTATTGAGAATATGGGGAGGAGATCAATATTGTTCTAAAAAAGAACTATTGGCTGTTAGTGATTTGGTCATTAATCATAATTGGAAAGAAAACCCGTTTAAGTTTGAAGCAGAACAAAAACATACTTACATAACTTTTGAAGCCTTTTATAAAACGCCAATCTTATTCCCATATAATGGAAATGTTTTGATTGATAATGCCTCGCCGATTGTACCGATGATGTGTAAGGAAGAAGATTTACTGGCTGTTGTTCAGCCAGAACGCTTGAAATTAGATCCAACGATTAATGTTAATCAGCCACCTTTAGCTAGTAATGATAAACCGAAGGAAGAGACTAAGCCAAAGCCAAAGAAAGATCCAGAGCCTAAAGATATTCCCGATACTTATGAAAAACCATCAACTGTTATCACTACACCAGATCCTGATCCAGTTGTCGTACCTGATCAAGTAGTGGTTCAAGAAAAAATTATGGAGGACTTGGATCGAGAGAAGATTAAAGAAGGGCAGACGATTCCGATTGATAAATTATATTTTCCTGCTGATTCGACATCATTTGCTGCTGACTCTTATGCCGTATTAGAAGAGATTTATCGTTTCTTGAGAGATAACCCAGGTATAGAAGTAGAGTTGGGTGGGCATACCAATGATCGTTGTGATGCTATTTATTGTAACGAGCTTTCTGAAAAACGAGCAAAGGCTGTTGCTGACTTTTTAGAAGAGCGAGGAATATCGAGATTCCGATTGAGTCATAAAGGTTATGGTAAAACGAATCCAATAGCATCGAATAAAACGAGGGAGAACCGAAAGAAAAATCAACGGGTAGAGATAAAAATTGTACGAATTAAGTGATTGATTACAAACATGAATCATCCCGAACTTTTATAGAATATTTGGTATAATATGAATATAGATGTCAGAACGGCTTGCTTTGCAAGCCTGCCAGATGTCAGATTTGCGTCTAAAGTGAATCTGACATCTGGCAATTTCAGCTTGCTGAAATGATCTGACTTCTGACCTAACATTTTGAATGGTTTCTATACTTTACAAAAAAATCCCGAACTTTCTGATCGAAAATTCGGGATGACTCATGTTTATTTTGTTAGTTGTTTTAATAATGCTTGAGCTTCTTTTTTCTTCCAATAGTTGTTTTTGACAATTTCGAGCAATTGTTTTTTTGCTTCAAAAGTATTCTCTTGTTTTAAGTAGCAAAGGCTTGAATACCACAACACTTCTTGGTAATATTTATTTCCTTTCTCTAAATTTTGTTTGAGATTTTTTATTGCTTCCTCATAGTTTGGTGGATTGTTATACAGGTTGGCAAGGCCTAAATAGAATAAATGTTCAGATGTTGGATTGTTATTTTCTATGGAAGAGTTAATCTTTACTATAGCTTGTTTATAATCGCTCTTTCGATAGGCATCTATTGCTTTTTGCCAATTTATTTCTTGAGTAGAGTTATCCATCATAATGGAAGGAGCATCATGTTTTTGTTTGATATAATCATCAACGATATAAGTATTATTTTGTGTAGCATTGAAAAAGTAGAAAGCTAATACTCCTACTAAACCAATAATGAAAACTGCAGCAACCCGATACACTAAAGAAAAGGTTCTTGCTTTAGTTGGTGTTGAGCTAGTTGTTCTTTCTTTTAGTTTTTGTTCCAATTCTATTTTTAAATCACTAGAGCGATCAGCAAAAAATATCGTTTTTAGTTCTACTTCATTAGCAAAGTCAGGATCAGTTTTCAATAGGTTGTTGAATAAGACCGTTTCTTTCTCGTCTAATTCATTATGTAAATATTTATTGATTAATTCTTCTTTAGTTTTCATCTTTTTTAGTGTTGAAATGATGAATAGAATTTTTAATAATTTCATTCAGTTTTTTTCGACATCGATCAATCGTTGTTTTGATGGATGCATAAGACCCATATCCTAATTCTTTTTGTAATTCCGACAAAGAAAATCCTTCATAGTAGTGTCGATAAATCAATTGTTGACATTTGTCATTCATTTTTTTTAGTGCAAGTAGAATACTATCCACTTTTTGTTGCTGAATAGGACTAAGATTATATTTAGCCTCATTCCCAAATCGTTTTTTTTCGATGAGATAAGCTTCTACTTTTTCTAGGTTAAATTCGAGATGTCGATGGTCTTTTAGTTGTTTGTTCTTAAGTTTGTTTTTGGCAACAGTTAATAAGTAGCCTCTCATATTCTGGTCAACGAATTGATTTTTAATAATCTTGTCTCTTAAAACCTGAATGGCATCCATGTAAACATCCTTTGCATCATCAATTGAACACTTATTATATTTGACTAAAGCTTGAGTACAATAGTCAAAGTGCTCAATAAATACATCACCAAGAGGTTCATTATCTCCAGATTTTATTCTTTTCAATAGTTCGCGAGTAAGCTTACTCATATATATAACAATATTGAAGGTGTTTAGGTAAACAAGATTTTTAAATTTTGTTAAATTTGTGTTGGGGAGGAGGTTTAGAGATCGTTCAAAACTAATTCTTTTTTCTGTAAAAATACATTTCTCTTAAAAAATCTTATCACCTTAGAGTATATTTTAAAATTTCATTTAGCTTGCTAAACTCCATTTGAATTCCTTACTCAGAACCTCAAATCGTTGAAAATCAGTTCGCAAAATTTTTAAACATACTCTTAAATATTAGATTGGTCTCATACTAAACCTAATCAATGAAAAGCGCACTTCTATATTCTTTATATATATTGCTATTCTCATTCTTGTCTGTGAGTTCTATTGCTCAATCT
>JAHDIP010000368.1 GCA_020630735.1 Saprospiraceae bacterium | reverse complement strand
TTGATATTGAATGAAAATATAACAAAGCGAAATGAATCTAACGATTAACAATCTTTCAAAAACCTATCCTAATGGCGTAAAAGCCATTCATAATCTCTCATTACAAATAGATAAAGGAATGTTCGGTTTGCTTGGTCCTAATGGAGCGGGGAAGTCAAGCCTCATGCGTACTATTGCAACCTTACAACAACCTGATTCAGGCTCTATTCATTTTGGTAATATCGATGTACTAAATGATCCGATGAGTTTACGTAAAAAACTCGGTTACCTTCCACAAGGGTTTGGGGTTTACCCTAAACAATCTGCTGAAAAACTATTGGATTATTTTGCTATACTAAAAGGAATTGCGAGTAAGCATGATCGAAGAGAAATTATCGACAAGGTGTTGGAGTTAACTAACTTAGAGGATGTACGAACCAAAAGTGTGAGTGGCTACTCGGGAGGTATGAAACAACGGTTTGGAATTGCTCAACTCTTACTGAACAATCCTCAGTTGCTAATTGTAGATGAACCCACAGCGGGACTTGACCCTGCGGAACGAAATCGTTTTCTTAATGTATTGAAGAAAGTAGGAATAGAAAGTATCGTTATTTTTTCAACACACTTTGTAGAAGACGTGAAAGAACTTTGCACCGATATGGCCATTATCAATAAAGGAGAAATCCTTAAACGATGCAAGCCTACAGAAGCAGTCAAAAGTATAGAAGGGAAAATATGGACTAGTAATATTGCTGAGGCACAACTCGATACTTACAAAGCAAAATATAAAGTATTGTCTACAGGTTTTAATACCGACAATTCGATTTATATTAGAGTATTAGCAGACCATAAACCGAATGATGAATTCCTATCAGTTATACCAAATTTAGAAGATATTTATTTTATCGCTCTCAGGGAATAGTAATGTTGATTTATCTGTTTTTTTCATCATTACAAACCAAAAAATAATGTTCAAAAATATCTTTCTGTTTGAGTTAAAACACTGGTTGCGTAGTCCAGCCTTTTATTTATATCTATTTGCTTTTTTCTTTTTAGCATTTATGCTACAAGCAGGTTCAGCAGGTTTTTTTGATTCGCCAACGGAGCAGAAAGCGACACAGTTGTTGAATTCGCCACATGCGATAAGTTCTATCTTACATTATTTTAATAAATTTTTTCTTTTTTTACTTCCTGCAATTATTGGTGTTGGTTTGTATCGAGATTACAAATCACAAGTGATCAATATTATGTATACTTTTCCGATGAAGAAAAGGGACTACTTGTTCGGCAAATTTTTAAGTAATTTTTTTATTGTTTTACTCATTTGTTTTAGTGTAGCTGTAGGATTAATGATTGCAGAATGTTTACCCGACTTGCACGAGGGAAAAATCGGTTCGTTTAGTTGGAATGGCTATGTACAAAGTTTTTGTTTTTATATTATTCCGAACATGCTTGTTTTTGGTGCGATTATTTTTTCAGTGGTACTTTGGACTAGGAATATTTTTGCAGGTTTTGGAAGTATAATTCTATTACTAATCGTTCAGATGATTATCCAAAATGCATTTGGACAGCAGTATGAGTTGATTGCTCTTTTAGATCCTTTTGCACAATTTACGTTTGAATACGAAACACGGTTTTGGACACTTGCCGAGAAAAATACAAAGCTTCTTTTTTTATCCAATACATTACTTTTCAATCGTTTAATCTGGTTGAGTATAGCAGGATTTATCTTTGTATATACTTATCGAAAGTTTGATTTTTCAATAGATAGTATGGCTTCTTTTTTAACAAACAAGAAGAATGAAAAAGTTGTTGTTGCAAAACGAGTACAAAAAAGAAGTGTGACTTTACCCGCTGTAACTTACGATTATTCTTTCAGTCAGCAATTGAAAAATAGTTGGACTCTTTCAAATTTCCATTTACAATATATTGTCAAAAATTGGGTTTTTCTAGGAATCGTTTGCTTAGGTATTATGGCCATTATTTTTATGTTGGGAAAGGTAACCAATACGGGCAAAATGAATTTGATGCCCGTAACAAATATCGTATTAGCTATTCCGACATTTTTCTTTACCAGTATCATTTTATTACTCACGTTTATTTACAGCGGAATGCTCATTCACAGAGAACGTATAGCCGGTATGAATGAATTAGTCGATGCGACACCTATTTCGAATAGTACTGTAATGGGAGCAAAAATTTTAGCGATCATCAAAATGCAAGTCATTTTATTATTTCTAATGCTTGTAGCTGGAGTGATCCTACAAAGCTATAATGGCTACTTCAATTTTGAGATAGGTCTATACTTTTTTCATCTCTATGTCATTCAATTTATAGTACTAATTATCTGGGCATTTGCAGCTACCTTTGCGCATACTATTTTTCCGAACGTTTATTTGAGTATGTTTTTACTTGTACTTGCTTGGTTCGGTTTTGGAGCTATCGGCGATCTAGGAATCAATACTAAGTTACTACAATTTAATAGTCCTGAAATATTGGATTATTCTGACCTGAATGGATATGGAACAAGTTTGATGGGGTACTTTTTAGTAGAATGTTATTGGTTCATTTTTGGCGTCCTTTTACTCATTCTAAGTTTTCTTTTTTGGCAAAGAGGAACTGCGCTAAGTATTAAAGATCGTTTTTCAGTTGCTTCTTTACGGTTTACTCATTCGATTAAACTAGTTTCTGGATTATTATTACTTGGATTTGTAGCCTTAGGTTTTACTATTTTTAAAACTGAAAATTCTTCGCCATACTTAAGTGGTAAAGCGGAGCATACCGCTTATAAAACGTTCGAGAAAAATTTTAAGCAATATCAAGGAATGCTTCAACCGAGAATTACGAAGTTGAATGCTAATATCAATTTATATCCATCTAAACAAAAGGTAGAGGCGAAAGGTACATATACTATCGTCAATAAATCGGATGTTGCAATAGACACCTTATTAGTGAAATTAGGTTTTGATGAAATCACGAAGTTTGAAATTGATCGTCCTTCGAAGATTATTCATCAAGATGATTATGTACAATTTTATGTATTGGAATTAGACCAAAGCTTAGCACCAAAAGAGTCTTTACAATTAAGTTTTACTATTAAAAATAAATCGAATACCTTATTCGAGCGCAACTCAAATATTTTAGGAAACGGTACTTTTTTAAAAGATGATATGTTTCCACGTTTGGGCTACTTTCTTAACGAAGATACAAGAAGTCCTAAAAAACATAGTACAAGCTGTAATCATTATCAAGCCATAGATTCTGATTTAGTAGATATAGAAACTACGATCAGTACAAGCGGAGACCAATTAGCTATTGCTCCAGGTTATTTGGAAAAAGAGTGGACCGAAAATGGACGACGTTTTTTTTCGTATAAAACAGACAAGCCGATTAAGTTTAGATTTGGTTTTAATTCTGGGAAGTTCAAACTGACCAAAGACAAATGGCAAGATATTGATTTAGAAATCTATGCGCATCCAAGTCATAATTATAATTTGGAAACGATGATGAATGGTTTAAAAGGAGGCTTGGCATACAATACAAAATACTTTAGTCCATATCAACATCGGGAGGCAAGAATTATTGAATTTCCAAAAACAGAAGGCACTTATGCTACAACATTTGCCAATAGTATTCCGACATCTGAGATTCGATTTATTGCTACAAATAATAAGAATAAAAGTAAAGCCGATTTAGCTTTCTACGTTCCTGCTCACGAAATTACACACCAATGGTGGGCAAACCAATTGATACCAGGAGATGCTTTGGGGGCTGTAATGCTGACAGAAAGTATAACAGAATATATAACCTTACAAGTTTATAGAGAACATTTGGGCGAAGTTGCAGCGCAAGAGTTTTTGAAATTACAACACAAGCGATACTTTAGAGGACGAGCAAAAGAGAGTGGGGTAGAAGCAAGTTTGTATAACGTAAAATCCGAACAGCAATATATTTCATATGGCAAAGGAGCTGTTGTTTTTAATTCCATTAAACACCATATCGGAGAAGCAAATCTGAATGCAGTGCTAAAAGCATTTTTATTAGATCATCAAGAAAAGGAATGTTCATATCCAACTACGATAGATTTAGTGAGTAGATTGAAAAGTAGTTGTCCAGATACCCTTCAATATGTGATTGAAGATCATTTCGAATCGGTTGTTGTATACGATAATAAGATAACAGATGCTAAAGCGAGGACCTTGTCAGATGGTAGGCATCAAGTTGAACTTTCGTGTAGTTTTAATAAAAGTATCCAAGATGAAGAAGGCAAAACAAGCGAGTTAAAACAATTGAACGAATACATTCAGATAGGACTGTATAACAAAAACGATGAATTGATAAGTATTCATAAACATCTAGTGCAAAAAACAGATACAATGATAAGTATTACTGTAGAGGAACAACCATCAAAAATAGTTCTTGATCCAAACTTGCTAATCTTAGATAAGAATTTAAGAGATAATGAAATAGATCTGTAAATTCGGTTTATTTTAAAACCTCTTCAAGCATTTTTTTTAGTTGGAAATCTTTGATCTCCTTTAGACTGTTCAGTTTGATATGTCGCATAGATTTACCAGTACCTTCTATCAACTGTTTATTGGTTTTTATCCGATTGAATTCAAAAAAGCCAA
>JAHDIP010000367.1 GCA_020630735.1 Saprospiraceae bacterium | reverse complement strand
CTTAAGTGTAATGCACACTCCCACAACATTTTTTAAACTTCTTTCCGCTTTTGCAAGGGCAAGGACTATTTCTACCAATACTACATTTTTCTTTATTCAATTCTCTTGAAGCCATATCCTGTTCAAAAATTTCTTCGAGTATATCGTAGAGTTCAGGATGTTTCTTTTCGAGTAGTTTAGGGCGTTCAAAAAAGTATTCGCTGGCTACTGCAAAAAACTCAATTTGGCTGGTGCCTCCGTATGGATTGATGTCTGACTTTTCGGCATAAATTGCATCAATTTTGAGTTTGATCAATTCTAACCATGGTAGCACATATACCCGTTCTAAAAGTAAAGAAGGAATGCCATCTATCACCCCATCCATTTTATCAATCAAATGTATAAACTCATGAATGGCTACATTTTTTTTGTCTGACTCAATATCGAATCCGTGATGTAGTGCAGGTTTTGATAAGATCATTTTTCCTTCCATATAGCCTGTTCCGACCATACCCAAAATATTTCGATCAGGTCCAGTTGTTTCAAACTGTTCATTGAACATGGCTGGATATAAGAGGACTTCAAAAAGGTTGGTATAACGCCATTTCGGAAATTGAAAAATCGGAATAACCGCACTTGCTGCAACCAATAATTTATCGGTAATGTCTACATTCACCTTAATACCTGTTACTCTACAGTTCAGTAAAAACTCTTGTACTTTGTATTCAAATCTCTTTTTTTCTTCAGCAGTGAGGCTATTATAATAGTTGACTTCTTTGGTCAATATACTGCGCCATTGTGGAGGAAAAAGTTTCGTGGGTTTATTCCATGCTTTGCTTTTCCAAAATCGTCTGATTACAAAGGCTAAAAAAACGATTAAGCTTAAAAGGCTAATTATTTTTATCGTCATATATATTTTCGGGGATGTTTAAAGTAAAGTGAAGCGAATATTTTCCTATATAGTCAATTGTGTAGATTATTTTTTCGCCATCCAGTTCTATTTCAAAGTGATCAAAATCGATCAATCGCCAAGTACCTCTTTCTTCTTTTCGATCATCATATTTGCCTGTCCTCTTTATTAGTACATTATCTTTCTCTTTGAATTCGTACAAGACGTTGACCTGCTTTTTTTGTTCCTTTGTTCCTCTATATTTGTAGGCATTGAAACTCAAAGGTTTCTTCCCACTCGAAATCATCCAATCTCGGATCAAATATTCTTCTGTCCGTTTTACATCTTTATCTAAAATAATATTTTGATTGGTAATACCGACTACATTGTTTTTGTGGTAGCTTAATGTTTTTTCTACATAGCCACGATAATTATAATACTTCCAGTCTCCTTCCTTTCCGTCAATCGAGTAGTTTCCTTGCATTTTATACCCGCCATGAGGATAAAAATAACACCATTTACCAATGGGGACTAGTAAGGTATCAAAATGCCAATGTTCCTCAAAGGTTTCAGCATCAAATGTTGTAACGGTATCTCCTGTCGTCCAATGACTAATGAGTACCAAGCCTTCTTTTTCCTTACCTAAATTTACAGATCGACGTTTTTTCTTTGGAGGACTGATATCATAATATTGGGTGTATAAAAAGGTAGAATCGTTATAGCGTATAAATTCTTTTGATGTTTTACCACTATCGTATTTTTCTTGGAGATGCATCAATTTTTTCTCAAAAAGCTTATTGCGTTTTAGCTTTTTATAGTCGTAGTCAATGATACCATTATGATAATAGCCAATAGTATCTTCAGGATAGCCTTGTCCTAATAATTGACAACAACAAAAGCAAAGAGAGATGGTGAGTAATAATTGTTTCATGTTATGTTTTAGTTTTTCTAAATCAGAACAGTAAAATATGTCCTTAAACCAAAATGAAATTAAAGACATTTAAACCTTCATTTCCTCACTAGCCTTCTATCGTAAAAAACAATTTTGTCCCTTGTACATCACGTGTAGATTCGATGCCTAAAGAAGAAAGATATTTTCTGAATTTTGTAGCGAATTTGGATGGTCGATAATTCTTTTCTGTAGCAGGATCACGCATCGGAATTTTGACTTCATTCAAAATCATCTTAGTCGCTGTAACACCTTGTACATGAAAATATCCTTGATAAGCATTTTCGTCAAACCACGCTTCTATCAAATCAGACAATAAATCTCCTGTTTTACCTACTTCGCTATCCATATCTAAATCAGCACCTTCGGCAATTCCGATATCGACAATAACAGAACGACCAGTATTGACCGTTTCATAAAAAGCCTTTTTGGCTAAGTCTACAAAATCATCTAAGAAGGTAGCAAGTGCTTTTTCGCTTAGCTTTTCATAATTTTCGGTATAAAACTTTGGTGAATGTCCTAAACTATTAGCCAACGAATGACCAGAAAAAGCATCATAAGCATTCAGAATAACGGTAACAGAATTGCCTCGTTTTGTTTGTACAATTTGTGCTTCTGTCTCGATATAAATATCTGCACCCGACAAGGATATAACTTCTTGTTTTATCGAAGACTGTTGATTGATTTCAATTGCCTTTGTGTTTTCGTATTGGCGAAGTGCTGCTCTGAAATCTACCGTCTTTATTCCTACTTCGTCAAATGCTTCTTTCACTTTCGACATGGTTACACGCAAGTGCGTTTGGTCTTCTGCTTCCAATACCGTTCGCATTTGTTCGCCTTCTTTTGTGAAGGGAATGACCATTACTGTTGGTTCGATCAAAACCGTTTCTGTCTGAGCAGAGACTCCGATTCCTAATAGGAAGGTTAAAAATAAAATAGTTAGTCTCATATCAATAAGTATACTCTATATCCATACCAAATAGCCGATGGCTTTTGGGTATTTTACAAATCAGTTTAGCATTATTCTCTATTCGGCTATACACCTCTTTCTTACCTTTAAAAATCAAACACTTTGAAAAATTACCACTAAAGTCTACTGCTCTAACTTGTAAGTTTCCTATTTCGACTTCTCTTACCACCTTTTGCCCTGCTATATTTTCCTCTATTAATTCAAAAACATTGATATAGACACCAGCCGTTAAACCTTGTTTAAACCCACCATCTACTAAAACGTGTTTGGCTTTTTTACTCCCTTTCTTTTTCAGCACTTCTAAAATACGAAAAGTATATGGAAACTCTAAACGAATAAAGTTTTTAATGTGGTGTTCTATGCCATTTAGTGAGCCTCTGTAATTATCTGTCGCTGCGATTACACCTGTTTTAACATCTACAACTTTCACATCATATTGAACATAAGTACTTGTATATACTTTCAAAACTCGATCTGTCACTACTCCTGCAGTCGTATCTTTTTGGGTTTGTTGATGTGTCTTTTTATAGAATTTCGTTACTTCGCCTTTAAGGATATAATCAGCTCCTACAGCTATTCCTTGTTTGATTATATCGTTATCAAGCACCGTTTTTTGTTGCTCTCGTTCTGCATTAATCGCTGCTACTAATTGACGGGTTACAATTTGGAAACGATTTGATTTGTATAGTCCTGCTTCAATATAGTTACTTACTTTTTGGGCTTCTTCTGTGCTTACACCTTTCGCTTCAAAAGTCAACATTCCTACGGATGGGATCCCTTCGTCTTGTGCGACCACAGGTATTAACATTATTGTGAAGAAGAAAAGTACTAAACTATATTTTGCAATCATTATTGTTCTTTTAAAATCCATAACCAATCATATAAGTATGAGGAATAGTACACTTTAATGTTTGACCATTGTTCAGTGCTTCAGAGATATCCTTGCCTCCATTTTTCACTTTACAAATAGCCGTTTTTTCTTTTACATCTTCTACTGCTAGCTTCGCCACTTCCACATGACGCATCGTTTTTTCGCCACGAACCAAGTATTCTTTTTCATAATACACATAGATTCTATCCTTCAATTCTATACCATGAAACGTTCCCGCATTGATTGTTACAGCCAGTATCTTATCATCTTTTTGTTCTACAATATCTCGAACAGTTACGTCTAAAGGGAATATCGTTTTTAAGGCCGTTTTCACTTTTTTCCACATACTTTTTTGAGCAGCCGATGCGGCGTTTTTGTAATCACTTCTATATTTAGCCGAGGCTCTTTTATATTCATAAAATTCTAGTGAAGTTGATCGAAGTGTTACACTGTTTACTAGAGCACCTGTTGACACTTCGTAAATGCTAAGTGTTACCCACATTGTTGCGTCTTGTGTCCAAGTTATTGGACCTAAGGGCTTTTTCTCAGTACTAACAACTGTTTTCTCCTCTCCTGTTGATGAACTATTGGAGGATTTATTTTGAGTCGTTTTAGATGTTGATTTATTCTTAGTATTGGTGTCTTCAGCAGGAACTTTTTTAACAACAATATTACTTTTTTGTCCAGGCGATTCTGGATTGGTTGTCCACTCCGTATCACCAAATGATAATTGGAATAAATAGGGTACGGCTACTTTTTTTCCTTCTTGTTGAATTGAAGTTCGTAAAAGATCAAGTCCTCCATTTAGTTCAATATTTTTATATGCTCCTTTGTTTCTGACTACTTCAAATCGTTCGAGTTTCACTAAATGCTTAATGACATTATTTTCAAACTTCTTAAATTCTTCGATAGGCATTCCTGCTGCATAAGTCGATGGTAAGATGCCTATTTGAACGACATCGCTTTGTGC
>JAHDIP010000070.1 GCA_020630735.1 Saprospiraceae bacterium | reverse complement strand
TTCTGTTCGAATAGCATACGTTCCTCATGCAAAGCCTTTAAGGCAAATTAAAATAATAAATTCCCCATCTTGAAGTTATCTTTTTCCACTTTACGTCGTTAAAAATACTCGCTGATGCTAGGCATCATCTGTGTTTTTTGCCTAGTGTACTAAACCATAAGTTTCGATATGTTAAGATGTAGATAATGTTAGCATAGACTAGGCGCAAAAAAACGGAGCTATGCCGTAGCATAGTGAGTATTTTTGCAACGAAGTAAATGCTGAAATTATCAAATCTTGGGGATATCAGAATTTATGGGTTAGTGCACTAGTCTAGTAGAAAAATATTTATCCAAGATAAGTATCTATTAACTTTAATTTGCCTAAGTTCTCTTCTAGTCCTCTGTGTTTTAGAAACGATTGCAAATATTCTTGTCTAGTTTTTTCGAGTTGCTCTTCTTTATTGCCAAGTATAAATGAGAAAATAGAATGAATATTGAGACCGTCTAATTGTGCAAGGTCTCGTTCTTGTTGGTTGAGTTGCTGATTGATCAAATCAAGTGCTACTGTTTTCTTTTTGATGACTTCTTGAAGGTGTTTAAGATGAATACGTATTTTTTCTTTTTGATTTATTTCCTTGTAAAGATCTAGAAGTTCTTGATCAAATTCCTGCATACTTCTTATGTTTTTGGTTCGTTGGTAATTTACCAACGAACCTTATTTTTTATCAAAGATTGTCTAAGACAACTACTTTTTTTATCCCAATCATTATACCAGAAGAGTCGAACATTGAAAAGAAATATATCCCTTTAGGAAGATTGACTGAAAGTGGTTGATTTAATGGAAGCGATTCTAGTTTTATACTTTTATGTAATTTGCCAGCAGCATCATAAATATACAATTGCTGAACATTATTTGGAGTATCTATTGATACAAAAACGTCTCCTAAAGAAGGATTAGGAGCAACAGAAAATGTATTAGGGATAACTTCATTTGTAGTAGTAGATGCTTCAACTAGAATAGTAATAGGGTAGCTCGTCAATGTTAAATCAGGTGCATTAGCGTTGGTTACCTCTACGGTGTAAACACCTTCATCAGATAAAGTGATACTAGGAAAGGACAATTCATTACTTCCCATAACTGTTTGGAAAAAAGTACCATCCTTACTCCAAGTGTAAACATTCGATCCAATGCCTTCATCTATTCCTAAATCAATAGCGAAAGTTTCTCCTTCTACTGCCGTCAGAGTAGTTTCTTCAAAGATTGTTGCTTGTGGTGAATAGTAAGCCAAATTGACAACAGAAGAGGGCATTAGAACGATATCATCAAACGTGAAAAGGTTATTGGATAGATAGAGATATTCTAAATTATTCAAATTGTTAAAGTTGGATAAATTGTCGGTCAATAGATTATTATTACATGCAAATTCAACCAAATTTGGCAAATTAAGATTAGGTATAACACCCGTTATTTGATTATTATCACAACCGAACCAAGAGAGTAAGGGCGTATTTGAAAAATCTGGAAAGGAGCCTGTTAAAAGATTATTGGAGCAGTAAAATTCTCGCAAAAATGGTGTATTCGAAAAATTAGGAATAGAACCAGTTAGTTCATTATTGTTACAATAAAAATCAATCATTTGTGTGTTCGAAAAATCAGGAATACTCCCAGTTAAATTATTCCTCTCACAGAAAAAATATCGAAGTTCGGGTGTATTCGAAAAATCAGGAATGGAACCTGTTAGTTCGTTATTAAAACAAGGAAAATCTCTTAAACTTGGTAAATTTGAGAAGTCAGGAATCTCGCCTGTTATTCCGTTATTATGAATGTATAAATCCCTTAGGTTTGGTAAATTTGAGAAATCAGGAATGGTTCCCGTTAAGTTATTTTCACTACACCAAAAATCATAGAGAAACGGAATGTTCGAAAAGTCAGGAATAGAACCAGATAACTGATTGCCGAAGCACCATAGTAGTTCAAGGTTTGGCATACTCGAAAAGTCAGGAATAGAACCACTCAGTTGATTGTCATCACAGATTAGAACAGTGAGATTAGGCAAATCGAAATCGTGTAGATCTCCTGTCAAATTATTTCCCCCACAGTATAATTCATTTAATGATTCCAAATCTAAATTAGGTAAATCACCTTGAAGATTATTATAACTAAGAATCAACTTCTCAACACAACCCTGACTGTTTAACTCTACACCATGCCAAGTATCCATAGGTTGAGTAAAATCCCATGCTTGTCCAGCATTGGGAATAATAGTAGTGCTGTTATTGCTGATTGAAAAATAGGAAGTTGATTCGTATGTCCAATTGGAACCATTAGTAGCATTGTATAAAGCAACTAATTTTGTGTAATCAGCCATGGGATCGCATTGTGAAAGAGAAGCTTGCGGAATAAGTAAAATACAAAATAATAATGTTGTAAATGTTTTCATGTGTTTATATTTTTTTGTTAGGAAATGCAAACTCAATATAATTAAAAATATTAATATAACAAAGTAGTTGCTTCCGATAAAAAGGTCTATTGTACAGAAGGATAATAATCGTATCTTTTAGACTAAACATTGTCGAAGTTTTTTCTCAAACATTGTTTTATTGAGGTTGTTACCAATGATCAATAATTTGCTTTCACGCTTTTCGTCTGATCCCCATTTGCTTCCTTTACTGAAAATGGTTTGCTGTTGTACTGCCTGAAAAATAATTTTGTAGTCTTCATTTTTGATGTACAAAATACCTTTCATCCGATAAATACGCATACTTTGCAAAAGTAATAAGACTTTAATGAAATGGCGCAGTTTGAGTAAATCAAAAGGTTGATCAAAACTATAGGCTTGTGAGGTAATGTGTTCGTGTTGATGATCATGATTGTGTGAAATGTAGACCGTCTTTTTTTCTACATTTGATGGCTCGTAAGCTTTCAGCTTGAGTAGAGGAGAGGTTTCTATATTCGCTTGTTCTGCTTCGATTACTTGAGCATAAGGATTTAGTTGTTGAATGTTTGTTGTAATTGTTTGTAATTGATTTGGCTCAACTTTATCTTTTTTATTAAAAATGAGAACATCAGCAAAGCCAATTTGTTGAGGTGCTTTTGTTTCTACTTTTAGGGTGGCTTCTACATTCATACTATCCACTAAACAAATAATTCCATCTAACTGAAAATGTTGCTGCACCTCATAATCTGAAATAAAGGCTGCAGCTACTGAAGACGGGTCGGCAATACCAGTCGTCTCGATTAGTAAGTGATCATACTCGTCTTGTCGGTCAATTAACTTAACGAGTAGCTCTGTTAATTCCGAATTGAGTGTACAACAAATACAGCCATTCGACAATTCAAAAATACCATCGTCGATACCAATGATGAGTTCATTATCAATTCCTATTTCGCCAAATTCATTTTCGATTATGGCAAAACGAATATCCTTATTTTGACTAATGATATTGTTTAGAAAAGTTGTTTTCCCAGCACCTAAAAAACCAGTGATGATCGTAACAGGTATTCGATTTTGCATTATGTGTTTTCTTTTGAGTTTGTTTGAAAAGTAGGAAGTATAAATTATTAGTAGTTTATTGTTTTGATTATTCTATTGCTGCCAAATAAAATTTTAAAACATACTCTTAGAGTAAATTTCTTCTTTATATAAATCCAAATACTTTTTAAAGTATTTACCCTTTAGTTTATCTGAACTTACTAAGTCAACTTTATGTTTGAGTAACTCTTGTAGCTGCACCCAAATGAGGAACAAAGATTTAGCTTTTTTTTCTTTGTCATCATGATCAAATTCAATTAATAAATCAATATCACTCTTGCCTTCTTGAAATCGACCATCTACGATTGAGCCAAATGCATACAGTATTCGAACGTTATGTTCTTTACATAAGGCTTTAATTTCATTCAAATGTTGAAGGATGAATTTATCGATCATTTCCGATTAATTTGTCTCGTGATTGTTGGATCTACTATTTTGTCATCACTTGCTAATAATAGTGCTTTGGACAAAATTTCAAGAACTACGTTTTTCATTTGGAACTAAACCAAGCTTTTATCTGATCATATACTTGCAGGCTGTTTAATAGACCCATATGATTTGTTTCAAAAGCTATATGACTATTTGATGGCTTAAAATACAATTTTTTATCTGATTTTTTATGTTGACCTAAGGCACTTTTAGGGAGCACAAGTCCATCGCCAAGAAGGATACTTGAAAGTTCTTTTTCTTCTTTTCCTATTGTAGCAGCTATGGTATAGCAGTTTACTTTCTTGGGTAAGGGAACAAATATTCGGTCATCAATTCGTTGCTCAAAGCGATCTTGGTCCTTCCAATCTTCATCAACCAAATTACCAAACCGTAAATCGGTAATGCCTGCACTTCTCATTTTTCCGAGTCGTGCAAAGGGTTTTATATAATGTATAAGTTTGAAGAGTCGATCAATATAATTTCCGATTTGTTCAAGAGGTGCACCATGATGCGGTGTTCCTAGAAAAACAATTTTCTTCAAGCGTTTTGTCCATTTTTTTTGTTCTTTCGAAGCATAGTGAACGGCACTTCTACTTACGAGTCCTCCCATGCTGTGAGCTATAATGCTGATGCCTTCGATAGGCACTGGCCAAGCATTCGATAATGCTTCTAGAATTGTATTTAGTTGTTGACCATTAGACGAAATATGCAGCCCCGAATTATAACTTAAATACAGTGGCGTATAATTCAATTCACTAGCTAATTGATTTCCATGATTATGGTTTTTGTATTTCCATTGCCGATCATTCATACATAAACCATGAACCATCAATAGTATTTTTCCATTTACTTTTGGAATAGTTTTTTTGATCTCACTTGAATCAAAAGAAAGAGCCGTTCCTTCATATCTTATCTCCATTGATTTTTCCAAGGAGTTGTTCGTTTCTTGTAAGTAATCTCCTACAACACCATTTAACACAGCAAGTGTTGTTTCCTTTTTTTCGGTAGAGATATCAATACCGAGCTGCGGATTAAAAAGAGCCAATGTTTTATCTAGTCCTCCACTTACCAAGTTAGTAGTTAGTCGTATACTTTTAAAGGTGAGGTTAGAAATATTTGTAACCAAATGCTGGATAGGTGTAGATGGCAAAAAGGGAGGATGCACGATTCGTTTGTTCATCTCTTCGACTAAATCCGTAATATTATTTGTTGCATCAGCGATAATATTTGTAATGCCACGAAGGTCTGATAGATTAATTTTAGATTTTTTGGACATTCTTTTTAATTTATATAGTGATACCAACGTGGTTTTCGTATTGCGAAACGATTAAAAATACTGAGAATCGATAACTACTGATGGTCCTTAGAAGAAATACCTACTAGGTCTTTCTTCGAGATTATTTAATTTCTTTTGTGTTTTTCCATTGACCATAAACACCTACTCCATATCCTATCAATAAAGGAATGATTAGTAACATTGAAATTTGGGTTAAAAACAATAGTACTAAATAAGCACTATCATGTGGTCCAGGATTTCTGATACCACTCATAACATCGAAAACCACTCGATGTAAATTTAGTAAAGTTAATACAACGATGATCAAACAAATGGGCATTAAGGTGATCGTAATAATATTTAAAATAGATAGCCTTGTAAATGTTTTGATAAAATAGAAAAGAAGGATAAGCCGCCAAAGGGCTACGATGGCAAGAAACCAAACATTAATAGTATTGGCTGTGCCTATATCTACAAATCGTTCAACAGGAATGGCATAAAAAATAGCAGGGAAAGAAGTTAAACTAATAAAGGTTAGAACAGTGAAGTAATTCCAATCTTTGACTAAAAATGGTTTTACGATCAGCCAAATAAAAAGAGCTAAAGCAAAAATATAAATCACAGAGCCTAGCCCTAAGTGCTGGAGTAATTTCGCACCACTATCATCCCAATAACGCCCCATGCCAACGACCCAAGTGCCAATAAGACCAACGATGAAATGTTTTGTTGAAAAATTCAACATTTCTTCTCTAGTCAGTCGAAAAGATAAAAGCCTGATTATTGTTTTAAAGATATTCATTGTCTTGATAAGATTTTGTTTTTTAAAGTCTGTCTAAATATTGACTTCCGTTTTTTTACCACTTCCTCAGCATAAATTTTTGTCATCAATGCTTGAAATTCGTTTTCCAATTCTTCAACGCTAAAGTTTTTCGGAATAAACGTTACATCAAATAAAGTGTATTTCTCCCAAAGATTATTATTGAGTAAGCGATTTTCTTTTTTGTATTGTTTGTAAAGGTCGGTGCCAGGAAATGGCGTAAGTAAAGTAAGTTGTACCTCTGATAGATTGCTATCAGTGATAAACTGCTCGGTCTCTTTAAAAATTTCTTTGGTATGGCTATCGAATCCTAAAATAAAACATCCATTAACAGAAATTCCATAGGATTGAATTTTATCAATAGCTTTAAGATACTTGTCAAATTGTTTAAATTTCCAGTTTGTTCGGTCAATTCCTTTTAGACTATTTGCCGTTGTGGATTCAAACCCAATGAGCACTTGCGAACAATTAGATTTTGACAATAACTCTAATAATTCGTCATCATAGGCAAGTGAAATATCAGATTCTGTAAACCATTTCATATTGTAGTTTGCAAAAAGTTTTAATAAATCCTTTGCCCATTTTTTATCAATAAATGTATTATCGTCTGCGAGTTCAATAAAGGGTTTATCCCAAATTTCAAAAACCTTATTTAACTCTCGTTCAATTTGTGCAATCGGTTTTTTCTTATAGCTACTGATGGTTCTTGATGCTGCGCAGAAACTACAATGAAGTGGACAGCCTCTAGTGGTTTGAAGCGTAATTCTGTTGTACTTAGAAATATCTAAAAGGTCATATCTAGGAATTACTGTGTCGTCGAAGTGGTAGATATATTTTTTGTTTTTCAAGGAGCTATAAAGTTGAGCCAATGCATTATGCTCAACATCTGCTAAAAGTTGTTGCCAGATCAATTCTCCTTCTCCTTGTACAATGGCGTCTGCATAGTTGAGTGCTTCTTCTGGCAATGCAGAAACATGTAATCCACCTATAACAGTTTTGATTCCTTTAGATCTAAATAAACGAGAAATTTTATAAGTCTCATTGATACGTGCAGTTAATGATGAAAAAGCGATAAGATCTGGCTGTTCTTGTTCGATGTTTGCTAAATCATCTTCTGTGTATGCATCTAGTTCTTTATAAATAACGGTCCAGTTCTTTGGAGTATAAGCGGCTAGTGTTAGTAGCCCAAGACTAGGTAGACTAGCAATTACTTTGCTTCGATCTACAAACCCCGGTAAGGTTAATCCAACTTCTAAGAGCTTTTTATTGTATACTCTTACACCACTCATTGAAATCAAGATAACCTTATATTGCTTTTTTTTCATAGACTTTTATATTGCCGCATCAAAAATAGGATGATTAGTGAAATGCGAATTAAAAATATACCTACTGGTATTCCAAAACCACTTTGATTTCAGTATAACAAATGCCAGTTAGAGATAACTATTTTTTCGACGAATAAGGCAAAAAATCATAAACGAAGTGGTGCGCAATAGAAAAGATTCGGGAATATACAGAAACCGAATACTGGTAGGTATTACATTTCAACAGATAGAACTACTTGCAGATTAAACACTTTTGTAGTTCTATCTGTCTCAACGGTTTTTTAGACCTTCCCTTCTTTTCTCATAGTTGCAAAATCTTTTGCAAAATAAGTAATGACCGCATCGGCACCTGCACGGTGAATACTTAGTAAGGTTTCAGGCATTGCTTTTTCGAATTCCAACCAACCATTACGACAGGCAGCAGTCAGCATTGCACACTCTCCGCTCACATGATAAGCAGCTATTGGTAAGTCAAAATTTGACTTGAGTAAGTGAATAATATCTAGATAATTTAAAGCAGGTTTTACCATCAAAAAGTCTGCGCCTTCGTTAGTGTCGAGTTCGGCTTCTTTGAGTGCTTCCTGTTTATTGGCAGGGTCCATCTGGTAGGTTTTTTTATCACCAGCTTTTGGAGCTGAATCAAGCGCATCTCGAAAGGGACCATAGAAGGCACTGGCGTATTTTGCGGTATAGGACATGATGCCTGTTTCTGTAAATCCATTTTGATCGAGTGCTTCACGTATAGCTTGAACACGTCCGTCCATCATATCGGAAGGGCCAAGAAGATCGAAGCCTGCTTCTGCTTGAGCGACAGCCATTTTGGTTAGAATCGGTAATGATTTATCATTTAATATTTTTCCGTTTTCTACATAGCCATCATGTCCATCAGAGCTATACGGGTCCATAGCAACATCGCTAATCAAGCAAGTTTCTGGAAAGCGTTTTTTGATTTCGGTAACTGCCTTTAGGTAAAAATTATCTGGTGAATAACTATAGGTGGCTACCTTATCTTTTAGTTCTTCTGCTACAGCAGGAAAGATCATAAAACTATGTAAGCCGAGTTTTAGACAACTTTCGATTTCTTTCAGAATATTATCGAGCGATTGTCGATAATTGCCAGGTAAAGAATGTATTTCGTCTTTGATGTTTTTTCCGTCAAAAAGGAATAATGGATAGATGAGGTTGTCGGTGCTTAATCGTGTTTCACGCACTAAACCACGGATGGTTTTTGAATTTCTATTTCTTCTTGGTCGCCTTAGCATTTGTGTGTTATTTTTTATTTTTTTTAGGAACAGGGTCGTGGCCATGTGGTCCCCATGGGTGGCACTTCCCGATACGTTTTAAGCCTAGCCAAATTCCTTTGATGACTCCCCACTCATTAATTGCTTGCACCATGTAATGCGAACAAGTTGGTTGGAATCGACAACTTGGTCCTAGCATTGGTGAAATGGCTAGTTGATAAAATCGAATGGGTAATATGAATAGTTTCTTTAGCAAAGTCTTTAACAATTATAAGTTATTAATGTAAATTAGGTTTTTATAAAATGGAGAGAAAGAAGAAGTCAGAATGTTTTTTTTTATAAAAACCTGTCTTCTATTTTTCGAATAAAAACTTATCGCTTGTTTTTCCCTTTTCGAGCATGAGATATGCTTCTTGTTTTTTAGGTCCTACAATATGGATAATATTTTTTTGATCTTCAAAAAGTTCGAGTAGTAAATTATTGGTAATGATTAATTCTTGAAATTCACTAACGGCTTCTACTTCTAAGTAGCACCAAATTGCAGCTAAATCTTTAGTTGTCTCTTTGCCAATAAAAGTATAGTCAACCTTCTCTTCATCTACTGTCATTCGAAAACATTGCTTGATGTAACGTTGGATGTATTTTTCGGCATCTTCCTTTTCTAGTTCAGAACCAATTGCTAGTTGATCAACACCTTGTTCTGCTAATGCTTGTTCGAGATCATCGATAAAAATATGTAATGAGATTTGTAAGGTTTGTTCTTGTTCGCTGTATTTAATTTGGCATTTGCTGATGTGAAAATCATGTGCGGGCAAAACGGGTAATGGTTTTGCTAATGCGATGTGTATAAAACAGCAACAAAGAATGGTATAAATTAATTTTTTCATAAATCAGATTTTTTGCTAAAAGCAAATCAATTTATTGCGAACTAAGTGGTGGAGAGCTCGGACAAATACTGTCTGAATGGAATGAGTTTTATTTGTCCTAGATTTTTGCCTTCTTTTCATCGATGAAATCGAAGATTCATGAACACCATAGATAATAAGTGGTGAACTAAAAAGAAGGACGCTGTAGGCAAATGCCAAACTCATTGCTCATAATACTTTGATTTAAATTAAGACTAAAGCAAAGTATCCTTTAAGTGGCAATATTAGTTTTGGATTGAATCTATCAACTCTAATTGGTTTTTAGTTATTTTTTTTAAGAACTAAAAACTAAGTTCACTAGTAAAGTTACAGAAATTCCAGCAGCTGCACCAGAAATAAAGAGCATCCAATCTCTTTGTTTTACTTTTAGTACATTTAACGCTATAAATGAACAAGATAATATAATAGCAACAATTAAAAGCTGTCCTAGTTCAATGCCGATATTGAAGGCAAAAAGTTGCCAACCCAATTGACTCTCTTGCCCAGGCATCAAGCTTGACCGTAGAAAATTAGAAAATCCCATTCCATGAATAAGACCAAAAAATAAGGCAAGTAGATAATTGAAACGAATATTCCTGTCTTGTTGCTTTTTGTTAGATACTAGGGTAGTGGCCTCTAAGGTTTTGTCTAGCTGATTTGAATTGTTTACTTCCTTGTCATTTTTGGGATAAGTATATACATTGAAAAAACAAGTAATCAGAATAGTAATAGGAATAAGCAACTCTATAATGGATGCAGGAAATTGAATGATATCGAAAATCGCAAGAGCCAGTGTTATCGAATGTCCAATAGTAAAAGCTGTAACTAAGATTAGGACATGCTTCCATTCTTTGAGGCTATAAATGGCGCATAAGGCTATGATAAAGACGATGTGATCATAAGCCCTAATATCAGCTATATGCTCTAAACCAATTTCTAAATAGGTCGAAAAAAGAGATTGCATAGGGAGCAAATTTACAAAAAAATGCATGAGAGATGGGAGTAGTTCCTAAATAATAGCAAGTCTGATATGCTAGCCAAAGGGACCTATTCTAGAAAGAAAAAAGCTTGACCGAAATGAATCAGCCAAGCTTTTATATTTTTTAGACCGAAGCCTAGATTCGTTGAGCGCCTCATGAATGAGCGAAAGAGTAATAATTTTTTTATGCATAAGGCAAAAAACGTAGGTGATGCAGTAGCATCAGCGAGGCTTTTTAACGAAATGCAAAATAAAAATTATCTCTTGTAGCCATTTGATGATGGTGGTTAACGAATCTTTATTAGTATCTGTAGTACTCAGGCTTGTAAGGACCTTCTTTCTTAACGCCGATGTATTCTGCTTGATCATCTCTTAGTTCCTCTAATTCTACACCAATTTTTGCTAAGTGTAAACGAGCAACTTTCTCGTCTAAGTGCTTAGGCAACATGTATACTTTGTTTTCGTATTTGTCTGTATTCTCCCAAAGCTCTAATTGTGCTAAAACTTGGTTAGTAAAAGAGTTAGACATTACGAAAGATGGGTGACCAGTAGCACAACCTAAGTTTACTAAACGACCTTCAGCTAAAACTAAAATGTCTTTACCGTTAAGGGTATACTTATCAACTTGTGGTTTGATTTCTATTTTTGATTCACCATGTGTTTTGTTTAACCAAGCCATATCGATTTCATTATCGAAGTGACCAATATTACAAAGGATTGCTTTGTCTTTCATCATTTCGAAGTGCTCTTTTGTAATAATGTCTTTATTACCAGTAGCTGTTACAATAATGTTTGCTTGAGGAATTGCGTTTTTCATTTTTAAAACAGCGAAACCGTCCATAGCTGCTTGAAGCGCACAAATAGGATCAATCTCAGAAACGATTACTCTACAACCAGCCCCTTTTAAAGAAGCAGCAGAACCTTTACCAACATCGCCATAACCAGCAACAACAGCAACTTTACCAGCCATCATTACATCAGTCGCACGACGAATAGCATCTACACAAGATTCTTTACAACCATATTTGTTATCAAACTTAGACTTTGTTACAGAGTCGTTGATATTGATTGCAGGAATAGGTAAAGTACCTTTTTCTACACGCTCGTATAAACGGTGAACACCAGTAGTCGTTTCTTCACTTAGGCCTTTGATATCTTTTACCAATTCAGGAAATCTATCTAATACCATATTTGTTAAGTCACCACCATCATCTAAGATCATGTTCAATGGCTTACCATCTTCAAAAGCGAACAATGTTTGCTCAATGCACCAGTCAAATTCTTCTTCATTCATTCCTTTCCATGCGTAAACAGGAATACCAGCAGCAGCGATAGCCGCAGCAGCGTGGTCTTGAGTAGAGAAAATATTACAAGAAGACCAAGTAACATCTGCTCCAAGGTGTACTAAGGTTTCGATTAATACAGCTGTTTGGATCGTCATGTGAAGACAACCAGCAATTCTTGCTCCTTTAAGTGGCTTAGAGTCTCCGTACTCTTCACGGATAGACATTAGACCAGGCATTTCTGCCTCAGCAAGTTCGATTTCTTTACGTCCCCAATCAGCTAAGGCAATATCTTTTACCTTGTACTTAGTTTGTGACTTTGTATTTTGCATTACAAATATGTTTTATATGATAAAAATTTCAATAAATTCGATTTTTGCGATGCAAATATACGGCTTTATATAATGAAAATCAATAAATATTAGTTTTGGAGTAGATATTGAGGGAAAGCTAAAATTCTTTATTTATAAGCCTTTGGAGTGAAAAATTTGGTAGATGCGTAAAATACGTAGACCGTGTAAGAATAAAGAAGAAAGAAAAGAAGCGACGTTCGTTCTTTGCAGTTGAAATGACAGCTAGGAATTGAACGTCGCTTCTCCGAAATAAAATTACAGCAACTTCTCGATTATATAGACAGTAAGGGTTTGCGAAAGGGTTGGGTTATTTTTTAAAAAAAATGAAAATATTTTGCTTAAGAAGCAAAAAAAACAACATTAGTGACTAAGTTGTTCTGTAATCGTCTGAATATTAATTGGTTATGTTTTTGTTCAACCATTTATAAACACAAAAATAAAATAAGATGAAATCTACTTTTTTTATTCTAATCTGCTTTTTTGGGGCGTTAACCAACCTTTTTACTCAAGAAACGACACCTGAAAGCTCTAGTACTGACAGAGATATGGCGACTTTTTACCACCAACAGGGTACTCATACATTTAATTTTGGCGTAGGATTTCCAAATTTGGCTGGTCAAGCAGTAAGTATTATTGAAGATTTATCGGGCGAAGAAGCCGGAGCAGCTTCTCCACAGTTCACTTTTAAGTATGAATATGCGCTTACGGACGAAATTGGCGTAGGATTGCATACTGGATTTTATACAGCTACTACTCCAAAGCTTTCTGCAAGTAGTTTGACGAATATTATCCCGATTGATTTGGTTTGTTGTTTTCAAGATCCAGGTAGCGAATGTTGTTTTGAACAAGAGGTAACAGAGACAACCGATTCAGGTTCGACTCGTATCAATGCTTTTTCTGTGGGTGGTCGTTTTGCTTATCATTTTATGCGCTTCAAGAAAGTAGATACTTATACCAATGCGGTACTAGGCTATAGTTTTATTCGAGAAAAAACAGTAGGAGCGGAGCGAAGTGAGTTTAATGATGCGATTGCAAAGGTGCCAACTTTTGTCTACTTCGTAAGTGCAGGAGTACGTTATTATTTTATGCCCAACTTTGCTGCCTATGGCGAGTTTGGTTATGGTAGTATTACATTGGTAAATTTGGGGTTGACATATCGATTGTAAATTATTTTAAGTCAGAACATCTTGCTAAAGTAAGTCTGTCAGAAGCCAGATTTTATACAATAAGTTAATGAAATAAATTGGATATTCTGATTTCTGTTCCTTTTTATCTTACTTACAATTTGTATCAAATAACTCCTGTACATCGTTGCCATAGATTTTAGTATAGTCAAGGTCGAGTGCTTTTTGAAAATCTGTACAAGCCATTTTAGTTTGATTTTGAGCTATATAAACAATACCTCGATTTTTGTAAGCATAAGGATTTTGGTCAAATAATTTTAAGGAATGATTGATGTCTTGAAATGCTTTTCCGACTTCTCCTTTTTTGAATAAGGTAAATCCTCGATTATTAAAAGCAATAGCTTCTTGTTTTACATCATTCGCTTCTTGTGCTAGAATGATGCAGCCATTAAAATCTTCGAAAGCATCTTGATATTTTTTCAAAGCAAGATAAGTAAAACCTCTGCTAGATCTAAAATCGTAAACATTAGGATTGATCAGGGTAGCTGCATTAAAATTGTCTATCGCTTCATCAAGCCTACCTAATTTTTCAAGAGACAAGCCTCTGAAGTAAAAAACACTTTCGTTTCGAGTATCTACCTTTAAAATTTTAGAAAAAGATTCGACAGCTTTTTCATGTTTTCCTAATGCCTGTTGAATGACACCATACTCCGAAAGGTAGTTTAAGTTTTCGGGATCACCTTTTAGGGCAGCTTCAATATCCTGTTGTGCTTCTTCAAATTGTTGTCCTTGCGAATACATGATAGCCCGATAAGCATAGGCCTTATAAAAATCTTTTTTTGCTTCTATTGCTTTGGTGGCAAACTTTATTCCTGCTGTTTTATCTCCAGTATTGAATAATGATCGACCTTTTAGCAAAAGAGCAGGGGCATTATTTGGAGCCTTTTTTAATACCTGATCCAATCTTAGCAAAGCTTGTTTATAATTTTCTTCATTAAATGCCTCAACTGCTTTTTCAATTTCGCCAACAGAAACAGCTTCTGATCCACAAGAAAAAGTAAAACTTATAATTAGTACCCAAAAAAGTATGCGCATGATTTTTAATTTTTTTGCAAATATAAAAGAGTTTGCTTAGCCTTTTGGTAATTATTTTTTGAAAACAGTCTACTAATGTTGTATAAAATGACTTTTTCTGACATTTAGGTATGAAAAAATATATTTGCTAGCTGTTTATTGCTTTATATTCTTGAAGTTCTGGTAACTTTGAGGATAGACAGCCTTTAGAACACTCTAAACGTTTTTAAAAGGCGTTCGCAATACCTTCTAGTACCAAGCCATTCAAAATAACGCTTCTCAAAGAAATGAAAAGCAAAAGTCTAAAGACGAAGAAAAATGAATACATTTTCTAAACTACTACTATGCTGCCTTTTAGTTAGCCTTACTATTTTTGGTTGTCGAAAATTTGATTCTACAGATGTAGAATTAACCGACTACAATGCAGAGTTTGCCATACCTCTATTTAATACTAAGGCTCAGGTAAATGATTTACTTGAAGGCTTCGACGATGATACTTTTATCACACTTGGAGAGGACGGCTTGATTACCTTAAATTATAAAGGTGAAATAGCTGCAGAAAATTCGACTGCTATTTTTGATGTTATCCAACTTGTTGGTTTTGAAATGATGGATACTTTTGTTGCTGTTTACTTTCCATTACCGAATAGTATCGATATTGATTATGCTGATCTTACCGCAGGTAATTTGGCTTATTCTTTTGAGTCATATCACGAAGAGGATGTAGATGTATTGATTACGCTTCCGCAGATTACTAAAAATGGTTTACCCTTACAAGCAGATGTAAATGTCGAATATGAAGGAGATACTCCTATCCAAAAAGTAGGGATAAAAGATTTGGCTGGCTACCGACTTACCTCAACCAACAACGATTCTATTTTGGTACGTTATGAAGCTATACGAGCCAACGGAATGCGAGATACCTTGAGTAATGTATTTATTGGTTTTACAGGAATTGAATTTTCATACATACAAGGTTTTTTGGGGCAAGATGTATATGGTATAGATCGAGACACCATTGAGATAGATTTTTTTGAAAATTGGATGCGAGGAGATGTTTATTTTGTTGATCCTAAAGTTTTAATTAAAATTCAAAACTCTTTTGGTTTTCCTATTCGTTCTGAAGTTGCAGTTATGCAAATCGAAACAGTTAATGGAGATATTCTTCCATTAGAAAGTCCGTATGAAGATAGTATTTTTGTAGATTATCCAGCTTTGGATGAAGTAGGTGTGACAAAAGTAACCAATTTCGAGTTTAACAAAGATAACTCTAATATCGCCGAAATTTTAGGTGAAGGTCCAGTTGCATTAGATTATAAACTGGATGGTATTCCCAACCCTGATCCCTCAAATACTGAAGTGGGTTTTGCTACAGATACAAGTAAATTTATAGCACAAGTAGAAGTAGAGCTGCCCTTTTATGGTGCAGCTTCGGGGTTTGTTGTCTTCGATACTATATCCGTAGATACGTTTAGTTTTGATGTTGACTTTTTGGGCTATGGTGAAGTTAATTATGCTGAATTCAAATTAATTTCAGAAAACGAATTACCACTTAATGTTGATTTACAATTATACTTTGCAGACGTAAATGGAGTAGTGCTAGATTCTATGTTTTTAGACCCAACTGCTGTCATTGCTGCTGCACCTGTTGATGTCGATGGAAATGTAATATCAGAAGCTGTACAAACCAAAATCATCAATGTGACTGATGAACGTTTCGAAACACTTAAAAGCACCGATAGATTGTTTTTACGAAGTTCGTTTTCTACTACAGATAATGGTGTAGTAAATGTTCGTTTAACAAACGATCAAGAATTGTTGATGAGAATGGGAATGAAATTAGGCTTACAAAAATAACGTTTCAGTCAACAGATCTTTTTATTAGAAAACATAAATTCCATAATAATAATGTTGAGGATTTCCCTACTACTATCTTTTTTATTTGTTGTTTCATGGTCTAATGCGCAACAAGAACTAGGGCTACATTTTATGCAAGATGTATGGCAAGTTAATAGAACGAACCCAGCTATTATTGCAGACTCTAGTCGGGTTTCAATTGGAGGGTCGGTCTATGGTGATTTTACGCATACAGGACCAGGTATAAATGACTTTATTGTAGAGGAAGATGGTGTGACAAAAATAAAGGTGAATCAATTAATCGATGCTTTAGAAGACACGAATACCTTGAGGTACTTTTTTGAATGGGAAACCTTTAATTTACGTCTTCGATTCAATCAATTGTCTTTTAGTCTTGGTCATGCGATTAAAAACTATACGACTCTAGATTACCCCAAAGAACTAGTCAAACTAATAGGCGAAGGCAATAGTCAATACATTGGGGAAGAAGTTTTTTTTGGACCAAGTATAGATATAATGGCTTACAACGAATATGCCTTAGGTGCTGCTTGGCAACACGAACGTTTTTCTATTGGTGCAAAGGCAAAACACCTTAGTGGTATTGGCTCTATATCTACACCTAAAAATGATGCTTCTTTATATACTGATAATGATATCTATCAATTAACAATCAAAACGGACTATGAAGTTCAGGCTTCAAGTTTTTTAGATTATACCAATGGTACCTTCGATTCCAATACAGGCGATATTATTTTCAAAGGCTTATTTTCTAAAAATAGAGGTGTTGCATTTGATATTGGGCTACAAGCTAAGCTTACACCGAAACTAAAAGTAGCAGTAAGTTTATTAGATGTTGGAGGCATCACTTGGGAAGAAAATTCAAGAACGTATCGAACGAATGTATCAAAAGTTTTTGAAGGAACTACTTTTGATCTCTCTTCATTACTTTTAGGTGATACCATAAATATTGATAATCCTAGTGATACCTATACCTTCGATTCGATTTTTGAAATCGAAGAATCGACCAACTCTTTTAATACTAATTTAGCAAAGCGAATGTACGGTAGTATTGTATACGACTTTAATGACCGCTTGCAATTAGGCGCCTTAGTTTTTGCTCAAGCAATGAATGACGAAACCCTGACAGCTTATTCTTTTAGTGCCAGGTATCGTTTGCGTAAATCTCTAATATTGGGAGCGGTATATAGTATTCGAAACATTGATGTAATAAACTTCGATGTAGCCAATAATCTTGGTCTTAATATTTCTGGAAAATTTGGTCCTGTTCAGGTTTTTGCAACAACCGATAATTTGTTTAGTGTCTTTAGCACTGCAACGAGTAAAAATGTCAATGCAAGAGCAGGATTCAATATACTTTTTTAATAATTTTATGCTAGAACATTGGACTTAATTCTGAAAGGTTTTTATGAGTAAAAAAAGACGCTTTTTGTGCCATACAAAATTCTTTAGAATTAAGTCTATTAATAGTTCTTTTACTCAATCAAATATGTTGTATGAAGCATCTATGATTTTTTATCATGGAAAGATTCATATGGCATTAATCTAAACTAACAAAGACGTATGAAATCTTTAAAATTTACATTTCTATTTTTTGCTTTAATAAGCTTTACGGGACTTTGCGCTCAAGATGCACAAGGTTGTGATGGTCAACGATATATTGATGATGTTTTTACTGATGTTACGATGACAACGGTTCAATATGGACAAAATAATAATTTGGCAGGTACTAACCTTAATCTTATGATGGATGTTTATGAGCCAGTTGGAGATACTCAAGAAAAACGTCCAGTAATTATTTTTGCATTTGGTGGTAGTTATATTTTGGGTCAGCGTTCAGATATGGCAGACTTTTGTATTGCTTATGCAAAGAAAGGTTATGTTACTGCTACAATAGATTATCGCCTTTGGCCTTTTTCTTTGGGCTTACCAACAGGTGAAACGATCTTAGATGTTGTCGTACAATCTGTAGGAGATATGAAGGCTTCAATCCGTCATTTTAGAAAAGATGCTGCTACAGATAATATCTTTAAAGCAGATCCAAATTACATCTTTGTTGGAGGACTTTCTGCTGGCGCCATTACTGCTTTGCATACGGCTGACCTAGATGAAAGTGATAACATCCCGCAATTTATAATAGATTCGATTGATGAAAATGGTGGAATAGATGGAGATAGTGGTGATGCTGATAATGCAACATACTCTTCGGATGTACAAGGTGTCATCAATCTTTCTGGTGGCTTGCATATTAAAGAATGGATTGATGAGAATAGTGCTCCGTTTATAAGTATGCATGGCGATACAGACGGAACTGTTCCATGTGGAGAAGGGCTTGCAAATGGTTTTCTTAATATTAATGGAAGCTGCAATTTACACCCTCAAGCTGATTTGATAGGTATTCCAAATTACTTTGTAGAGGTACCTGGAGGTGGTCATACCGATATTTATACCGATACACAATTTGCACCATACTATACAGAGTTTATTGAAAATGGCAATTTATTTTTAGAAAATTTACTTTGTGGTAATTCAGTAAATGTAAAAGAAGTAGATGCGTCTAAATATATTGCTACTTTCCCAAACCCTTCTAGTAGCGAAATGACGGTTCAACTAATAGACATTCAAGGTGCATACGATGTATTAGTTTTTGACCAATTGGGTCGATTAGTTCAATCTGCTTATGGTCAAACGGATGCGCAGTTTATCTTAGAAAGAAAAATATTAGGTAGTGGGCTTTTCAACCTTACTCTTATCACTAGCGAAGGTGAACTCTTAAACTCAAAAGTTATTTTTGAATAAAATTTTTATTTAACTCTTTTACACCAAATGCTATCGCAACTTTTTGTGATAGCATTTGCTGTTTTAGAGATTATAGAAAGATATAACTACCAGTATTCGATTATCGCATCATCATCCTGTTACTATCGTTTGATTTTCAGTAGCTTCATTCCTAAGTAATCCGAAAAACATTTTAGTTTTGGCATACTATACTTACTGGTATTCGGTTTAAGGATCATCGTTTGTAACAATCGTTTGATTGTCAGAAAATTTGATCTTTTGGTAATCCGAAAACCACTTTGGTTTCAGTATATTAAACCTTTTAGAAAAAAAAGAGTCAAATGGGTTCAATATTTGTTGTTTTAATAAAGACTTCAAAGCCCACTATTTCAAAACTGTTTCTTATTTATAAAAGTATGAGATTAATTCAAATCGCTTTTGCCTTACTATGCCTAATTATTGTTTCTTCTTGTAACGATGATGATGGTACTACACCTCCAACTGTAACTAGTCAACCAAATATTTTACTTATCATAGCAGACGATATGGGCTTAGATGCCTGTCCGTCTTATGATATCGGTGCCGTAAAACCGAATATGCCTAACCTTCAAAATCTTATAAATTCTGGTATCCTATTCAATAATTTATGGTCTTATTCCACTTGTACACCAACTCGAGCAAGTATCCTAACAGGGAAGTATGGTATTCGTACAAACGTAACAAAAGTAGGCGATGTTTTATCTACTTCTGAAACTTCTATACAACGATACCTCGATGAAAAAACAGGAGCAAGTTATAGTCATGCAGTGATCGGAAAATGGCATTTGGGTGATGATATTACGCATCCAAATAATATGGGCATTGACTATTATGCTGGAAATTTATCAGGTGGTATTCCTTCTTATACGAATTGGCAGTTAATTGAAAATGGTGTTAGGACGAACGCTACAGAATATGCGACCACTAAATTTACCAACCTTGCAATTGACTGGCTTGCGAATCAAACAGAACCGTGGTTTTTGTGGGTGGCTTATAATGCGGCACATACACCATTTCATTTGCCACCAGATGATTTGCATTCGCAAGGGAGTTTACCTGATGATGAGGCAAGTATCGAAGCAAATCCATTACCTTATTATATAGCAATGCTAGAAGCAATGGATACAGAAATGGGGCGCTTGATCAATTCAATGAGTCAAGAAGAAAAAGATAATACATTGATTATTTTTATCGGAGATAATGGTACGCCTAATCAAGTAGCGCAAGAGTATAACTCAAGCAGAGCTAAAGGGTCAATTTATAAAGGAGGAATTAATGTACCAATGATAGTTTCAGGAAAAGATGTTTCAAGGAAAAACGAAATAGAAGATGCGCTTATTAATACAACTGACCTTTTTGCAACGATAGCAGATGTAGCAGGAACAGGTACTTCAGAAATTCACGACAGTAAAAGTTTTAAAAACATATTTACGAATGCTGAGGCTAGTAAAAGAGCATATATCTATTCAGAAAACGATAAGGATACTGGAAATCCAGAATATACCATTCGGAATGCTACACATAAGTATATGTTGTTCGAAAATGGTTCAGAAGCCTTGTATAATTTAGCGCAAAATCCAATGGAGAACCCAAATTTAATGCACCCAAATCAACTCCCTTTAAGTGCAGAGAATACGGCAATTTTAGAAGAGTTAAGAGCAAAAGTATTGGAAACTAGAAACTGATGAGTCCAATGAAAATAAAAGTTAAAATGAAAAGCTCAAAGGTGTTTTCATTTTCATTAGAGTATTTACTCTATCATGCCTGTTTTATGTAAGATCGTTAACTGACCGCCATAAGCCTTGGCGATATTTTCTTCTGTAAAAGTAGTCTCTGTATCGCCGTAAGCAACTAGACGTTGGTTGAGCAAAATGACCTTATCAAAATAATTATTTACAGTAGACAAATCATGGTGAACAACTAGTAGCGTTTTCCCCTCATTGGCTAATCGTTTTAGTATCTGAATAATTTTTTCTTCGGTCGTAATATCGACTCCGACAAAAGGTTCATCCAAAAAAAATACATCTGCTTCTTGGCACAAGGCACGAGCTAAAAATACCCGTTGTTGTTGACCACCAGATAGTTCTCCTATTTGACGATCTTTTAGCTCTTCGATACCGACTTCATTCAAAGCATTCATAGCAATGGTACGATCTTCATTGTTCATCCGTTGAAATGCTTTCTTATGAGGATAACGACCCATCATTACAATATCAAAGACTGTTGCAGGAAACTGCCAATCGACATCATTTTTTTGAGGAACGTAGACTACTTTTTTGCGTTGTTTTTTAATGTCTTCACCATTGAACAAGACAGAACCAGTATTAATATTAATTAGTCCTAGCATTGCTTTAAATAAGGTAGATTTTCCTGCACCATTTGGTCCAACTACTCCACAAATTTTTCCTGCTTCTAGATCAAGATAAATGTTAGATAGCACCATTTTACGTTCGTAAGAAACGGATAAACCTTTTACCGAAATAGTTATATTGTTCATTCTATAAAATTAAAATGCAATTAAAAATTAAAAGCTCATTGAACTTTTATCTAAAGTTAACAAAAAAAGAAGTAATGATCATTTGCATATAAATTTTGTTTGCTCAAATAATCTTTAATTTCTTCTTGTCCATCAGGAGCAGCTACAGAAATAATCAGTTGAGGATTCTCCAACTGTTCGATAAGATGAAAAGGTTCTAGATGCTTTCCGTAAATATTGATACCCCATTTTTTTTCATTATTCGTAATCCAATGAAAAGGAATTTGTTCATCAATTAATTGTTGAGCAAGATATTTTCCTTTTTTCCCAGCTCCCCAAAGTACGAATGGACGATTAGCGTCATAATCGAGTTCTAAAAAGTAAGGCAGCTTCAAATCAAAATATTCTTGCTTGGCATAGTTAGGGTCATTACGAGAACTTCGAGCGCTATGATCTCGCCACAAGTGTAACACTTCTGATGATGCACAGACGTTTAAATTATTTTTGTAAAATCGAAAACACAAATCGTAATCTTCAGGATAAGTTGTTGAAAAAAATGCGCCACATTTTTCTAAGTCTTCTCGAAAAGTCATCCAACAAGGAGACGGGATAACACATTCTTTGTAGATGTCTGAAAAATTGTTTTGTTGAAGCGTAAGATTATTGAGCCATTGTTCATATTTTAGATAACCTTCTCCTAGTGTTGTTTCCGAAAAGTATTTGACCAATCCAGTAGCAAGATGGCCTTTTCCATTATCGAGCAGCATCGATTTTAGCCTTTCTAGTTTTTGGGGTTTCATTAGATCATCGGCATCCATTCGAGTAATTAACTGCCCTTTACTTTTATCAAATGCTAATTTTAGCGCAGGAATAATTCCTTTTTTGCTAGTTTGAAAGACCTTTATCCTATTTTCTCTTAGAGCAAACTGTTGCAAAATGTTTAAACTATCATCAGTCGATTGATCGTCAATAGCAATCAATTCCCAGTTGATTTCTGTCTGATCGATTAAAGATTGAAGGCAGGCTTCGAGAAAAGGAGCCGCATTGAAAACGGGCATTAAGACACTTGAGAGATAATTATTTGTCATTGATTGAGTTATACAATATTCTATTTTTTATTTGGCTAAAAAAGCAATAAAATGAAAGGTCGAAGATAAGACTTAAAAGCATCATTTGTGGGCTTGTTTTTCTTTTGTTTATTAAGCTAAAAAGGTTATCTTTGCACCGATTTTTCAAGAACACTTTAAATCTAATATAAATTTAGCGATAAATTATGGCAAATATCGGTCAAGTTAAACAAGTTATTGGTCCAGTTGTAGATGTAAGCTTTACAGGAGCTAATTCTACATTACCTAAAATATTAAACGCATTAGTTATCAAAAGACCTAGCGGTGAAGACCTTGTATTAGAGTGTCAACGTCACTTAGGTGAAAATAGTATTCGTGCAATTGCGATGGATGCTACAGATGGTTTAACTAGAGGCGTTGAAGTTGTAGATACAGGAGCTCCTATTAAGATGCCTGTTGGTAATGCAATCAAGGGTCGCTTATTCAATGTAGTAGGTGAAGCTATTGATGGTATTGGTAAAGTAGAAAAGGGAGCAGATGCATACCCTATTCACCGTAGACCTCCTGCGTTTGATCAGTTATCTACTGAAACGGAAGTATTGTTTACTGGAATCAAAGTAATTGACTTGATTGAGCCGTATCCAAAAGGTGGTAAGATTGGATTATTTGGTGGTGCCGGTGTAGGAAAGACCGTATTGATTATGGAATTGGTAAATAATATTGCCAAAGCATATGAAGGTATTTCTGTATTTGCTGGAGTAGGAGAGCGTACTCGTGAAGGGAACGATCTACTTCGTGAATTCTTGGAATCAGATGTTGTTGATTATGGTGCAGCTTTCAAGCATTCTATGGAAGAAGGTGGTTGGGATTTATCTAAAGTTGATATGAAAGCTTTAGAAAACTCCAAAGCAACCTTAGTGTTCGGTCAAATGAACGAACCACCAGGTGCACGTGCGAGAGTAGCATTATCAGGTTTGACAATTGCGGAGTATTACCGTGATGGAGACTTGAATGATCCAACAGGTGGTCGTGATATCTTATTCTTTATTGATAATATCTTCCGTTTTACACAAGCAGGTTCTGAGGTATCGGCACTATTAGGTCGTATGCCATCGGCGGTAGGTTACCAACCTACACTAGCGACAGAGATGGGTATGATGCAAGAGCGTATTACTTCTACAAAGCGTGGTTCGATTACATCTGTACAGGCGGTATATGTACCTGCGGATGATTTAACGGATCCAGCTCCTGCAACGACATTCGCCCACTTGGATGCGAAAACAGTACTAAATCGTAAAATTGCTTCTCTAGGTATTTATCCAGCGGTGGATCCTCTAGATTCTACTTCAAGAATTTTGGACCCTGCAATTATCGGAGATGAGCACTATAATACAACTCAACGAGTTCAATTAATCTTACAACGATACAAAGAATTACAAGATATCATTGCAATTCTTGGTATGGAAGAATTATCTGATGAAGATAAATTAGTTGTACACAGAGCTCGTCGTGTTCAACGTTTCTTATCTCAGCCATTCCACGTAGCAGAGCAGTTTACTGGTATGCAAGGAGTATTGGTACCTATCGAAGAAACAATTCGTGGGTTCAATATGATCTTAGATGGTGAAGTAGATGAGTATCCTGAAGCAGCATTCAACTTAGTTGGATCTATCGATGATGCTATTGCAAAAGGTAAGAAATTATTAGCGGAAGCATAGATGCTCTTATTCGCTTCATTATTGTAAACGAATTAAAATTAAGAAATGAATATTTCTATATTAACTCCAGATAAAGAGGTTTTCGAAGGCGAAATTACATCTGTAAAGGTTCCAGGTATTACTGGACAATTCGAAATCTTAAACAACCACGCAGCAGTAGTATCTGCTTTAGGTGAGGGTGAAGTACGAGTAATTAAGCAAGGCGGTGAGCGAATGTCTATTACAATAGAGAAAGGCTTTATCGAAGTATTGAACAATAATATCTCTTTACTAGTACAAGGAGTGAAAGAATAATAAGAATTTTTTTTAAGTCATCTTGAAAGATTCAGAAGGGAAAGCATGCCAAGCTTTCCCTTTTTTTGTGTTCACTCTATTCCTTAACGCTTGGTAGAGCCACAGTATATGGGGTTGTATCCGACTTAACCTAAATATGAAACTAGCCTGACACATGCGGCTCCATTCCTCGAAACAGAAGCGTCTAAACCCATATATTGCTCTGGCTGCATTTTGTTGTATGCAGTTTCATTCGATTTTTATCTGGATGATTTGCAAAAGTATATTCCTTTAAGGTCTGTTCCTCCATCAGTATGCGTACTTTCTCCTTGAGCACTTCCAAATAGAACAAAACAAGTACCAGAAGGATATTCGCTTAAATCAACAGTTGTTTCAAAAATGTATTCCTTTTCGTTTACATCAGTTTTTAGAAAATCAATAATATTCTCATCACTGCTAATATAATCCAGGCAGGAGTCCTCTTTAAGCTCAACCGAACTTTCGGTGATGTTGAATTTTGATTCGTCTTCAACAAAAAGAGCTACACTTACACTTTGTAAATTAGTGTGAGTTGAGAAATTGATTTTTAAATCGAAGGAGTTTTGTGTTGAAGAGATAATACTCTTGTTTTCAGGAGTTTTTTCCATTTCAATATGAACAACTCCATTCAAAATGTCATCTTCGTACTTTTCGCAAGAAGTTAGAGCGAAAGTTAATGAAGAGATTAGAATTAATCCAAAAAAATTACTCATTTTCATAATAAAAAAATTTAAAATTTAAAAAATAGAATCTAAGGCTTAACTGTGGTGGACTAAGCGTATATTTTTAGCTCTACATTTTATTGTATAGCCAATTTTTATTGGTAGTTATACCCTTTAGAAAGTGTGAATATTAAAAAGTGTAGCCAATACCCACTCCTCCCCAAATCGAAGATTCAAATACATTAAACCTATTGGTGTTCGTGAATATGTTTTCAAAAGCGTGTGTTGATAATACTTCTACTTTATAGAAAACTCTATTTGATTGATACTTATACTGTAGCTTCAAATGTCCCAACAAATAAAAGTAGTTTGGCTCATTTACTACTTTATCATTAACAAAAGTTAATCCAGTACCTAATGAAATATTATGCTTGCCTTTTATTGCAAAGGATTGATTTATTGACGCAGGAATTAATAGAGGAAATGCTCCCGTTTCATTTCCGTTTATTTCCATTGGATTAAGAGAAATTCCAATTCTAACATCTGTTTCTCGTTTATTTTGAGTACTAATAATTCGACCATAATTGATAGAATAAAAAGAACCTTGACCTAATATCTCAAATAGCAAATAATTTTTTCTAATCGGCTTCCCTTCTTCAAGGATAGCTTCAATATTATTATTTATTGGTTCTACTTTTAAGTTCTCAAAACCTGAAGTGCTTAGTTCCAATATATTTTTTATCGGTAACAAATCAATTTCACTTTCCTCTTTTCTCAAACTAGGTAAAGTCGATTTATTTGACTTATTTTCAGGGACTTGACTCATTTGTCGATTCTCTGATACCGTTTTATTTTGAGATGATTTTACATATTTGTTTATAAAATATTCCTCATTAATGGCTTCTATTTTGCTAGTCTGTTTTTCTTGAGCAGTTACACCGATTCTGCTTTCTTTTTCATTTAAATAGTTCGTTCCGAGGACTATATTGCCTTCTATCCAATCTTCTTTTATAATAGTTTTTTCTTGAACGTCAGAATTAGATTTATTTGTTTTTAATACTATTTCTTCAACGGTGTTTTCTACCCTTCCTTTATTATTAACTCCTTTATCGTCCTTTGAGTCTATAATAGTTGATATGCTGCTATTCTCATATGTATTCTGTTGATACTTTTGTGATGAAATATTCTTAATGTAAGTCACATAACCTAAAGAAATAAACAGAACAATCATTAATAGAGGAATAAGAATATTTCTAACCTTCAATTTATTCTTTAGGTGAATATTTTGTCTTTTAACACTTAAGTTCTTCCATTCATCTTCAATATCTAATGGAGAATGATAGGTGTTAATTTTATTTTTTATTTTGTCAAAATCCTCCATATTTCTTTTTTTGAACGTGAGTGATTTTTGTTTGCAACATCTTTTTTGCTTTGTATAACTGGGTTTTTGATGTTGAAACACTAATGTCTAATTCTTTTGCGATAGCTTTATGACTAAAGTCATTGAATACATATAGATTGAACACAGTTCTATACCCTAAGGGCAACTCCTCTATTTTTTGTAAAATTTCTTCTTCTGATAAATCGAAAAGAGACCGAATTTCATCAGATTGATCAGTAATAGTGTTTTTTGAATCAAAATTGACGAATTTGAGTTTATTATCTCGAATAGCATTAAGTGCAAGGTTAATCGCAATCCTTATTATCCAACTTTCTAATTTTCCTTTCTTTTCATCATAACTATGAATCTTTTCAAAGACTTTAATAAAAGTATCTTGAAGTAAATCTTTAGCAGGATAACTGGACGTACTATACCTTCTGCAAGTAGTAAAGACCAAACCTGCGAATTGCTCAAAAAGCAACTTTTGCGCATTTTCTTCTTGATTTTTGCACCTTTCAATTAAAGTCTTAATATTTTGTATCGTTTTTATTCGTGTCATAATTTCTTTATATTATCATTACACGAAGATTATCAAAAGGTTGCTTGGTGAGTATGATTATTTTCTGATTACCTACAACGTATAGTGCGTATATGTCAGTGGCGAAGTTTAGGAGCCGTTGTCATATACGCAATGTTCTACACTCTTTTTATAGTACTAATGAGGTTGAATTTAATGATTTTGTTTAGTAATTATACTGTTTTTTAAGAATTTATCTTGTCATATCTTTATACCAACAATTTATCGTCATACTTCTTTAGATATTTTGTAGTTTACTATTCATCTCTATACAAATATTAAGTAATTATAATTTCAAAATGGACTGAGTAATCCATCTTTTTTAGTGGTGTGGAACAAGGATATAAAATCATCGTTGTACCTCTTGTCTTGAGGCATTACTTAAGGAAGATTCATATATTTGTA
>JAHDIP010000366.1 GCA_020630735.1 Saprospiraceae bacterium | reverse complement strand
CTTCAAAGGCACTCTAAAAATGCGTCGTAGATAAGTATTTAGAAAGACACCATTGGGATCCATCTGTTGGCGGATGGTTCTGAACTGTTCCCAGTTGGGATATATTCTCGAAAACTCTTCGTATGATGCTGTGTTCATTTTTCCATAATGAGGTCGCCCTTCATAGGTTCTAAAAATTTGTTCCATTGTATCGAAATATGGTTTATGATCCATCCCTTGATATTGGTGAATGGCTATGTAGGCACTGTCTCGTCCTGAAGCAGGACTTATCATGATATCATCTGCTTTTACCCAACGGCATTCTATCGGAAAATGTACCTCGAATTGATGTTTTTCTAATGCAGCTTCCATTGCTTTGATAACGTCCACAAAATGCTCTGCAGGAATATTATATTCCATTTCGTTGAACTTGACCATACGTACTGTCGCAAAAATTCGATGACTATGGTTCACGACTTTTGCATCTGAGATTAGAGAACCGCAAAGCGCACTTATATTCTTTGCCTTAGATGGAAATGCTCTCGAAAAACGGCTTAACATTCCAAAAGCAAAATTCTCTAGCACCACATCGTTCAACCATTTCATAATACCAATACCTTGAATATCTTCTTGCGTTTCGTTGATAAATTTTAATTGAACATTTTTTGTGTAAGGAAACCAATAAAATTCAAAATTTCGATTGTTGTTTTTATATTCTTCGAGGCGTTCGAGTGTTTCATCTAAATCAGCTTTGGGATGTGTGTAGTGCAGTTTATAAGCAGGAACTAAACGAAGTTTTAAGCGAGTAATAATACCCAATGCTCCCAAAGAAACTTGTGCAGCTTTAAACAGTTCTTTTTCTTCGTACTCTGAGCAAGTAAGCAATTCGCCTTTACCATTCACAAAAGTAATTTCCATCAATTGAGTGGAAAGCGTTCCAAAATTTACGCCCGTACCATGCGTACCTGTACTGATCGAACCAGCGATAGATTGCACGTCTATATCTCCCAAATTCTCCATCGCCAAACCATTTTCATACAAAAGCTCTCCAAGCTTATTTAAGACCGTACCTGCTTTTACTGTCGCTGTTCGTTGCGTGGCATCAACATCTATTAAGCCCTGATAGTTCTTTAGCGAAATAAGGTAGTCATCTGTTTTTACCAATTCCGTCCAACTATGTCCAGAACCAACAATGCGTACTTTCCGACCTTGATCAATTGCTTTTCGAACAAGACTGACAATTTCTTCCTCTGTAGAAGGATATAAAAATTGATTGGGAGTGAATTCGAGATTCCCGCCCCAGTTTGTAAATGAATTTGCCACAGTTTTACTTTTTTAATAAAAATGAAAGTGTAAATAAAATAAAAAATTCTAAAGTCTTGCTACTCTGCTCTCAATTCGCAAATTCCACATTTATATAGTTCCTATAAAAAACATTGTCCTTCTCCTCTGTACGTCGGTACTTTTTCCACTATTTTCCCATCGCTTACCAAATATAAATAATTGAAGCGTTCGCAAAGTTCACCCGCCTTGCTGTGTCGTAGAAAAATCGGGTCGCCTATTTTTAGTTCTTCATTCCCTTTGTAAACGATTGGTGTTTGCACTTCGCCTGCTCCTTCATTTGCCGTTAGTTCAAATCCTTTTGGTAAATACGGGTAAGGAATTTTATCTTTACCAGGCGCACCAGATGCCACATAACCACCACCAAGACAAGTAAAAATATCAGCTCTTGGTTGACGGCAAATTTCGATTGCATAAGCAGCAGCAGGATGATGTTTGAATTGCTGATAATGATCAAACAAACCTGAAGCATAAAAGCCTGACCCCACAGTTACTTCAGTTACCCAATCTTCCTCTCTAGAGCTTTCAAGACTTCCTGTACCACCTGCATTAACAAAACGTAAGTTAGTAGATCCTATTTGTTCGACGATAGTTTTTCTGCGCATCTTCAATTCTTTTATAGATCGTTTTTTCAGCATTCGCACTACCGCATTTTTAGCACCTTGCCCTTTTACACTATCGCCCAATCCTGCTATTTGTGCTTCGTATCCCATAATGCCATCTAGACGAACAAAAGCTAATTGGTCAATTACTTTTATAAGAGAAGCTACTTGCTCAGGTTTTGTAATGCCTGAACGATATACACCAAATCGAAGCCCTGGATAATCAGAAGACATATCAATATCAAAACAAATAGGAATCACTACGCCATTAGCTTTTCCAATAGAATTGATCCGCTGAAGATGTATTTCACTATCAACCATTGGTATGATCAACTTTCCTATTTTTACTGCTTCAGCGACAGACTTCAATTGTTCTTCTCCGAAAAAGGGATAGGCTATTAATATATCATCAAAGCCATTTTCGCTTAAAAAAACGGCTTCATTTGGGCTGAAAGCCATGATGCCTTGGCACTTTTTATTAGCATCTAAAATTCGTTGAAGCAAAAAACGACATCGGACAGATTTTGAGGCAATCCTTATTTTTTTACTGCCTGCTCTTGGCAATATATCTTTGATATTTTGATCAAATAAATCAAGATCAACAAATGCAAAGGGCATTGGCGTTTTTTCAAAAACAGATTTATAGTAGGAATAACTTTTTTCTTGCACGATTTTTTTATTTTTCCTAAAAGAAAGGTTGATAAAAGTAACGATTTTCTAGTAGATTTTATAGCTTTATACTCGAAGTAATTAACATAAGGAACAAGTTAAAAATAACTTTACATGCTTGGTTTAATTTTTTTGCTCCTAACTTCGTTAAAAAGTCTCCTAAGAATTAGGCTATCACTATATTTTTTGCCTAGCTAGTGCCCAAATAATTTAAGTCATAATAAAAATTAAGAACACATGAACTGTTTAAAAACATTTTTGATAATATTTTTCGTAGCATTTAGTACTATGGTAGGAATAAGCCAAAACCTTTTTGCTGTATCTGACTCTATTGTTACTGTTGTCAAAACAACGTCCTCTTTTGTCGCTTACAATTATTTGAATTTTGAAAATTTTACTGGCGAAAGTTTACAGATGAAATGGAGAAAAGTTACCTTATTGGAAGGACCTCCCGAATGGGAATTGTCTGTTGTCGGTCCTCCTACCTCTGCACTACCAACTACAGCTGATAGTTCACTTTTCATGCTTCCTGCAGAACCTGCATCAGCAGACAAACTACTCTATCAAGTTTTTCCAAATGAAACAGCTGGTCATGCAATAAGTCGATTTACTTTTTTCCCAGTTTCTAATCCTGCAGATTCGGTTCAAGTTATTTTCGATTATACAATCAACGAAGTTGTTGGTACAAACTCTATTACAGAAAAACCAACTATCATTATACATTATGACAGCAATCAGCAAGCTTTAAAAATAGATAATCAAGATAGTGAGTCAAAAGATATCGTTGTTTATGATTTTATTGGTCGGTTAATTTTAGAAGATAAAATAAGTTCAAAGGAATTAAAAACGATCAGTATGGATACAAACAGCTCAAAAACTTATATTGTAAGAGTAGGAAATTTTATCAAAAAAATTGTATGTTTCTAACATGAATAGTGTTCAAGTAAAAACTACGTTCAAAAAAGTATTTAAACAAAATCCTCAGTTATATCGGTCGCCTGCTCGTATCAACATCATTGGTGGACATACCGACTATACGGGTGGCTATGCCCTACCAATGGCCATTGATAAAACCTTGTACTTTGCAATAGCTCCTTATACTCACCGTATCGAATTACACGCACTCAACTTCGATGAATGCGCTGTTATTCCTATAGACCTTGAACGTAAACCTGAAGCCTTTTGGGCACAGTATATTTTTGCTTGTTTAAAAGAACTACACGAACGTGGTTTGGAACTAAAAGGGATGCAATGTTCTTTTGGCGGAGACATTCCACTTGGTGCAGGTATTTCATCATCTGCTGCATTGACTTGTGGATTTATCTATGCCTTAAATGATCTTTTTGGGTACAAGCTTTCTCTTTTGGATATTGCTAAAATTGCACAAGCTGCCGAGCATCGAGTAGGTACAAAGTGCGGCATCATGGATCAGTACGCCATCTTATTCAGCCAAGAGCATAAAGTAATACAGTTAGATTGCTTGAACCTTAGCCATGAGTATGCACCGATAGATTTAGGTGATTATACTTTCGTTTTGTTCAATAGTAATGTTCCTCGTTCGCTTGCCGAATCGGCTTATAATGAGCGTTTTGAAAATTGCCAATTCGTACTAAAAACAATTCAGGAAAAAGAACCTGTTGTAAAGAGTCTTCGAGATGTAGATGAAGCATTATTAGAAAAACATAAAGGATTACTTTCTCCTGCACAATTTGTGCAAGTTCGCTATGTCCTAAGAGAAAATGAACGTGTACTCCAATCGGCAAAGGCACTCGCAAAAGGAGATATTCGCAGCTTAGGGCAATACCTTTTTCAGACACATAAAGGGCTTAAAAACGAATACGAAGTTTCTTGTAAAGAATTGGATTTTCTGGTATCTGCTATGCAAGAATGTCCAGAAGCTATTGGTGCTCGTTTAGTCGGTGGTGGCTATGGCGGTTGTACCTTAAACATCATTAAAAAAGATGCCGTTGATCGTATTTTTAGCGAACTCAAAGCAAATTACTTTACACACTTTAACATCGAATTAGATATGTATATAGTTTCTTCTAGTCAAGGCGTATCTAAACTATAAATACCTACTAGTATTC
>JAHDIP010000069.1:21305-27820 GCA_020630735.1 Saprospiraceae bacterium | reverse complement strand
GTCTAAGCACAAAATTCCCTTGCCAAAATGGGGAACTTATTTTTCAACCGTTACTGAACGAAAATTAAAATATAGTGTATACAGAATGAATCCATTTATCAATAATTTTTAATTACCCGATAACCATCAATAAAAATAAAGAAACTATGAAAATTATTTTGAATGTAGCCCTAATGCTATTCTGCATATTTCCACTTTTTGCACAGGAAGAAAAAGCTGCCATCGAAAAGAAAAAGTATACAACCCAGTCAATCGGTACGGAGACCCCACCTTTACTAGACGGACTTTTGGATGATGCCATTTGGAACCGAGTTGCATGGGAAGGCGACTTTATTCAACGGCAGCCAAATGAAGGAGAAGCACCAAGTCAACAAACTCAGTTTAAGATTCTGTATGATGCTCGTTATATATATGTAGGTGTACGATGTTTCGATACAGAACCAGAAAAAATTGTTCAACGATTATCTCGTCGAGATGGTTTTCAGGGCGATTGGGTTGATGTCAGTTTCGATAGCTATTACGATTTGCAAACTGCTTTTTCATTCAATGTAACTGCTGCAGGAGTGAAAGGCGATGAAATGCATACTACATCAGGTTCTGACTCTAGTTGGAATCCTATTTGGTATGTGAAAACGAATATAGATGAAAAAGGTTGGACTGCCGAAATGAAAATTCCGTTGAGTCAATTACGTTTTGCAACGAGCAATGATCAAGTTTGGGGTTTACAAATTGTACGTAAACTATTTAGAGAAGAAGAACGGTCTACTTGGCAACGAATTCCTTTAGATGCAGGTGGATGGATTAATAATTACGGAAAACTTGATGGCTTGATAAATGTAAAACCAAAGCGCCAGATAGAAATACAACCTTATACCGTTGCCAAAGTTGAGAACTACGAGAAAGAAGAAGGTAATCCTTTTCGTCAAGGAAATGATGTAGGAATAACAGGAGGGATTGACGGAAAAATAGGTCTTTCGAATGCCTTGACTTTAGACTTTACGATCAACCCCGATTTTGGGCAAGTTGAAGCAGATCCTGCAGCAATAGCGTTGGATGGCTTTCAAATATTTTTTAATGAACAACGTCCCTTCTTTGTAGAAAACAAAAATATTTTTGACTATGGTGTTTCCCGATCAGCAGCTCAAAACACCTTCGGTAATGACAACCTTTTTTACTCTCGTAGAATTGGGAAAAATCCTTCGCATTATCCATCAACGTCAAATAACGAATATGTAGATATTCCTGATAATACGACTATTCTTGGAGCTGCAAAAATAAGTGGTAAAACAAAGGACGGTTGGTCAATCGGCTTACTTGAAACAGTAACAGCCAAAGAATATGCTTTAATAGACAACGAAGGTTTGGAGCGAGAAGAATTGGTTGAGCCCCTTACAAATTATTTTGTAGGAAGATTAAAAAAAGATTTCAATAATCGCAATTCCAATATTGGAGGAATCATTACATCTACCAATAGACAGCTCGAAGGCAGTTTAGATTTTTTGCATAAATCTGCCTTAACAGGTGGATTAGATTTTGAGCATCGTTGGAACGAAAGAGCTTGGTATGTATCGGGTGTCGGTGTATTTAGTCATGTAAAAGGAAGTGCAGAATCTATCACGAATACTCAACGGTCTATTGGACATTTATATCAGCGAACAGATGCAGATCATCTTGAGGTAGACGAAACAGCAACAAGTTTGACGGGATCTGGAGGTAATGTAAAAATAGGTAAAGTTGGTAATGGTGATTTTATGTTTGAAAGTGGAGTGGCTTGGCGAACTCCAGGTTTAGAATTAAACGATATAGGTTTCCAACGGCAAAGTGATAATATTCGACATTTTACTTGGGCAGGTTATCGTTGGCGAACACCTTTTTCGATTTTCCGATTTGCAGGAGTTAATTACAATCATTGGGTCAGTTATGATTTTAGTGGCAAGTACAATTATACAGGTTTCAATGTAAATGGTTTTGTTACCTTCAAAAATAATTGGAATGCTGGTACAGGTACCAACCTTACACCTTTTTTGATATCGAATACGGAATTACGTGGTGGTCCTCGTTATCGCTATGTTCCACAAGCGGGTGGCTGGTTTTGGTTTGAGTCGGATGGACGAAAGAAATTACAGTTTGGAATGCATGTATCAGGAGATCGAGCAAATGATAATGCCAGAAAATATATATATACAAGTACTTGGTTGAGTTATCGTCCAATTAATGCTTTAAGCGTTTCACTAAGCTCAAACTTTAATGTAGGTAAAAATCAATTACAATATGTGACGGAGGCATCAAATGATGGAGATCCAAAATATATCATGGCGACAATTGATCAAAAAACATTAGGACTTGCTATCCGAATAAATTATACCATCAATCCAAATCTTACCTTGCAATATTATGGGCAACCATTTATCGCAAGAGGAAATTATACCGATTTCAAATATATTACTGATCCATTAGCTAAAAAGTTGTCGTCCAAATATCATGCTTTTAGTTCTGACCAAATAGCAACAAATGAAGATCAGTCCTATTTTGATATTGATGAAGATCTTGATGGAAGCATAGATTATGGTTTTAATAATCCTGATTTTTCATATGTGCAGTTTCGGTCTAATCTCGTTTTACGTTGGGAATATATTCCTGGTTCAGAATTATTCCTTGTTTGGTCGCAAGGCACAACAGGTTTAGAAGATCCAAAAGATAGTTTATTTAAAAGTTTAGACAATAGGATATTAGATAACAAAATGGAGAATATCTTTTTGCTTAAAGCGACTTATCGCTTAGTGTTATAATTGCTCAAGATTTTTTTAGAAGATACCAAATAGGTTAAAGAAAGAAGTTGTTTTTGGGCAACTTCAAATAGTCTAACAAACAAAACCATAGTCTAGCTTTAAAATAATAAGCAAATTTTTGTACCTTAAAGTATGTTTATGCTCCACGGTGTAATGGAGTATTAGACTTAATTCTGAAAGGTTTTTGTGCCATACAAAAAATCTTTAGAATAAAGTCTATTAAACATACTTTTTTGTTTTAAAAAAATAATGACTAATAAGCTATGCTAAAAGCCCGATTCATCTGTTACTTTTTCATTTTATTTCACCTTAATACAACAGCTCTTGCAAACACTATTGGAGGCAATTATTTTTCCGAAGAAACTATATTGCTTGGTGACACCATAACTATGTCTAATGGTCAAGATACTTTAGTAGCCTCTTGCGAAGGAGTATTGGTTGATGATGGAGGTATCTCCAATTCTTATGAAAATAATACCTTCTCTAGTTTGACCATAGAAGGAACTACTATAGAGCTATATGAATTTTCTTTTGATTTTTTTGAAACAGAACAAGGATTTGATTTTCTTTCATTATATGCGGACACTGGTAATGGGTTGGAGTTGATTGATAATTATTCTGGTAACTTATCTTCTACCGTTATATTAGTTGAAGCCTTAAGTCTCCAATTACTTTGGGGAACTGATGGCTCCGTAACCTCTCAAGGATTTATTGTTTCGTGGGAATGTATTCCCCCCATTGTTCCTAGTGCTAATTTCCAGTTAACGACAGAAAGTATATGTTTTGAGGATTTTAACTTTGAAGATCTTAGTACAGGTATACCAGATACATGGACTTGGTATTTAGATGATGTAATGATATCGGTAGAACAAAATCCTACCATTACTGTATCTGATTCAGGAACTTATGATGTTAGCTTAATCGTATGCAACGAAGTAGGTTGTGATACCCTCATTCAGCCAGACTTAATTACTTATGATGAGAACGATCCATCTTGTTCTTTTATAGAAATGATAGATGGCCTCAATTATAGTACTGATTTATGTCAAGGTACTTTGATAGATGATGGCGGTCTGAATAACACTTATGAAAATAACGTTGAGTCTACTGTAGTAATAGGTGGAAATGGTACACAGCTATATGAGATCAATATAGAATTTTTTAATGTCGAATTTAATTTTGATGTTTTGACTTTAAATATTGATAACGGAAATGGCTTTGAATTTTATACTCAATTTACAGGGGACTTAGATCCTATGATCTTTGAGGTTCAGGCTCAGTTTCTCCAATTTATTTGGGATACAGATGGAAGTGTAGTAGATGCAGGATTTGAAATTAGTTGGCAGTGTGATATGCCTTTACCACCTATTGCTGATTTTTCAACTGAAGTAGCAGTTAATTGTTCGAATATCTTTTCTTTTCAAGACGATAGTCAAGGTTTCCCTTCTTCTTGGATATGGTTTCTTAATGATGAAATTGTTTCAACAGAAGAAAATCCTATCATTACTGTTCCGTCACTTGGTACCTACGATATTGGGTTAATTGTTTGTAACGAGGTCGATTGTGATACGCTTATTCAAACAGACTTTATTACATTTGATAATGAAGCTCCTTCGTGTAGTATTATATCAATGGAAGATGAATTAGATTTTATAACTTCTGTTTGTGAAGGTACTTTGACCGATGATGGAGGCGTAAATAATAATTATTCCAATAATGTCAATGCTATTTTGCGAGTGGAAGTACCAGATGCAGTTGCCTATCGAATTACAATAGATGAGTTTAGTCTTGAAACTGGTTTTGACGATCTTGTCATTTACCACGACCTTGGCAATGGCTATGAAGAATACGCTACATATACCGGAATAGTTGACTCTACTACTTTTCTATTAAAAACACCTAGAATTCAATTTGTTTTTGATACAGATGGGTCAGTAGATGATCAAGGGTTTATTATTTATTGGGAATGTATCGGAAATCAATTACCTCCTCAAGCGAGTGTATCTTTATTACAAGAAGAATGTACAAATACTGTATCCTTCAATATCGATTCTAATAATACAGATAGTGTAAGTTGGGATTTTGGCGATGGCAATACAGGAGAAGGTATTGATGTTGAGCATACTTATAATACAGCAGGCACGTATACCGTAGAGTCGGTATCTACCAACCAATATGGATCAACAACGAATACAACAACCGTAGAAGTAAGCTATGTCTCCGCTTTCTTTGATGCGCCAAATGAAATGTTGATCAATACTCCTGAAACGATTACATTAGATAGTCATACCGAAATGGAAACAGAGAGTATTGCTTGGTATTTAGATGGCGAATTATTGTCGAATGACTATGCATTAGACCTTGAGTTGTCTACTTTGGGAACTTATAGTTTAGAATGTGTACTTACGGATACTATTGGTTGCGTATCTGCTCATGTCGTAACAATAGAAGGCGTTGATGTCTTAGCAACAAATGAAGAAGCGTTTAGCAACCTACTTATTTTTCCAAATCCATTTCAAGACCAGTTTACTATTCAAGGTTTAAATGGCTTAGATAGTTCATCAACAATTACCTTGTTTAATACTGTTGGAAAAATAATCTTCACACAAGAGCTTAATAAAAACCTCAACCAATTTCTAATAAATACTAACGACTTGACTGAAGGAATTTATTTTCTACAGATACAAACAAATAAAATAGAACAATTTTATAAAGTACTAAAAGTAGATTAATGATAGTCGAAAAAAATAGGGGAGTATATTACTAGATAAAATCTTAATGATTGAATTGTTTTTTTTGAAATAAATAAGTTAACTTGCTACATTAGTTAACCCCTAAAGTTCATAAAATGAAAACAACAATCAGCTCCTTGCTTTTTGTCAGTATCTTTTGTTTTACTTTTTTTAGTTGTAAAAAAGATGCCAGCAAAGCAAACCAATCCACGACTAAAGTCACTGAACCAGTTTCAACTACTACTCCAAATGTAGTCGAAACAAAACCAACCGAAAAAGAAGAACCAATTACAACTTCGACTACAGCTACCATTGACGACCAAGAAACAGAAGACGCTACCGTATCAAATCCTGCATCATCAGCAAATAGTCTTTGCGGAGGTAAAGATCTTATAAGCAAAATCAATACTTCTGCAAACTCCTTAAAAGGGACGCCTTATAGTCAAGCTAACAAAACGGACTGTTCAGGAATGTTCCATAAAATGTTGGATACTTTTAGAGAGGATTGCCCAAATGCAATTCTTCCTACAATTGAAAAAGCACGTTCTTCACGTGATATTGCCAAATGGTATTACGACCAAGGAACGCTTAAAATTATTCGAGACCCTGCCAAAAATAATCAACTCATAAAACCAGGAATGGTGATGTTTTATGGTTATGGGGCCAGACTTGGACAATACGATTTTAATACCTTGGATATAGAAACACTCATGACACGTGGTGAAGGCATTAATCATGTAGCAATAGTAACTAGTGTCGAAATGAAAGATGGTGTTGTAGAATCATATGATATTTTCCATGGTCGTACAGTTGGAAAACCAGCCGATGTAACCACTTCAAGTAGAGTGTATACCAACCGTCCAGAGTTGCCTATGTATGGCAATTGGAAAGAACCGTGGCTAGCTGTTGCGGACGTACTAGTACCCAAAAGTTAGTGTATTAGTAAATTTTAACAAGAGATAAGAAGGAGGTATACTATAAAATATACCTCCTT
>JAHDIP010000069.1:0-21205 GCA_020630735.1 Saprospiraceae bacterium | reverse complement strand
TTAGTAAATTTTAACAAGAGATAAGAAGGAGGTATACTATAAAATATACCTCCTTCTTAATTGTAGAAATATAAATAAATCAATGAAGATAGTCTCTAATGACAATGTAATTGTTGTTTTAGCAGAAGAAAACACAAGTATACTTACTGAAAATGTAAAGAAAAAACTAACAGAATTTGTACTACATGTTTTCGATGATATTCGTCAAAACAAAACTAGAGTAGGGCGTTTTTGTCCCAAACAAGAAGCGATCAATTACATCAACAAGTATAAAGATTAATCACTTCTTGTTTAGGCTGAAATAGAGGTTGTCTTACTGTTACACATCAACCAACTTCAAAATTTCACTTGTGTAGTCTCGTGTTTTTTTACAAAGCTTAGGATCATCGATTAATGATTTGCCATAGCTTGGAAGCATTTTTACTAATTTATCTGTCCATTCTTTCGACTTCATTTTATCGGGAAAACAGGTAGCTAATACATCTAGCATAATGGATACAGAAGTAGAGGCCCCAGGCGAAGCACCGAGTAAAGCAGCTAATGTCTTATCTTCATCACAAACGATTTCAGTACCGAATTTTAGGATCCCACCTTCGTCTTTATCTTTCTTGATAATTTGAACACGCTGCCCCGCAGTAATCAATTCCCAATCTTCAAACCTTGCTTCTGGATAAAATTTTTGTAAAAAAGCAAAACGATCTTCGGGCGATTGAAATACTTGTTTGACCAAATATTTTGTCAATGAAATATTTTGCATTCCTGCTGAGAGCATTGGCCACACATTATGTACTTCTAGCGAAAACGGCAAATCAAAGTAAGAACCATTTTTCAAAAACTTAGTTGAAAAACCAGCATAAGGACCAAATAATAAAGAGCGTTCACCATCTAGCATTCGAGTATCCAAATGCGGAACAGACATTGGAGGCGAACCTTCCGCAGCTTTTCCGTATACTTTCGCTTCGTGTTGCACTACTATATCAGGGTTCGTACATCTTAAAAACTGACCACTTACAGGAAAACCACCATAACCACGCCCCTCAGGAATATCCGACTTTTCCAAAAGAATTAGAGCACCACCTCCCGCACCAATAAAAACAAAATTGCTATGAACGGTTTTGTTTTCATTTGTGTCGAGGTCTTCCATCTCTATGAGCCAAGTTCCATCCGCTTCTTTAGTAAGATCGTCGATATTATGCCCCAAGTGAACTTCTACGCCATCGCAAGTTTGGAGATAAGCAATCATGCCTCTAGTAATTGCACCAAAATTTACATCAGTACCAATTGCCATTCTGGTAGCAGCAATCTTTTCTTTAGGATCACGCCCTTTCATCATCAAGGGCACCCACTCTGCAATTTCATCATATGACTCCGAATAAAGCATGTCATCAAACATGCCATATTGAGTAAGTGCAGCATAACGATTTTTTAAAAAATTGATATTCGCATCTCCCCAGACAAAACTCATGTGGTCGATATCGTTGATAAACGGACTATCAGATTGGAGTAAATTATGTTCTTTTAGGTAAGCCCAAAGCTGTTTCGAAATCTCAAACGAAGCAGAAATTTTTAAAGCCTTAGAGATATCGACAAGGCCATTTTCTCGCTCAGGCGTATAGTTCAATTCACAAAAAGCAGAATGCCCTGTTCCTGCATTATTCCAAGCATCCGAACTTTCAGCTCCTACTTTATCCAAACGTTCGTAGATAGCTATAGTCGCATCGGGCATTAATTGTTTAAGTAGTACACCAAGCGTTGCACTCATAATTCCTGCACCAATCAATGTGAAATCCGTCCTTTTTGTCATTTCAATTCAAATTTAATGTACTGCAAAGATAGAATTGATTTCGAATCTTCATAGCTTAATAATTTTGTATATGTTTAAAATATTGTAAATTGTATAATTCCTTCGCTAAGTAATGGGTGAAAGAATAAGTTGATCATTTGGAGATAGAATATTTTAGTCAAAATAAGGCAAAAAACGTAGGCATAGCCTAGTTCTTTAGCGAAAGCTTTTGCAAGTGACAATGGAGCAAATAAAATATTTATCTTCAAAGATTTACCTTTGGTCATTGTTATTACTGCTACTGCTACTGCTACTGCTTATGGTACACCTTACGGACATATGCAGGTAGAAAAAATGATGAGCCAATATATTTTGCCTGCAGTGCTAAACGAATAATCAGAAGCTTGTATAAAAATGAAAGCTAAAAAATACTTAAAGGTAGATGATACACATCAAATCTACTACGAACATTTTGGTAATGCTAAAGGTGTAAATGTACTTTTTTTACATGGAGGACCAGGATTAGGATTTTCAGAAAAAGATAAAATTTTTTTTGATCCAGAGAAATTTAATGTTGTCCTGTTCGATCAACGTGGAGCAGGTCGAAGCGAACCTTTGGCTAGTATCGAACAGAATACTATACACCATTTGATTGGTGATATAACAAGGTTGCTAGATTATTTCGAAATGAAAAAAGTAATCTTATTTGGTGGGTCGTGGGGATCAACACTTGCTTTGTTATATGCGATTGAGTATCCGAATAGGGTAGAGGCTTTAGTTTTACGAGGAGTCTTTACCGCAAGTTTACAAAGTAGACAGCATTTTGAAAAAGGAGGGACTGCTACTTTTTTTCCTGAAGTATGGAAACGATATACTCGTCTAGTTCCATCAAATCAAAGACATCGACCAACAGATTATTACTTTGATCAAATCTTATCTTCAGATACCGAAGTCAGTAAAAAGTTCGCTTACGAATTGTCCTATTATGGGATGTCTCTTTCTAGAAAAAAAGTGACTGCTGAAGAAATAGAAAATGCACTAGCAAACTTCGATTACTATTCAGAAATGATTATAATGGCATATTACTCAACGAATAATTTCTTTATTCCTGATAATTACATTGAAGAGAATTTGGATAAAATAGGGTCTATTCCTGTTCGAATTGTACATGGTCGCTATGATATGATTTGCCCACCTAAAATAGCTGTTGCTGTACATGAAGGTTTATCAAATTCAGTATTGTATCTCGTAGATGCGGGGCATGCTTCTAGAGAGAAGGAAATAAAAGAACGATTAATTTTAGAACTCAATAAATTAGTAATGAACGTTAGTGAAGTAAACATCGAAAAAGCACTTACAGTAGATCATTCAACATTATCAACCGTCACGAAATTGTCTAAGGCTTATTGGGGATATAGTGCTGAGCAAATAAAAAAATGGGATGTCGATTTAACCATTACTCCAGAATATATAGAAACACATGAAGTGTATAAATTGGTAGTCGAAAAGCAAATCGTCGGATTTTATACCTACTTTTTTAAAGATGAGAACTACATCAAACTAGGCTATTTATTTATACATCCTGATCATATTAGAAAAGGATATGGTAAATTATTGATGAATGATTTCTGGAAACGGATAAGCCAAGAAAAGGGTAAAAAAGTAACCTTAGATGCTGATCCAAATGCCGAAAAATTTTATGAAGGCCTTGGTTTTGAAGTCGTCGGGCAATTACCTTCTTCCATTGAAGGTCGATTTTTGCCAATAATGGAAAAAATGATATAAACTTTATAGCGTCGTTTCCGTTAAAATGATTATCATTAGCGGATAATAAAAAGAGAGAGGTATGAATAATTTTTTACCTACAGCAGAGAATTATGATTCTTTTGTGGTAATAGGAATAATATTATTTTTTGGTTTCTTAGAATTTTTAGCAGGTCATTTAAAGCAAACAAATCGATCTCAAAGTGATTGGATACAAGAAGCAGGAAGCTTTTTTGTCTTATCTGTATTGACTAAACCAGCAATTGTTTTAATTGTTATATTGGTGGGGACTACCTTCTTTCCGCAATTTGGTGATTTGATTAACCATTGGAATTTTACCTTGGCATTAGTACTATTCTTGTTGGTAGATGATGTTTTACAATATTGGTATCATCGTTTTGCGCATGAATATGAATTTCTGTGGAAACTTCATCGACCACATCATCAAGCGGAGGAGATGGGGTTCTTTATAGCTTACCGTAATGCAGGCTTATACTATGTCTTGATGCCGAATATTTGGTGGATTGGCATGTTTACATTTTTGGGAGGAGCCGAAGAAGTTGCTTTAGGTTTAGTCCTAAAACAAATCGTTATTATCAGTTCACATAGTACTATACAATGGGATAAATCTTTATACGAAAAACCGTTTTTTCGACCATTGATGAGTATTCTTGAACGTATTATTATTACACCAGCTTTTCATTATGCCCATCATGGAAAATCTAAACGGGATGGGATTAGTGACCCGAATGGGAATTTTGGAAATATGTTTTCGATTTGGGATCAACTTTTTGGAACGGCTTTTTATAGTAGAAAATTTCCAACAGAATTAGGCTTAGAAAACGATCCAAAAGAACCTTGGACAGAAAGTTTTTTGTATCCTATCATTAAATCTAAAAATGAAAAAAGTGAATTATCTAGCGGGTACATCAAAGAAAAAACGACTACCTTAGCGCCGATAACAGTAGAGTTGGTAAAGGGAACAAATTACCTTTGGTGTCAATGTGGGAAAAGTAAGAACCAACCTTTTTGTGATGGTACACATCATGGCTCAAAGTTCAAACCCCTTTTATTTGTAGCAAAGCGAAATGGTAAAGTTAGACTCTGCAATTGTAAATTGACTAAGACCAGTCCTTTTTGTGATGACTCGCACAAGGGAATAGAAGAAAAAGAATGAACGAAAATTCAACAAGTCTAAACAAATTTATAAGTGAAACAGGAGTTTGCTCTCGACGTGAAGCAGATAAATGGATAGAAGCAGGTCGGGTAAAAATAAATGGACAAGTTGCTCAAAAAGGAAATCGAGTAGAGCAAGGTGATAAAGTAACGTTGGATGGCAAGCCATTAAAAAATAAACCCAAACATGTGTACATAGTCCTCAACAAACCACCTGGGATTACTTGTACAACAGATCTAAAAGATAAAGCAAACATTATAGATTTTGTCAATCACCCTAAACGTATTTTTCCTATCGGTCGATTAGACAAACCTTCCACAGGTTTAATCTTATTGACGAATGATGGTGATATCGTCAATGCCATCTTGCGAGAAGAAAATGAACACGATAAGGAATATATTGTAACCGTAAACCGACCGATTACTACTCAGTTTATCAAACGAATGGGCAACGGTATCCCTATATTGGGAACGGTTACTAAAAAATGTAAAGTAGAACAACTCAAAAAAACAACCTTCAAAATTACGTTGACACAAGGCCTGAACCGACAGATTAGGCGAATGTGTGAATTTTTAAATTATAAAGTTATTTCGCTCAAGCGTATTCGCATAATGAATATCAAATTAGATCGTTTAAGACTAGGACAATGGCGTGATTTGACCAAGGAAGAATTACAAGTATTGAAATCGAATTTGAAAAAAAAATAACCCATTACCTAAAATGAAGATTAAAACGGCTGAAGATGTTGAACGATTGGATGCTAAGATAAAAGAAGAACTAGGCGTTGATGTTCAAAAATATAAAAATGAAGAAGTAGCTGAAAAGTTCGTTGAACTTTTAGTCTTTCCCAGATACGTCGTTAATTGGGCTACTCGACCACTCATCGTATTTTTAATACTTTATCTTATTGGTTTTTTTGTAGTAGATTTAGTCAATATAGAATACCTGATTTATGGTCTTGTTGGTCTTGGACTTTTTACAGTAAGTGGTCTATTATTTGGTTATCTCTTTTTGACATGGAAGATTAAATCTGATTTTTTAAGTATCATTGATTATTCCTTAGGTATTATGAAATCTTGTGTAGTTGATCTCGATCAAGTTCACAGTAAAATAACTGGAGAGAATAGAACAGAAGTGTTGGGTTTACTTTTCAAAGGAGTAATTCATATAGTCACTATTCCAGTAATGTCAAAAGTAATTGCAGAAAAGGTGCCCTTTGTTGGTGGTTTTTTGCAAGGCATTGCCAAAAAGGTATTAACACTTGTATCTGAAAAAGTTCAATTTGATGAAGTCTTACTAGAAGAAGAACTAAAAGAGGAAAAGGAAGAAAATAGATTTATATCTAAATATACTCAACTAATTTCATTAGCATCAAATGGTATTAATAGGCTACTATCTATAACGATTGGCATTGCACAAATTCCTGTCCTTATTGCTTTTGTCTTTACGATATTGATACTTGCCATTTTTCTATTTTTAATTTGGTAAAAACAGACGAAAGCATGAACCTAAAACAATTTTTTATTCTAGCAACTTGTACTACAATCTTTACCACCTGTTTTCAAAAAGAACAGTATACCAATCCTATTTTACTTCAGCAAGTGATAAAAACAGTTGAAGCAAATCATTTGCAAGCACGACCGCTTAATGATGATTTGTCTAAAGATTTCTTCCAACATTATTTATCGACGATAGATCCTGAAAAAATATTTTTAACCCAAAAAGATATTGACCAACTTCAGCAATTTGAATTATCTATCGATGAAGAGCTAAAGAATACTTCTTTTCAGTTTTATACCCAAACTAGAAATTTGCTTGAACAAAGAGTTGTAAATGCTTCAATATTTTGTTCATCTATTTTAGCAACAAAATTAGATCTTAATAAAGATGAAATATTTGAAATGGATGTGAAGAAAAGAAATTTCTCTTCTGATAAAGGAGCGTTAAAAGACCGTTGGAGAAAGAAGTTGAAACAAGAACTATTAGAAAAAATATTGATCGACAATACAGCTATTTCTACTTTAAACTTTGAAGAAAAAAAGGCAAAAGCTATCCAGGAAATTAAAGAACTTTATGAAAAGAAATTTGAGGAACTAGTAAATAAAACAGGAGAACAAGCTTTTGAAGAGTATGTCAATACCTTTTTGAAAATACACGATTTTCAATCTAGCTATCTTTCAGCAAAAGAAAAAGAAAAATGGCAAGTTAATTATACAAGATCTTTTGTAGGTATAGGAGTGAGAATGGCAATGGTAAATCAATATCCAGTTATTCAAAATGTAATTATAGGCGGACCTGCTTGGAAAACAAAGCAATTAGAAGAAGGTGATATTATATTAAGTATAGCTGAAGCAAACCAAGCTACTATTGAGCTTTATGGAAAAGAACTAAAAGAGATTTTAGAGTTGATGAAAGGCGCACAGGGTTCTAAACTAGAAATCACAGTAAAGAAGCAAACAACAGAAACTAAAACTATTTCTATAATTCGTGAAAAAATCGATTTTGATTTAGCTAAATCATTTTTGTTGGAAGACCAACAGATTGAGAGGCGTATTGGTTATATTCAATTGCCTCGTTTTTATGCAGGCGAAGAAGGTTGTTCTGTTCATGTATTGAAAGAAATAGAAACCTTGAAAGCAAATGGAATGGAAGGGCTTATTCTCGATCTTAGAAATAATAAAGGTGGCTCCTCAGGCGAAGCAGTAGAACTTTTAGGTTATTTTCTTGAAGAAGGAGTTGTAATGGAACTGAACAGTAGAGTACTAGAAGATATCGATGGCATTGCGCAATATGATGGCGAATTAGTTGTATTGGTCAATTCGAATAGCGGGTCGGCTTCAGAGCTTTTTTCTGGAACGATGCAAGATTATGATCGAGCTATTATCGTAGGAAGTCCAGCTACTTTCGGAAAGGGATCGATGCAACGATTTTATACCTTAGATACCGAAGAGAGCACTGCTAAACTTGGCGAAGTAAAACTTTCTATCGGACGATTTTATACTGCTAGTGGTCGGTCTCCACAGTTGACGGGTATTGTTCCTGATATCATTTTACCCGATGATGATCTATTTGTACCAACAGGAGAGCGAGCTCAAGAATTTGTGCTTAAGTCTGAAAAAACACAGTTGAAAGAAAGAAAACAAACCGTTAATACAAATCCAAATAAAGACCAAGTAATTCGCTTGAGTCACCGACGGGTTGAACGAAGTAAACGTTTCCAATTGGCAAAAGAAAAGGCACAAAAAATAAAAGAACGACAAGATAATTCTACAGTTAATCTTGCTTTTGATCAGTACACCATCAAAAAGAAAAAAGAGGTAAAAGAGCAGGAAAACTATAAATTGATTTTTAGCAAAATAGATGAGTTCAATATTAGCCTTCCGAAAGAATTAGCTACTGGAGATTCTCTTACCATTCTAAAAAAACAGCCTTGGATAAAAAAACTGGAATCTGATCCATATGTTCATGAATGCTATCGGATCATCAACGATATGTTGGGATGATTTTAGCTGTCTAGTTCGTCTAATTCTTGTCCATAGTCATACTGCAAATCTTCATGCAAGGAGAGCAATGTTTTTCTTGCTTTTGTAATGAGACGTTTGTAGAGGTTTTGAAGGCGTACATTTCGAAAGATAGACGGTTTAAAATCTCTTAATTTGCCACAAAAGTAAATCAGCAATTCGACTTCCGTTTCCTTTTTGAGTGAATATCGGATGTATTTATTGAGGTTGACTAAAATTCTACGGATACTTTTCTTGATGAGATAGTAACTTTTTTTGTTGACCTTCTCAAACTGTTCGTCAATTTCCGTTTTTACACTTTGTATATAAGCATCTTCGTCATTTGCTTCAAACAAAAGGTAGGTAAGCATTTCTTTATTTTCTTTCTTAAATCGAGATAAACGAAGACATAGCTCCATTAGTTCTTTGGGTGAGCGAGTGCTTAATTCTACTTTTAATTCTTTGACAGTAACCGCTTTCATGGAATTCGATATTTTTTTCGTCCAAAAAGATAAAATTTTACACAAAATAGCTATTTTTTTCTTTTGGGCTAAAACCCTTAAAATAAGACTATTTTTTAATGTTTATTGTAAAAAAACAGAATAGTAGAAACCTATGTGACTATTCTTACGTCTAAAAATTAGCTATTACGTATAGAAAGACTTTGTAAACTATAAAATGTGGTTTATATTGGGCATCAAAAGGTTGAGAAAACAAGTAAAATTCACTCAAACGAGCGAAATGTACAGTAAAAATACCGATACGACGTTAGAGATTTTACCATAAACTTACCTCAAAAAGTAAAATAGTACGTTCTATTAAACACGTTGAATAAATAATTAGATGACAGATAGGATAACAGCATATATTGACAAAAACAATGGTTTGCAAGAAATCATTGATAATGCTATAAATATAAGTTGGTCTCAAGAACGTGAACCGGCTCACTTCGAAGAGTTAGCTAAAAGTGCCGAAATACTAGGCAAGGCATTTTTAGATATCGGCTTCCGAAATTTTGAGAAAGTTCAATTAGACCCTTCTCCTACTTATAAGAACTACTATGTTTGTTTCGAATGGATGGAGCAAGCTAAAGGTTTTATGCTCTTATGGCGTGATATTCTTTTTCAAGAACAAAAAGCTTGGTTAAAACTATCGGCTAGAGAAACCGAACTGTCCAACTATCAGGAACTAAAAGAAGAATCTCGAAAATTACTGTATAATGCTGCTGGAGAATTGCACCAACTCCTTCAAACTAATGAACCTGTTGATGCAGAAAAAATAATAGAAAAATGGAAACTTCAAGATAATCCTTGGCCAACTTACAAGGAACAAATTGAAGCAATTCCGGAACAATGCCATGGATTGGTAAAGCAATCTGATTTATTGTGGAATGCTTCAGGCAATTATGTGCTGATTCATAGTCACTTTAAAGATTTTTATGATGTCAATATCAAAAATATTGAGGAATTAAAAATGGATCTGAAAGACTTACTTCAGAAGCAAGAAAAAGAAGAGCTTGAGGGAAGTCAAATAGTTACACATTTAGAAGAACTAAAAAAGAAGTATTCTTACCCAAATAGTACTACGAATTTTACAAATACCTTAGACGAGTACTTAACGAAGTTGCCGCACAAAGAAAAGATATGTGTAGATACGATGCAAGGGATGTTGCTGTTTAAAGAAATCGACTTGCATAAAGAAACACGTTTTTGGTTGACTTCTGAGTTGTTGCCAGATGTTCACAAGCTTGGTACTATTCAAGAAAGTATCACCAATAAGATCAATCTAAGTATTGTCAATATCAAAAACAGAATAGGAGTAGAGCAAGAAGATGGAGAAGCGCCTTTGAATGATGAATTGGAAAAGATTTTGGCCAACTTTTTGAAAAGTTTGGACAAGTCTAGAGACAGTATGCAAACAATAAAAGTGCAATCGAATGAACAACTAGGGCAGAATTTTAGTCTGATCAATATATATGGCGAAAATTTCCTTGCTCGTTCTTTACAACAAACGATAAACCAATACCGAGATTATCAGCTAAAAAATTGGGAATTCATTCGTAACTGGTTTAGTGATAAGTTTGCTGTATTTAGACGGTTCCAACAAAATGTGAGAACAGAGGAAGCATTAAGTATTTCTGAAAAAATGGTTCGAGCAGTTCGTAGTCGAACACCACAAGCAGACAATAGCCATTATACCAGTATGTTTTTGACAAAAGGTTGGGTGGGTGATTCTTTTACGATTGGTCGAACAGCAGAACTAGCACAAGTAACTAATCTTATAGAAAATTGGCGCCTTGGTTTTAGAGGAGCTATTACGATTACAGGGCAGCGGTTTTCAGGTAAAACCTTATTTGGTGAGATCGTAAGCCAACGCTTTACGGATACAGTCATAAAACTAAAACCTAATCAGAAGATACGTTTTGCGGGGCGATTTTTTGAAGTGCAACACGACCTTGGGGCAGCTTTAGAATTTATTACAAAATACAGCTTAGGTACGCCAATCATGATTTGGATCGATGATTTGGAATTGTGGCAAGACGATAAAATTTCGTTGAGCGATAATGTTCGTAGCTTATTGGATACTATAGATATTACTTCTGGTCGGATCTTTTTTATGGTAAGTTTGAGTAATTGGCTGGATAAACACTTAGACAAAATCTTTGAAATGAATAAGGTCTTCCAAAGTGAAATCAATATGGATAGGATGGAAGCGAACGAGATTTCTGAAGCGATATACATCCGCCATAGTGCAACACATATGGAACTGATAGACGAAGAAAAAGAGGAAGTAACAGCCAATGAGATCAGAAAGATGATTAATAGAATTTATCGAAATTCGGATGGTAATATTGGCGAAGCGATTCAACAATGGGCATATGCGGTCAAAAAATATAACGAAGAAAATGTCGTGTTTAATAAAACAACACACTATAAAATACCAGAGTTTATGAGTATCGACTCTGCCCTTCTGCTGAAAACGATCATGATGGATAAGCAGACCAATGAGTATCGTTTGCGCAAGCTTTTTGGTCCTGCATTTAAGAGTCATTACAAAATAATTTTGCAACGACTTTTTCATTTAGGTATCTTGAAACGTAACGGCAATTGGCTAGAGGTCAATCCTTTTATTGTCAACGATATTGGACGAATACTAGAAAGTAAAATTGATTTTTCTTTCCAAGAAAATAAACTATCTAAAGAAAAAACCAAACTGTAAGTATGGGGCAATATATGTATACTTGGGTCAATTTTTTGTTTGCTTGTGCATTTATCATAGGGCTGTATTTTATACTCGTCTTATTAGCAGGCTTATTGAAAAGACTCAAATTTAAAGGTCGATTTTTTATAGCCATCAATAATCTTGTAGATATCATCTTGCAATTGTATGAACCTTTAGCTGTCATATTAATAGTGGTGCTATTTATCATGATCAATCCTTGGGTGCATGGTATTTTGATTGCCATTTTGGGGGCAGTAAGTTATATGCCAATAAGACATTATATTAATGGTCGAATATTTTTGTTGAACAATGAGTTGAAAGAAGGGCAGCGAATCAAAATCAAAGAAACTTCTGGCATCATTCAACAAATAAGTCGATTAGGTTTATCGATGCAAACGCAGGGTGGCTTACGCTTTTTTAATTATTCTACTATATTTGCCGAAGGTTATACACTACTGAAAGGTGAACGAGTAGGGCAGTTGCATAAAATACGATTGCACCTAACAGAATCTACAGAAGACGATCACAAACATATTATTGACGAAAAATTGCAAGTTTGCCCCTATATAGATTGGAGTATAAAACCAAAGGTTGATTACGAGGAGACAAAAGAAAAAATATTAATCAGCCAATTATTAGTTAGAGAAGAAAAGCATTTGGGGTATTTAACCCAATTGATAAAAGAATGGGGCTACGAGTGTAGTCTAGAAAAATAAAAATAACATGGAAGAAATTTTAAGTTCCTACAACCTGATTATTGTATCTAGCTTGATTCTGATTCTTTCCTTTTTCTTTGGAGAGGTATCGAAAAGAACGAATATACCTTCGGTACTGATGCTGATCATTTTGGGAATTGTGATGAAGGCAGGAATGGATGCGATGGGCGGAAGTACGATTAACTTCTTCCCTATACTCGAGGTGCTCGGTATTGTCGGACTAATCATGATTGTACTAGAAGCGGCCTTAGAGCTTAAGCTCGAACGGGAAAAAATGGTGCCCATAGCCAAGGCATTTGGTATTGCGCTCATAGGTCTGTTGCTCTCCATTTGGGTAGCTGCATTGATCTTACACCAGTTTATACCAGGGATGGATATGACGAAAGCCTGGCTGTATGCTACGCCACTTTCTATTTTGTCGTCTGCCATTATTATTCCGAGTGTAACGAGTTTGCGAGAAGACAAAAAAGAGTTTCATATTTATGAAAGTACCTTCTCTGATATTATGGGAATTATGGTTTTTTATTTCCTCACGGGGCAGCTAGATATTGAGCATAGTTCAGGTATCGGTGGGTTTGCTGGCAATGTAGTATTGACAATTGTCTTGTCATTAATAGCGAGTTACATTATTGTACTGGTTTTCCAAAGTATAAAGAGTCATACCAAATTATTTCTACTCATAGCTGTTCTATTATTGCTCTATGCATTGGGTAAAAAAATGCACTTATCATCTCTGATCATCATTTTGGTATTTGGATTATTGATTGCCAATATGCGCTTGTTTTTTACAGGTCGCCTTAAGGAGTGGTTGATTTACAAAGAAGCGAAACACCTCTATGATGGCTTGCATGTTATTACGATGGAAACGGCTTTTGTTGTGCGTACCTTCTTCTTTGTTATTTTTGGATTGACGATTTCGTTAAGTTCCTTAGCTAGTCTAAATGTAGCTTTGGTGAGTTTACTCATCATTGCTTCGATATATATCATTCGATTTGTTATACTACGCTTGTTCATTGGTAAAGATATTTTACCACAGTTATTTATTGCACCTCGTGGATTGATTACAGTCCTACTTTTTTATGCTATCCCTGAAGAAGCAATGGTCGCTGGTTTTGAACCAGGTATTTTATTATTTATCATTATTGGTACTAGTTTGATTATGACCTATGCCATGATCGCTGATAAGAGTCGCACTGGTCAAGCGGTGAGACGTGCTCAAGAAAAACCTGTAGGGTACGAACGTTGGAGTGCTCCTACGATAGAGCGAGTGGAGGAAAAGAAACAAGCGCACTAGGTGAATGAAAATGAAAGTTAAAATGAAAATTTTCATTTTAACTTTCATTACTATTTATTAGTAACAAAAGAAAAAATGGCAGGCAAAGTCGAAATGCCAATAATGATGGTCAGGACTAAAGTGAAATGTTCTTGAACAAAAGGAATATAGCCTAAGAAAAATCCAATTGATACCAAACCAATTACCCAAAGTAAAGCAGCGATAATATTGTAGCGAATATACTTCTCTTTGTCCATCCCTGCAACTGCTGCAATAAATGGAACCACAATATGCAAATAAGGCATAAAGCGACTAATGATTAATGCTTGATCGCCATAAGTTTCATAAAATTTTTTGGAACGCTCCATGTGTTCAGGCTTTATCCATCCTCTTGCCTGTATAAACTTTCCGAAGTAGACTCCTACCATATAGTTGATGATAGCACCCAATATAGCGGCAGCGACAAAAACAATGATTAGCGTAAAATAATTAAGCGTAGCACTAGAGACCAACATCCCTGTCGAAAACAACAAAGAATTACCAGGCAAAAAAGGAGTGAATAGACATCCCGTTTCAAATAAAATCACTCCGAAAAGGATAATATAGATTTGCCACTCATACTGTTGAGCAAGTTCTATAAGGTATTGGTCGAAATGAAAAAAGATATCCATGATAAAGGTTAATAAAATTAATAGAATGAATTTTATTTTTTAAAAAAATCCGCTTTGAAAATTTTTCGTTAAGAAAATAGTGCTAAGCGAAGTAAAAAGAGCACCATTGTTTGAGCCGATAGGCGAGTTTTGGTGCGAGTGGGGTAGCAAAACTATTTTTAGAAAAAGATTCTTGCGGTGCCTTTTCTTTTGCTTCGTTTTCTTTGGGCAAGCCAAGAGTAGAAACAAATGATTTAATAGTTATTGATCAGAAAACATGCCAACCAATGCGTCAATTTCAATTTTAGTCAAAATCAAATTGTAGATCGCATTTACTTTATTGAAAGCAGCATTGAGATATTGGTTTTGGATGGTTCTAAAATCAATAGAACTAATTGTTCCTGCTTTGAAACGTTCCCCAGTCATTTCCAAATTTCGATCGGCAATTTGAATTTGGTTATCCGTTAGTTGGAGCAAGTCTTTTTGATTTTGATAATTCGTAATCAAAATATCTAACTGATTATAGAGTTCTACTTTAGCCTCTAAAAAATTCATTTGATCAATCTCTTCTTGTATGCGAGCATTTTCGATATTCGCTTTTTTGATACCGCCATCATATAAATTCCAACTTACATTTCCATTAATGGAACCATCTATTCTATTAGACCAAAGTAATTCAAAAGGGTCACCAGTAGCTGGATTATCTTTGAAAAATTTAAAAGCACTTTCCGACAAACCAAAAGAACCATTAATACTTACGACAGGTTTTCGAGCAGCATCCTCCAGCTTAGAATTTAAAATATTTAGTTGCGAAATAACTGCCAAACTTTTTAAGCTATAATTTTCTTCTTCTAGCAATTCCCTCAATTTCTCTTCACTAATATCTTCTACCTCCGTCTGTAGTTTTTCTGGAAAGGTATAATTAGCAAAGCCTTCGACATCCAACACATTATACAAATTGCGTTTCGCCAATTCAATAGCCACTACTTGACTAAGAATGTTAGTAGAATCGCTAATGATATTATTTTCGAACTGTAGTAAGTTGTACGAATTACTAGAGCCAAATTCTTTTTTTACCTTTTCGTAAGCAAGACGACTACGAGACAAATCCATACTCTCTTTTAAAACCTCTAAGCGTTCTTGCTGAAAAAGTACCTCATAATACCGTTGGTAAATTTGCTTCAATAAATCATGAATTCCCGTTTTTTGATTTAATTCTTGTTGCGTAACAGCAAGGTTCAATTGCTCTTTTGCAATCTGCGTTCTACCACCATTAAACAGTACCCAATTGGCATCTACTGCAGCACCCAATGAACCATTATAGTAAGTCCCTTGCAAAAAACTTGCAGGGTTATTATCTCTACTCATAAAGTTGTTGAGATATCCTCTAAGGTCTACTGTAGGTCCTTTGCCAGCTCTTGCCCAAGTATTATTATTTTGAGCAATCTGTATTGCTTTTTCATCTACCTTGATACTATAATTATTTTCTAGTCCTAGAGAAATTGCTTTTTCCAAAGTCATTTGCTCCTGTGCAAAAAGTGTACAAGAAAAACTAAGTAGTAGTAAGGCTGAAATTATATTTTTCATTTATTTAATTTTTGCAAAAACTAATTGGAAGTTTATATGTCAACTTCTTTCAAGTGTATATCGTTAACATAAGGAGTTCTTTTTTTGTGCTAATCTAAATTAAAGTTCTGGGAGCTATGATTTTAGCATTTGCCTTCGGCGAGTTACTTTTTCATTGCCAAAAAGTAACCAAAATGCTAGGAAATATAAACTCCTTCCAGTCAAACAGTATATTTCCATGCCCTCCCTCTACTTGATTCGCAACACTATATTGCTTTTGTAGAAATAGGTCAAAGCCCTATTTTATCTGCTAGGTGAAGTTTTAAACTTCGCCTGACTATCTCGCTGTTTTTAACAGCATCTTTTGCAAGATGCTAAAAGATAAAGAAGCAGACTTAGTAATGGTCAAATAATAACTTCCTGATTTGTCCTTCATTACATCAATGATCCCGTAACTTTAAACGCCATCATCACCAAACTTGCAATTAAAGCTAAAGTAATCAGTGCAAAAATAAGCGTCAAAAACCAAGGATGATTTCTACCCTCGTAAGCAGGTTCTACCATTTCAGGTTGATAGGTTTCGCCAGTCCATAAGCTGAAGGAAAATAGTCGAATACTATTTGCAATTGTGAGTAGGGCAGGGATGAGCGCTAATAATACAAAGGTACCAACGATTAACCCAAAGGCAACTGAATTGGCCATTGGAATCAGAAATTGAGCTTGCACACTTTTTTCTAGCATTAGCGGTAATAGTCCTGCTACCGTTGTCAAGGTTGTTAAAGTAATCGGTCGGAAACGAGATAGTCCTGTATCGTACAGTGCCTTTTCAAAAGGTAAACCTTCTTTTATTTTGCTATTAAAAGTAGAGATAAAAACGAGTGCATCATTTACAAAAATTCCGATCAAAGCAATAATACCAAGTACCGATAAAAAGCTAATCGGTAAACCCATAATCCAGTGACCAAGCCCTACACCAATAAAACCAAAAGGCAATAATAGAAAAACAATTAAGGCTTGACTTACAGAGCTAAAAGTAAGAATAATGACGAAAAACATACAGAGAAAAATGAGTGGCATAACCTTTCTCATCGAAGCCATCGTTTCAGCATTGTCTCTAGCTTGCCCTTCGAAGCCCACACGTACATCAGGATATTTTGCTAATATTTTGGGTAATAATTCACTTTCAATATCGGCATTGATGTCACTCACCGAAACTTTATCGGAAGCCACATCTGCACTTACCCGTATCTCTCGTTGGCCATCAATATGATTAATCGCTACGACTCCTCGTTCTGTATTGAAGTCAACTAAGTCTCGAAGGGGAACGGCTAAACCATTAGCTGTTCGGATTCTCATTTCTGATAAATCTGCAATCGAACTACGGTCATCTAATTTGTAGCGAACCCAAACCTTTACTTCGTCAGAGCCTCTTTGTAAGCGTTGAATTTCTGCTCCAAAAAATCCTTGTCGGACAGAACGCATAATATCACCAAGTGTAAGCCCTAAATTATAAGCTTTAGGTTTTAGTGTGAGTTCTACTTCTTTGAGACCTTGTTTGTTGGTGTCTTGAATATCGGTTAAATCAGCAATGCTATTCAATTCACTTTTTAATTCATTTACAGCATCAGTTAGTTGTTCGGCATTGCCACTCAATAGAGAAATAGAAACAGGATCACCAAAAATATTACCCTGTCCAAAAATCAATTTGTCCGCTTCATGGATTGTCCCTAGTTCTTTTTTGATTGCACCACTAATGACACGATTTTTTAAATTCGGTCGTTCTTCACCATTGATTAAATATAACGTTAACTTTCCTTGATAACTATTTGGACCAACACTTTTTTGAATATTCACGATTGGTCCTTTTACACCAGCTAAATGAGAATCTTTAAATTCTTTATCAGCCTTCCATGCAGCCGCTTCGATTTTTTCGAGAACGGTATTAACGTCTTTTGAAGGGGTTCCCGCAGGCATTTCTAAAACAATTTCAAAGTTGTCGGATTGTACAAAAGGGAAGAAGGTACCTTTGATATAACCACCCGCAAAAGCTCCAAAAACAAGAATTAATCCAGCGATACAAAGTGCCAATACCGCAAGTGGAAAACTCATCGATGCTTTCAAAACAGGGCCATACATATAGTCTTTGAAGAAATTCATGATGCTATCAAAAAACTGTGTCACTTTACTTTTTTCTCCCTCTTTCAATGCTTTTGAATGGGCAATGTGAGCAGGTAAGATAAACACCCCTTCGATCAATGAAAATACAATGGTGAAAATAACCACGATAGACATTTGACTAAAGGCTTCGCCCAAAAAACCGTCGATAAAGAAGAAGGCAGAAAAGGCAATTACAGTAGTTAATATGGCAGAAGACACGGCAGGAAGTACTTCGAGTGTACCTTCTAAGGCAGCAGTAAATGCATCCGATCCTCGTTCATAATGTTGGAAGATATTTTCGGCGATAACAATTCCATCATCTACCAAAATACCGATAACGACAATCATCCCAAAAGTAGTAATTACATTGATCGAGATACCAAGATAAGAGGCGACCATAAACATACCTGCAAAAGAAATGGGTATGGCTAAAGCGACCCAAAAAGCAAGACGAATATTTAGAAACATAGCCAATAAAACAAGTACTAATAAAAAACCAATCAATCCATTTTTATAAATAAACTCGATACGACCTTGAAGATATTTTTTTCCATCACGGATCATTTGTACTTCTAAGTTTGGATATTTTTGTCGGAATATTTTTAGGTAGTCTTGTGTGGTATTGGAGTTGTCAAACATATCTTCGGCTCTAGTATTGTAGACCGTGACAATGACAGCTTCTTTTCCATCTACATAGGAGCGACTTGGCGAGTCTTCCCACTGGTCTTTTACATCTGCAATTTGATGAAGCTTTATTAAACCACCATTCGAGGAACTTCTGACAACGATATCTTCAAAAGATTGAGCGTAATAATTTTTGTTTTTTGCTCTAATCAATAATTCTTCATCTTTCGCTTTGATCGTACCACCTGTGGTCAGCAGATTTGTTTGAGCTACTGTAGTGACGGCTTCGTCGAATGTAATATTCATTGCTCGCATATCAGCTTCTCTAAAACTGATTTCTATTTCTTCTTCTGGAAAACCAGCAATATCTATTTTTGAAATGCCATCCTTTGCCAGTAAATCGTCTTCAATTGTTCTCGCCAAACTCTTGAGCGTACGTAAATCTGCACCACTAACGGAGAAGATATAAGCATTGGTCAAGGGATCCAATTTAAAAATAACGGGCGGCTCTAAATCTCTAGGAAAGGAGTTGATTTGATCAACTGCATTTTTTACATCTTGTAAGACCAAGTCGATATCGAAGCCTTTAGTCAATTCTACATTTATACTAGCCGCATTTTCTGAAGAAGAAGAAGTGGTTCTTTTTACACCATTAACACCAATAAGGTTTTCTTCAATTTTGGTTACAACTCCTTCTTCCATTTCTTCAGGAGATGCCCCAGGATAAATTAACTGAATGGTGATGTTTTTCAAAGGCGTTTCTGGAAAGAAGGTTGTCTTTAATTGACTAACACCAAAGAAGCCCATGATGAAAATAAAGACCATCAATAGATTTGCAGCGACCGTGTTTTTTAGGAAAAAATTTATAATGTTCTTCATGGTTCTTTATTTTCTCAAGGTTACTTCCTGACCTTCATATAAATTATTCACTCCTGATACAATCACTTGATCTGATGGATCGATCCCTTCGACGATTAATTTTTCATCTGATCTCGAAATAATGCTCACTTCTTTCTTGCCTACTTTACCGTTATCATAAGTCCATACTTCATTTTGGTTGACTAAGATCGAACGAGGAATTTCGTAAGCACCTTTTATCGTATTTCCTTTTAGCGTACCTTTCAGAAAAACGCCATCTTTCAAACCTGAACCCATCACACCAATATAAAGCGGAACAGATTGAGTAGCTTGATCGATTTGGTTAGAAATACGATTGACAACACCCGTCCAAGATTTGCCTAATTCTTCAGAAAATAATTTTACTTGTTGACCTTTGCGAATATATTTTAAGTCAGCCATTCCGATAGGAGCGACTAACTCAAAGCGAGTTGTATTCATCACTTGTCCCAAACTTGTCCCCGGACTTACTAAGGCACCTGGGAAAACATTTACCGATAAAAAGACACCACTAAAAGGTGCATAAATATTATAATTTTTTAATCGATCTTCAGAACTTTTGATACTGTAGTAAAGATTGTAAATGTTTTTACCAGCAATATAGTATTTCTCTTTTTCGTCTTGCACTGGAGGCAATGGCTTTACATATTGTTCGACATCAAAGTCATCCAAATATTTCTTCCATGTTTGGAATGAGGCAGGATAATCAAACTTTAGATCAGGCATCATTTGGGTAATAGCGGTAAGTAGGCTACTACGTTGAGCAAACAAATTGTATCGTTCATCATTGCTGTCTACCTGAAAAAGTAAGTCTCCTTCTTCGAAATAACTTCCGACATTATGTCTAGAAGTAGGAAGTAACTTCCCAGTAACTTCAGCACCAAGATTGATTTTCTCGAAAGCACTTAGTCGACCATCCAATTCGATATTATTTGTAATGTTAGCTGCTTCAAATTGTTGAGTATCTACTTCACGAATAACTGCTGCAGGTTTTTCTTCGGATACTGTTGATTGCTTATTTGCAGCCATCTTTTGGTATCCAAAGGCAGCCCCCATAAGTAGGAGCAAGGTCAATATCCCCGAAATAATCCATTGTCGTTTCTTCATAGTTAATTGGTTTCCTTTGATAATAATTCTATAGTAGTACGAAGAATTTCTTTTGCTTGTTGAATGTCTTCTTGACTATGGTGATTACACAATTGTTTGTTGAGGTTTTGATTATACTTTTCAATATCTTTTCTAAAATCTTTACCTCGTTGTGTTAAAAATATTTTTTTAAACCGCTTATCTTGTTCATCTTCTTTACGGATGATCATTTGATCTCGTTCTAAAGCTAAGATCATTTTATTGATGCTACTTTTATTTTTAAATAATGAAATGGAAAGATCTTTCTGATTGATACCATCTTGACTCCATAATTGAGCTAAAATACCAATACAACTAGATGGAAATTGATACCCATTGGCTAGGATGTTTTCTCGAACATGTAGATTAATCAGTTTACCAACACGATTGGATAGGAAGCCAAAATGTTGATAAGGATCAAATGGTTTCATTTTTAGGTTTTGCTTCAAATAAAGGTAACAAAGGTAGGCTTAAATAGTTTACTAGTGAACTATTTTTTTAGAAAAAGTAAGGTTCCTTGACTATTCGCTTTATCTAAGTAATGGTCAAATAATAATTTCCCGATTTGTGGCTGGTATTTTAGAGTTAATATTTCGTCGAAAATACTCGTGATAGCTGGGCTATCACTGCGTTTTTCTCCTTATCTAAACTCAAAAATTCTATAGCCAAAATGCGGAACTTATTTTTTACCCGTTACTAAAATGGAAAAATGAGCTAAAAGTAAAATTTGATTTGGATCTTTAACCGGGAT
>JAHDIP010000365.1 GCA_020630735.1 Saprospiraceae bacterium | reverse complement strand
CTAAGCCTATCACTATTCTTTTCCATTCATGCTTTTCCCTTTTAGTGACTAAATGATCGTAAAATATTTATACCTCATTCCAAATAAAAGTCTTCACACGCAATGTTATTTTTTTTTATGAAAAAATAGTAAATTCAAACCTTCATCATTTATTAACGAAACATACTAACTAATGGAATTCAATATTTTATATCTATTCTTAGCAGCACTAATACCACTTATCATTGGTTCTATTTGGTACAATCCTAAAGTAATGGGGACTGCTTGGATGAAATCTACAGGCTTGAGTGAAGAAGAATTACAAGGAGGAAATATGCCTTTAATTTTTGGTCTATGTTATCTGTTAAGCTGCTTCTTAGCTTTTGCAATGGCTGGTTCTGTTATTCATCAACTAGGGTTTTATCAACTTTTTGTTACCCATCCAGATTTTGGAGATGCCTCTTCTGATGTCGGTAGATTAGCGAATGAGGTATTAACAAATTATGCAGATCGTCATCGTTCTTTTGGACATGGTGCAGTGCATGGTATAATTAATGCGATTACTTTTGCCTTGCCATTTTTAGGTATCAATGCATTATTCGAACGCAAAAGCTTTAAGTATATTGGTATTCATTTAGGCTATTGGATCATTACGCTAGCATTAATGGGGGGCGTACTCAGTACCTTCTACTAGTACCTGAAATCCAGTACAAAAGAAAACGTAGCTTGTAAGCTTTTTTGAAAATTTTCTGCATCGAGCAAAATGCAGAGCCTACTATCTTAGGTCTGTACAGAGCGGTGGGCTAGAAGGTAGCCACATTATTAGACTTAATTCTGAAAGGTTTTTATGAGCAAAAAAAGGCTAAAAATCTACTTAAATATTAGGTTCTGATTTAAATATCATTGCTATATTTGTAGTTCTATTATTTACAAATAAACCGTGAGAAAATGATCAAGGTATTCAAATTTGGTGGAGCATCTATCAAGAATGCAGAAGCTATTAAAAACGTAGGTTCGATCTTACAAGACTACAAAGAAGAAAAATTATTAATTGTAGTCTCTGCAATGGGGAAAACGACAAATGCACTTGAAAAAGTAGTCAAAGCATATATAAATCAAGAAGAAGAATTGCCTCAATATTTTGAAGACGTAAAAAAACAACACTACGATACTGCCCAAACATTATTTAGCAAAGAACATCCAATCTTTGCCGACTTAAATGATGTCTTTATGGAAATAGAATGGGTGATTGAAGATAAAGTACAAGACAGTTATGATTATATCTATGATCAAATTGTTTCTATAGGCGAAATGGCTTCTTCCAAAATGGTTGCAGCTTACTTAAATCAATTAGATTTAGCCACCCAATGGCTAGACGCTAGAGATGCGATTAGAACAGATAATACATACAGAGAAGGAAATGTAGATTGGCAAGAAACCCAAGAAATGATGAAGACTGCGGTTTTGCCAAAATTGCAAAAAAGTGGCTTCGTTATCACACAAGGATTCATTGGCGGTACTAGCGAAAATTTTACCACCACATTAGGAAGAGAAGGCTCCGATTATAGTGCAGCTATTTTTTCTTATTGTCTCGATGCAGCATCAATGAGTATCTGGAAAGATGTCCCTGGTATTTTGACAGCTGATCCTCGATTGTTTAGTAACGTAACAAAAATTGATCGATTGTCTTATAAAGAAGCAATTGAAATGACTTATTACGGTGCTAAAGTTATTCACCCTAAAACCATTAAGCCTATACAAAATAAAAATATCCCTTTATATGTCAAGTCATTCGTTGATCCCGAAGGCGATGGCACCATTATTTCAGATGACATAGAAGTAGAATACCCACCAGTCATTGTAGTAGAACCCAACCAAGCCCTTCTTCATATTTCTACACGTGATTTCTCGTTCGTAGCAGAACAACATTTAGGTCATTTATTTAAGTTATTTGCACAGCATCGAATAAAAGTAAATACGATGCAGAATATGGCGATTAGTTTTTCCGTTTGTGTAACAAATATACCTGAGCGTATTTCAGCTTTACTGGCTGATTTACAAGAGGAGTTTAAAGTTGTAAAAGACGAAAACTTAGAATTGATTACTGTCCGTCATTTTCATGAAGAAATGTTAGCATCTTTACGGAAAGGTAAAGTGTTATTATTTGAAGAACGCATTAGAGGCACTTTACAAATGGTTTTAAAAGATGTACCTGTAATGCATCGAAAATAGCTGATTTTAGAAAACCTGTATTAGCTTGATAATTAGTTGATTGCGTTTGTTTTGTGCTTGTAGAAAACGAGTGTTATAATTAAAATGTAAGTTAAACTAACTGTAATGAATTCTTTTTTTGAGCCTAGGTTTATCTTAGGACTCAAAGACTTTCTGAAAGAAATTCTACTTTGTTCTAAGTATTTCACTTATCCTAAAATGGGTAATAACATTTTATGGCTTGATTTAGGTATTGATATTACTTAAATTGTAGATACCCGTATGACTAAAGTAATTTTTATACTTACATTTTTCTTGTTGTTGGCAAGTTGTTCCTCGTCTCCTGAGGTTCAAACGGGTTATGATATTGTCAAAGTTAGCGAAACTAGCTATAGAGCCAAGTCTTGGAATCCAGATGCAGGAGTTATTCCGTCTTTAACAGAAAACGCTCGTGTTTCTAGTTCTTCGAATACCAAAAATGCAGCTGCTGTTTTAGATGAAAACACACAGACCAATTGGCAATCTGATGCACCTTTTCCTTCAGGCTTTCTAAATCGATCCGATTTAAACTTACTTTTAAATGCGGGGAAAAACGGAAAAATTAAAAGTTCTCCTATAGACGATATTACTAATATAACTGATGGACATGAGCAATCTTCTGCAAAAGTATCAGTAGAAAATGGTCAGGCGTGGGTACAAATTCCATTTACTAAAACGAGTGACTTGTATACTGTTGCGGTTCGTTGTTACGAACTTAAAGCTCCGATAAAAATAGTTGCTATTGATAAAAATGGAAAATCAACCAAAGTGGGCGATTATCTATTATTTAATGCTAGTAAATTAGCTCGATTCTCAAAACCACTTCGTAATATCAAGGCGATCAAATTAATTTCTAAACAAGCTTTTGGCTTACAAGAAGTAGCAGCACTTGCAGACTTGCCTACCGAATCAGTTACCGTTGATTTAGGAGCGATCAAAACAGTAGGTTGGATAGATACAAGGCATTGGGCTGGGCTTGATATGGCAAAATCAACTCAATTATTAATAAGTAAAGATGGTAATAATTGGAACAAAGTAGCCGATCTTGAACCTGGTAATTTGAATAGAGTTACTACTTTAGTTTCTCCTGCACAACGAGCACGATACATCAAAGTAGAACACAGTGTAAATGACAATGATTGGAATAAGGTTTTTGTTTGGGAAATAGATGCCTATGATGAATACGGTCCTTATGGCGAAATGCCTCCTGCCAAAATGAATCCTGTAAGTATGAATGACATGATGGGCGTCAATGGTATTTGGGGATGGGGCTATTCTAAATCTTCTACTGAAATAGGTCCAAAAGAAGGAGCAGGTTACTACAATCAAATTAGCTCTCATGCTCGCAACTATCACTTTTTAAATTGGGATGTTGTTGACCCAGACGATACACCAGATTATAAACAGATGGTTTCAGGAAAAGGGACTGCTGCCCAATGGTGGCTCAACTGGGATACCGAATATGCGGAATGGAGAAAAGCAGGAATAAGTGTACAAACTTCCATCAAAATTGCAGATTTTGCTGCCAATAGATGGAACGATCCATATAAAGCTGCTTATGGTTATGGAAGTACTTTTGCCAAACATTTTGGACGGGCAGAAGGTAATGGTTTAGTGGAATACCTTGAAGTAGGAAATGAACCATGGGCTTACGAGGCTGATTTTTACCTTAAAGTGTTAGAAGGAATGGCAAGAGGAGTTAAAGAAACAGATCGAAGTATAAAAGTATTACCTTGTGCATTGCAAGCTGCGTTTCCGCAACACGAAACAGAAGGGGCATTTAAAAACTATATTGGTGCTCGACTTACAGAAAACATAGCACCATTTATCGACGCTCTAAATGTTCACCACTATAGTTATATCAAACGTAATGATGGAATCCGAATAAGTGTGCATCCAGAACATCCTTATACCGAACTTCGGGTCATCCTCAACGATATACGTTTTAGAGATCACAACCTACCAGGTATGCCTATTTTTGTAAGCGAATGGGGATGGGATTCTGATGGAGGAGGAGAACCATGTACGCACTCCGAATGCGTCTCTGCACGAGCGCAAGCCTTGTATGCAGTGAGGGGGGCTATGCTATTTGCCCGATTAGGTGTTAGCCGATTGACCTGGTTCTTTTATGCGAATGAAGAAAAAGAATCCTCTGTTTTTACTCGTTCAGGCTTGACCAGTTCACCAAGGTCTGGATATATTCCAAAGCCATCACTTTTAGCGTTCAAAGCAATGAAACATCACCTTGGTAATTCCCATTTCTTAAAAGTACTTCAAGAAGACGACCAAGCATGGGTTTACATGATGGGTGATAACAATGGTAATCCGACTCATATGGTTGCATGGCGACCAGTCAGTGAAACTAATAAGCAACAAACTCGAATTCAGTTATACACTTCATACCAAGCAGCGTCAGCACATATTATCGAAGGTTCTTCTTCCATTGGTCAAAAAGTAGATACGCC
>JAHDIP010000364.1 GCA_020630735.1 Saprospiraceae bacterium | reverse complement strand
TTTAATTTCATTTTTACCAAATATCTATTATCAACTTCTTTAACATCTAAACAATAATCATCTTTATACACAATATTTAATCTTGCCTTTAAATTTTCAATACCAACTAAATGTGAATTTTTATCTGTTACTGTACCTATTTTATTTTCGCTAGTAAATTGAATTTCGTTTCCATTACTCTGTAGCTTAAGAATGATAGGGGTTTTATCTCGCGGACTTACACCGTACTTAAAGGCATTTTCAACAAGAGGCATCAATGAAAAAGGGATGATATTAATCTTATTTAAGTCACCTTCTTTTTCAAAAGAAATAGGGTAGTCCTGTCCAATTCTTATTTTTTGTAAGGCAATATAATCTTCTACAAATTTAATTTCTTCTGTCAAAAGAACCGTTTGTTTTAATCCCTGATTGATTGGGTAACGCATTATCTCAGAAAGCTTTAAAATAGCTTCTGTTGTTTTCGTTGCTTCTTCTTCTACCGCTTGAGCATAAATTCCGTTTAAGGTATTATACAAAAAATGAGGGTTGAATTGAGCATTCAAATATTTTAGTTCAGCTTCTTTTTGCTTATCTATTGCCTGTTGTTTTTGTAGTGCATTTTTCATAGCAATTTTTGAAATACCTAGACTTGTACTTATGCCGATTACTACCAAGTGTAGAACTAATGAAAAGTCAAAAAAGAACATTAGCTCTTCAAAATTCGATTCATATCCATTTTTTATAAGTAGATGAGAGGCTAAAACACCAGAATAAAAAAGTATCAAAAAACTAAGACTTAAACCAATCAAATATTTCCACCATGATTTACGATTTAGATACTTAGGAACAAGAAAATGACTATTCCAATAAAACAAAATAATCAATGTAGGAATGATGATGAAGGCTTCATCTATTTGTTTCTCATTTTCTGAAAAAAAATGAACAAAAGAATCTATTAAACCTGGAATATCGAATTGTAAATGTAATACAAGCAACCAGATTACAATATGTATGAATATCGTAATCGCTGTCGAATACTGTATATTTCTAAGCTTGACCATACTGTAAAAATGCCTCAATCTTTTGAAAAAATTGAGGCATTTGATACTTTTTTTAAGTAAATTTTTTAATTTTTTATCCAGAGAAAGGAAACGGATAAATTAAGGTGTTAATAATTTATACTCTTCAATTTCGTCATCAGTCATCCAGTGAATATCTGCGGCAGCAGCGGCATTGATCGTGAAATAATAAAAAGCTTCAGCATCAGCTTGTGAGAAACCCATTTCAACATAGTAATCAATATAGGGTTGGTGATTCTCATGACCAACAGGAAACGACGTTGCCTCATTATTACCATCAGACCAAGAGTGAACACCAATCTTGCTGCCTGTTTCTCTTGTACGAACAGTACCTGCTAAAAACATATCTACGGCTCCCGAAGCTATTTCTGCATCTGCTGGCAAATGAATATCAACACCTTGATCTCTCATTTTTCGAGAGACTTCTAAATTAGCAGTATCATCATCTGAACCTGGGCAATCTTTCATCGTTATTTTGTTCGTATTCGGAAAAGCAGCGATGTAATTCTCCCAATGTTGAGGTGTATTAGAATCAATCACCCCATTCATGATAACATTCATTTCATCCTGAGAACTGAAAATCCCAAAATCTGTATCAGAGATATTATCTTTATTACAGCTAGAGACAAGGGCAACTAAAAGTAGAAGTAAAATACTAGGAATGATTCGTTTCATTATTGTTAATTTTATGATAAGGTATGAATGAGATTGTTTTGGTTTTAAATAGTTAAAACCAAAACAATCTATAATTTTTTACTATTGTTTGTACGTACCATCTGGCAATACAGTTGGAAATGCATATTGAGGATCTGTAAGCAATTCATAAATTGCAATATCTGTTTCTTCTACTTTTGCTTTGGTATTCAACTTCCATTCATGATCGATCTCATCTAATCGATTAGACTGTGCTCCAAGCATAGAAGTCAATGCCCAATAGATATATTCAGTAGCCATACAGCCATAGTCACAGGTTTGATCATCATATGTGTACCATGCATCAGAAGGGTATGTATTAGGAATTGAAGTGAAATGCCCTCCACGTGCGATGTCCATAGCATCACACATAGTTGTTCCTGCATTTTCTCCAAAAACACTAGGGTAGGCTTTTGCATAACCTGAATGCGTTATTACATGGAATACTTCTTCTAGTGCGGCGTCAAATCGACCAGTTTGACCATTGTTATGCCAATTCGGAACGGTTTCATCAGCTCCCAAATCTTGTGCATCAAGATCACCTTGCTGTGAATTTTTTTTCCATAAATACAATGCTGCATCATTATCAATCATTGCATCAAGTAAAGTCTGATTATCAACTGTACCGTCTTCGTCATTGTCTAGATATTGAGCCATAAGATTGGCAGCGTGGAGAAGCTTACTATCTTCTACTTCAGAATAAGCATAGATTGGAATGCCAAATACATCTACTTTTCTATTGGTTTTTGTAAAGCCTGCATCCGAATGGGCAACGATTGTAAAATTAGGATCATCGCCAGCACTTACTGGACCAGCATCATCTTTTTGGCAAGCGGCAAAAGAAACAGTAATTAAAAACATAAAAATCATTTTGGATAAATTCATGTGTATTATTTTTTTAGTGATTAATTACTGTAAAGACGAATAAAAGATGTCCAAAAGTATGCATTTGTCTCTAGTTCAAGTGCTATTAGATATGAAAAGTATGAATGTGTAGATGAATGAGGAAATAGTGTAGACTAAAAATTAATTCAATTTTCGTACTACCTCGTCTCTATAAGCATTGCCTACAGGAAGATCTTTATTATCAATAAAAAGTTGGCTTTTTTGGAAAGAAGTGACTTTAGCTAAGGAGACAATATACGAACGATGAATTCTTAAAAAATCAGTGGGAGGTAGTTTTGCTTCTATTCCTTTTAGATTTAACCGAGTCAAAAACATTTTCTGTTTCGTATACACTTTTACATAATCTTTTAAACCTTCGATATAAAGAATGTCATCAAAAGCAATTTTTATTGTTTTGTATTCGACCTTTAATAAAAGATGGTCGGGTTTTGTTGGTTCGATGGTATTGTTCGTCAGACCATATAATTTATGTGCTTTATTGATGCCTTTTAGAAAACGCTCAAAAGGAATTGGCTTGACGAGGTAATCGACTATATCTAAATCATATCCTTGTAGCGCATAATTTTCGTAAGCAGTAGTGAAAATAACCATCGGTTTTTGATCCAACGATTTTAATAATTCTAAACCTGTAATATCAGGCATTTCAATATCTAGTAGTAATAAATCTATCTTTTGAGTATTTAATAGTTCTAGTCCTTCAAAGGCATTTGTAGTCGCAAGTTCTAAATGTAGGAATGGAATTTTAAGAACAAAGGTAGTAAGTATTTTTATGGCAGGTTTTTCATCGTCAATTATTATAGTGCGCATTATTTTTTATTCCTTTCAAATGATTAAAAAATTTATAGCACACAAATTAGTAACCATATTCCAAGAATCAAAATTTATAGAATTTTCGTTTTATAAGAAAAGTCCCAAACCTTGATTAATCAAGATTTGGGACTTTGAAAGATACTCAAAATTACTATTGTTTGATAAAACGTTTAGTTATCTTATTTTTTTTATTAAACAATGTAAGTGTATACAATCCAGCGTTCAAATCAGCAACATCAATTTGAGAAGTATTCGATGTATTAATACTTCGAATAACTCGGCCATTAATGTCTGTAATTTGTACAAGAGAATATTCTATATCGCTAGAAATATTCAATAGATCTTGAGTAGGATTAGGGTACACTTTTATCTCTTCAGAACTAAAACCTGTTCTATCGAAAGCAATGTTATCGAAATTAGTTGGAGCAGTATAAGTGAATTTAACGCTCCAATTTGTCCAACCATTCGAACATTTCGTTTTTACTTTATACTTATAAGTAGTGCCAGGAACAATGTCGTTAGCAATGTATGAATTTGTTGTAAGTGTTGGTATCGGACTTGGCAACCAACCACTAGTACTACCAACTGCTTTGTATTTAAATTTATACTTTTGATCGCTAGGATTACTAGCCCAAACAAAAGTAGCTGTGTTTCCTGCACCTTGAGCAGATGCTGTTTGAGGTTTGTCGCAAGCATCAGCACTTGTTGTTATACTTTGAGTAGTAGACCAAATAGAATTACTATCAGAACAAAGTGATTTTACTTGATACTGATAAGTTGTATTTGAGCTTAATCCATTTAAGAATCGGAATGTCTCACTTCCAGCAGTAAGTACTTCTGTCCATGAACCACCAATTGTACGGTAACGGATTCTATAGCGATCAGCGTTTGTAGTCCCCCATGCTAAACGTACAGTACTTCCACTTATAACAGTAGAAGCAAATTCATTTGGCGCTGCACAAGCATCAAAGCAATCTGCACTTACAGCAATTGTTTCACAAGAAGTCGTTCCTTGTGGACAATTGGGAGTTTCGAATGATGCACATATGGTATAAGTACCAGCCACTGTAGCTTCAAAATCATAGACTGTACCAGAAACACCAACAGAGTTACCATTTACAGACCAATCATAAGGACTGGTTTGAGTGGTTGAGAAAAAAGCAAAAGAAGAACAAGAAGCAGGATCATAGCCAATAGGTAAGTCGCAGTTTGCAAAGCAATCTTCAGCAACAGT
>JAHDIP010000068.1 GCA_020630735.1 Saprospiraceae bacterium | reverse complement strand
CTAAACTCAAAAATTCTATAGCCAAAATGCGGAACTTATTTTTTACCCGTTACTAGGCGTATTGTAACTTATCCTACAGTTTTTTCAAACTTTATATGATTTTTGCCTAACATATCTTAAATAGATACGTTTAAGTAGTACGTGCCAATTAACACGTACTATTTAACTTATACCACTCGAAGGATAAAGATATTGTACTGCTACTCTCTAAGAAGTTAATCTTAGAAAATAGTTTTTCGTTTGGTTGAGAGAATTTTTTTAAGAAGAAGGAAAGTCCCATCCCAAAAATTTAATTGATTTTATTAGTTATACCTACCGGTATTCGGTTTCTGTATAATATAGATTTTATGTCTTTAACACCTACTTTAAGTGTTAAAGCTATTTATTATTAGTTAACAAGTGATCTACAAATCGAAACTTCTTTATATATTTACATATAAAATAAAACATAATACATAAGCCATGAATAAATCTACACATTACCACGTCGTATTTTTTCTATTATTAGCATTCCTTATAAAAAGTAATAATTTAGTTGCTCAATGTTCATCTGGTTCGTTTGTTCAAACAACAGAAAATGAAACAAGAATTGTTACTTGTTCTGGTGATGCTTTATCTGATATCGTTTCTTTTAGTAACACAGGAACACCTAGCGCTAATTATACTTATGTTCTTACTGATGTCAATAATATTATTCTAGAAATATTAGATGGAGATAATTACGATTTCGAAAATTCGACACTTAATCTATGTCGCATTTTTGGATTCTCTTATACTGGGGCGATAACAGCTTCAATTGGCGATTTAGTTTATTCAACAAATTTTTCTGATGCTTGCTATTATATTTCAAGTAATGCAATAGAAATTACAAAAGGAGAAACCAACGGGGGGAGTGTGGCTACAAGCGAAGGTCTAACCGAGGAATATGTTTGCCTGGGAGATTTTGTAGCCGATTATGTAAGTTTTACAACGACTAGTACTTCTGTCGCTTCTTATGTTTATTTGGTTACAGATGAAAATAATATAATACTAGAAATAACAAGTAGTTTTTCAAATTTTTCTAACGCTCCAGTAGGTATTTGCCGAGTATGGGGACTTTCTTATACTGGTACATTAATGGCAAATGTTGGAATGGATGCAGCGATATCAGATTTATCAAATAGTTGTTTTGAACTATCAGAAAACTTTATAACCATAGACAGAAATAGCACTTTTGGAGGTATGATTAATTCTAGTGCTGGGGTAAATCCTTTGACCTTATGTACTGTTGGTGATAATTCAGAGTTGACTTTTACGAATAATAGTACTGCACAAGCATCTTATGCTTATGTTATTACGGATAATGCGAATAATATTTTAGAAATCGTAGATGGTGATAGCCATGATTTTAGTGGTGCACCAGATGGTACTTGCCGTATTTTTGGATTTTCTTATACTGGCGAAATTACTGCAGGAATTGGAGAGTTAGTTTATACTACAAATTTTTCAGATGGATGCTACCGTATTTCTACTAATGGAATTATTGTAAATAGAATAAGTGATGGAGATGATTGTATAGATACTGGTGGTTGTAATGAAGATGGAGGAACCGTCTCAACGATTGATGGAGAAACAATGATCTATACTTGTGCTGATGATAATAATTCGGATGAAGTTATTTTTACTAATACTGGAAGTAGTGCTGGTGACTATGTTTATATTGTTACTAATGAAGAGAATATTATCATTGATTTATCTGGAACTGGTACAATAGACTTTGAAAATTTATCGACTCCTGTTTGTAGAGTTTGGGGAGCAGCCTATACAGGGAATTTCCTAGCGATACAAGGAGACAATGCTGCTGAAGTCGATCTTTCTGATGACTGTTTTGATCTTTCAGATACTTTTGTAGAAGTTATTAAAACAGATGTTGATGGTGGTACGGTTGCTTTACCATCTGGAGAAACAACTCGTTTTGTTTGTACTGGAGATGGCGAAGACGATATCGTTTTATTTACGAATACGAGCAATTCTTCAGCACCTTATACTTATCTGGTAACTGATGAAAACAATATAATTTTAGCGGTAGTACTTGCTGATAACCTCAACTTCGAAAGCTTAGATCCAGGGACGTGCCGAGTGTGGGGAGTATCTTACACAGGAACCCTAAGCGCAATGGTTGGTGATAATGCTGCTACTATAGATTTATCAGATAACTGTTTTGAATTATCTGAAAACTTTATTGAGATTATTCGAACAGCAGCCAATGGTGCTACTATTGCAACAACAGAAGATGAAACATCACTCACGCTTTGTGTTAGTGATGGCACACCAGATGAAATCAATTTTACAACTACTTCGAATTCTGGTGCACAATATACTTATCTCATTACAGATGAAGAAAATAATATCCTTGCCTTAGCAGATAATAATACATTTGATTTTGAAGATGGTGGTACAGGTATTTGTAGAGTATGGGGATTATCCTATACAGGCGATTTAATTTTTGATATCGGCGACAATGCTGCTGAGGTAGAATTGTCTGATGATTGTTTTGATTTATCAACGAACTTTATCAACGTAAATAGAACAGCTACAGAAGGTGGTGAAGTTGCTACAGCAAATGGCGAAGCACTTGTTTATACTTGTCCAGCAGATGGAAATGAAGATGCCATTTCATTTTCTACCACTTCGACTGCTACAGCAGAATATATTTACCTAATTACAGATACAGACGCTACGATATTAAGTATTATTAATGGAGATAGTAATGATTTTGAAGATGCTCCTGTAGGTGTGTGTTTGGTTTGGGGATTATCTTATTCTGGAAACCTGACTGCTCAAGTTGGAGACAATGCTGCTGAGATAGATTTATCTGATGCTTGTTTTTCACTTTCGTCAAACTTTATAGAGGTCATTCGTGATAATCCAGAGGGAGGCGAAGTCGCAACATCTAATGACGAAACAGTAATTGCAATTTGTGTTGGAGATGATGAAGGTGATATCATAGCGTTTACATCTACAACAAACTCTAATTCTCAATATTTGTATGTGATTACAGATGAAGATAATATTATCTTGAGTGTAGCAGATGGAAGTAGTAATGATTTTTCTGATGCGCCTACAGGTGTTTGTAGAGTATGGGGTTTATCTTATACAGGAAATATCGTAGCGGAGATTGGAGACAATGCTGCTGAGGTAGATTTATCGGATGATTGTTTTGATCTATCTTCAAATTTTATCGAAGTAAGTAGAACCGCAGTTGATGGCGGCGAAGTGGCTATGCCAAATGGTGAAACCATTCGTTATGTTTGTCAAGGTGATGGTAATGCAGACATCGTTCAATTTATGAATAATTCTACAGCAACTGATGCCGAATATATGTATGTGATTACCGATAATGCAAATGTCATTTTAAATATTACTTCAGAAGATAATGGTGATTTTGATAGTGCACAAGCAGGAACATGTAGAGTATGGGGTGTTTCTTATACAGGAGTATTTTTAGCAGAATTAGGCGATAATGCAGCCGAAGTAGACTTATCAGATGCTTGTTTTACACTTTCATCAAACTATATTGAAGTTATTAGAGATAATCCAAAAGGAGGAACTATATCTAATGTTTTTAGCCAAGAAACAGTGTACACTTGTCCAGATGATGGCATAGCTGATATTGTTACGTTTTTAAATGATAGTGATTCGAATGCTCCATATGCTTATGTCATTACAGATGAAGAAAACAATATTCTTGATCAAGTAGGAGATGGTAATAGTTACGACTTTGAAAATGGAGGAATCGGAATATGCCGAGTATGGGGTTTGTCTTATACCGGAAATCTTACTGGCGTAACAGGTGATAATGTAAATGATGTAGATTTATCAGATGATTGTTTTGAGCTGTCAGAAAATTTCATCACAGTAGTTCGTACTACGGTAGAAGGAGGTTTAGTAGCTACTGCTGAAGGTGATATGGCTGCCGAATTATGTGTAGGTGATGGCGTAGCAGACGAAGTAGATTTTGTTTCTAATACATCTTCAGATGCTCCTTATGCTTACATTATTACAGACAACAATAATTTTATTATAAATATTCCTTTTGGAAGTACGATTGATTTTGATATTGCACCAGCGGGCAATTGTCGAATTTGGGGTGTTTCTTATACTGGAAACTTGATGGCTAATCCAGGAGCATTAGTAGTGAATACAATGATCTCCGATGGCTGCTACGAACTATCTTCTAACTTTGTGGAGATTACGAGAAAATCTGTAGATGGTGGTTTTGTTTCATTACCAGAAGGTCCAACTATTCGTTTTACTTGTCCAGGTGATGGCAATGCTGATGTTGTAAACTTTGCAACGAATACTCCAAATCCTTCGCCTTATGCTTTTGTCATTACTGATGAAAATAATATAATTGAAGCTATTGCAGATGGCAATAATTATGATTTTGAAGATGCGGGTGTAGGAGTATCTCATGTATGGGGCGTTTCTTATACTGGAAACCTTACTGCAGAAGTAGGAGAGGATATTACAACTGCTCTACTTTCTGATGATTGTTTTTTAACCTCTGTAAACTTTATTCAGATAATCAGAGGTACGCCAGAAGGTGGTATGGTAACAACGGCTTTTGGCGAAAGCTCTGTAGAACTTTGTGTCATTGATGGAGTTCCTGATCCCGTTACTTTTACAACGACATCGACATCGGCTGCTGGTTATCGTTTTATCATCACAGATGAAAACAATACTGTATTAGGTTTGCCTGCATTTAATGTGCATAATTTTGAAGGAAATCCTCCTGGTACTTGTAGAGTGTGGGGTGTTTCGTTTACAGGTAATTTAATTGTACAACCTGGCGAGGATGCAAGTGCTGTACCTTTGTCTGATGAATGCTATGAGTTATCTGAAGATTTTGTAACCATTAATCGTTTTGACGAAGGTGGTCCTTGTCTTTTTGCTAAGATAGCAGAGAATTTGGAGTCAACAGAATCGACAGAAGAAAATAGTATGACAGATGAGGTGCTGTTATTCGACGAAGAAGTAAACGATGCTATTGCGGCAGAAACTATCTTTGCGATTACACTTTCACCAAATCCAGCAACAAGTTTACTTCAAGTGAGCTTGAATAATGAAGGCGAAACAGAAAAAGCAAGTTTACAAATATTCAATATACAAGGTCAAGCGGTCTTTCAATCTAATTTTGAAACAATAAAAGGTTTACATACATTCGATATAGATATTAATCATTTGCCGAAAGGTATGTACGTATTAGCTATTAGTCAGTCGAATCAATTATTGAAAGAAAATTTTGTAAAGAACTAAATCATTTTGGAAATATTAGATCAAGATATTCCTGATGAAAAAGTCTCTAAATATGAGAAAATGCTATCAGTTATCGTCTTGCTTGCTAGTGGTTTAATTTGGTGGGGATTGTATAAGGCAGGTGAATTGCCGTATGATGATAACTATGGATTACTGCTAACTTGCCTATTATGGTCAGTGATAATTTGTATAGGATTAGTTGTCGTTTTTCTAAAGTGGCCATCATTGATAAGACGAAACTGGTTTGCTATTATTGTTTACCTAATTACAAGTTCACCAGTTCCTCTTATCATTGTTTTTATAAATTATGAAGGCATATTTGGAGTAAGTTTACAAAACTAAATTCTTCGATTCCTAATCAGACATAATCAGATTGACTCTATAAAAATTACTTTCCAATTAAATAAGGTTATACGAAACTTTACGAGTATTAATGCTGTTTTACCTTCTTTAGGAATGAAGTAGCGTATCGTATATGAAGAATGAAAAGTTATTACTATTTATATTAGCAACCATACAATTTACACATGTTGTAGATTTCATGATTATCATGCCATTAGGAGCGACCTTCATGAAAATTTTTGATATCACACCTGGACAGTTTAGCTTAATCGTTTCTTCTTATGCTATCAGTGCTTTTTTTATGGGGTTAGTCAGCGCTATGTTTATTGATCGTTTTGATCGAAAGACTGCCCTCCTTTTATTTTATGCTGGTTTTATCATTGGTACATTTGCTTGTTCTATTGCGCCAGACTATTACTTCTTTCTTTTGGCAAGAAGTGCAACAGGTATGTTTGGAGGGATATTGGCAGCATTAGTCTTTTCAATAGTTGGCGATGTTATTCCCTACGAACGCAGGGCTAGTGCCTTAGGCTGGGTAATGACTGCATTTTCGGTTGCCTCTATTGTAGGTGTACCTGCTGGGATTTATTTAGCAGCCGAGTTTGGTTGGCGAATGCCTTTTGTGATTATAGGAGTGTTATCTTTAGGGTTTTTCCTACTTAGTATTTATGTAGTTCCATCTATGAAAGGACATTTGGTAAAAGGTGCAACTAAAGGAAATCCGCTAGATGCTTTTATTCAAATTTGGAATGACCCTAATCAAGTACGAGCATTATCATTTAGTGTTATCTTGATACTTGGTCACTTTACTATTATTCCATTTATTGCACCCTATATGGAGTTGAATATTGGGTTTACAAAATATGATGTCACTTATATTTATATGATAGGAGGAGTATGCACAGCAGTCTTATTACCGCTAGTTGGACAGATCGCCGATCGATATGGAAATGCTAGGGTCTTTACAATATCAAGTATTTTTGCGTTGGTCTCTATTTATGCCATTACAAATTTGCCAGCAGTTTCTATGATTGTTGCGCTTTGTGCTACCTCTTCTTTTTTCATAGTAGCTAGTGGTCGGTCAGTTCCAGCTACCACAATGGTAACCTCTGTAGTGAAGCCTGAGAATAGAGGAAGTTTTATGAGTGTACGTTCTTCTGTAAATGAATTAGGTCTTGGAGTATCTTCTTTTATTGCAGGATTAATCATTATAGAAATGCCAGATGGTTCTCTTGGTAATTATGAGTACGTAGGTTATATCGCTATCGTGATGAGTATTGTCGCTATTATTGTTGCACAGAAATTGAGAGTAGTGGCTTAGTACATACTGTACGGAGAATTTTTGAAGTAATAATGAAACTGCTTTAAGGATTAAACCAATAGCTTAGTTTTAGAATAAGTGCTCTGTTTTTAACAGCTAGATTGGTAGAAGTGTAATTTTCTGTATAAACGATATAGAGATCAGACATAGGTTTGAATCGCCAGTTGAATCGACTATTGATATTGAAATTTTGAATCTGTGTATTGTATTGCATGAATGTAGAAAAGAATAATTTTCGACTGAAAGATAGCTCCACTTTAGAACCAACTAAAGTGAAATTTGCATGACCATATTCTTCTGGAAAATGCATTAAGTTTTGTTGAGACAAATTCAAACCAAAAACACCCCAAGGTTGTTTTCGATAATTTAATTCTCCTGAAAATTCAAACAGTTTCCCCAAATATTCACCACCATATTCTAACTTAAATTCGCCAAAAATTTGTTTTCGTTGTCCTGTATTATATTTTACAGCTATAGATTGGTTGTTATAGTTGCCAGAGTTTAGAGGAGTATCTAGACCGCTAAGTGTAAAAGGGAAAAAGAGGATCGGGGAATAGTCTAAGTACGAAAAACTTAGCTGGCTAGTGTTCATCATTTGTACTACGATACTAGCCTTAGCTCTATGCTCTTGATAGCGATAATTTTTGTCTGTAAAGACATCTAAGAAAAAAACAGGACTTATGTAATCAATCAAACTACTTTGAATATTAAAAAAGCGGTAGCTTCCATTCATTCTTAATTGCGCATAAGCAATTCTATATTCCTTACCTAAATAGTTATGGTGGAGACGGGGAGCAAACCCCATATTGGTAATGTAATTTTCACCAACGGCATCAATTCCAGTAAAAATATTAAGTCTCTTATTTTTATACCTAATTTTAGCACTATAAGCATGAGAGTCAGAAAGTTTATCTTGTGTCCAAGAATAATGAGCAAAGGTTTTTGCTCTTAGCTTAGAATCTTTTGAGCGAAATTCGAATTCCATTCCTCCGACTCTATTGAAATCATTCAAGTAATAATATTCATCAAAGGATTGTTGACTTGTCATGAAAAAAGTTAAATTGGAGCCTTTGAATACTTTTCGTTGGAGCGAAGCAACAGAATAATTTTGACTCTTGGTCTCAATTTCATCCATTGCCTTTGTTTGCATACTCATTAGTCCGAGTCGCCAATTTTTGTCTAGTTTGCCACTTAGTCGGGCGCCAAAAAGTATAGGAATCGGATCTTCTCCGACACTACCAATACGTCGAGAAAAGAATGGTCGTACTCTCGAATTTCCAAGATTAGAAAAGAGGTCGCTGTTTTCTAAAAAGAATAACCTTTTTTCTGGAAAAAATAGCTCGAATCTATTTAAGTTAATCACTTGTTGATCCACTTCTACTTGCGAAAAATCAGGGTTTAAAGTAAGATCAAGGTTGAGGGAAGAGCTGATAGCAACTTTAGCATCAAGCCCAACAGAAGGCTCCAACTTCATTACTTCCTTATTTTCATAGTCTTGATTTATTCCTGTTGCAACATAAGGTACAAGTGTGATTCCGCTTTGTTCTTGTGTAGGAAAGTTTTCAAAAGTTAATATCCCTGTATTAGACAAAATGGTACTCTTAAAACCACGTGGAATGGGTACCCAGCTAGATCGTTCATTTCGATTTAAATCTGTTCTAGCAAAATTAACTTTCCAACTTTGGATAGCATTATCAAATCGGAGCGATTTAAATGGAATAGCGATTTCGATAGACCAATAACCTTCCACAGGATTACTATAGACTTCCGAAAACCAAAGTGCATCCCAACTTCTAGTTAATCCTTTTAGACCACCATCTGCTATCAGCCCGTCACATTGTACACCATAGGGATTGACAGAAAAACATAGGCCATTAGTGGCATCACTAAATGCGTCAATAAAAATGGTAAAGGCATCATTAACTAGAAAATCGAAGTCACGTTTTAGAGATTGAACGACGTAGGCACCATTTTTCTTACCATAACATTTTGCACCGATATATAAGTTGTTTTTGTCATGTAAAATCCTGACTTCAGTTTGAGACTGAGCAAAAGTAGTGTCATATGGGTAGTTCATGTAAAATTGATCAGCTACAGTAGAGGTTTGCCAATCTGCTTCGGTAAGATGACCATCTAATATGATGGTTGATTTTAGTAGAGAAGAGACAATAGAATGGTCTTGCCCTAGTAATGACATATTACATAGAGCAAAAGAAAAAAGAATGAATAGTATTTTTTTTCTGTTGTTTCTTTGGGACATATGAGTCGCCTTCCCTATACGCCTTCTTCTCTAACAAAAATACATTGAAGTATTTTTGTGTTAAAAATTGGGTATAATGTATAATAAGTGGAAAGAAGTATTCCTTCCACCATTCAAATCATGCTAGCGTAAGTCTTTCAATATACGCTATGAAGTCGATTCATTAGTTTCTGTTTTCTGAAGAGCTAAAAATGCGAGACCAGCCAATTCGGAATATAACGAGTAGACCAATAAACATAAGAATGACGTATTGGAATGGGATATAAGAAAAAGCAATTAGCCTTGTCTTATCTAAAATCCACATTACAAATAACGTTGTCAAAATCATCATAATAAGACCAGACATTTTTCCAAATCCAGGTATACGTTCTAATGGTACATTTTTTCTAATTAGTAATAATGTACCAACCATTGAAAGAACGGGTAATATTTGAGTAAATATGTCTGTATCGAATACACTTCGGCGTTCGAATAAGAATAAGTAAACGCTAAGTGTAATCGCTAAAATACCAGGTACACAAACTAGATAGACCAATGTAGAATAGAGGTACTTCCAAGGACTCAAATGCCCTTCTCCTTTACCCAAAATACCAGCTACTAGGGCTGTTATAGGTATCAGGAAAAAGTACGCTACTATGGGAGTTGGATTATCCCCTAGCATCTGAATAAATTCTCTTAAATTCATAGGTAAACCTGTTGATTCTTTTGGCTTTATTCTTAAGTATCTCTTAATTGTAATGATAAACAAGAATTAAGCCAATAGCTTATATGATTAATTTATATTTAAAGGTTGTTTGGGTAGATGTATTATCTAATAGGTAAATATAGTAATTATTTGAAATATCGATTTATTTTATTGACTATGAAGTAAGAGCATGTCTAAATTTCTCATGATTGAAAATCAAAATCTGAAGCATACTCTAACGATTACCTATCGCTAGAGCAAAATATAGCTTTATTTTCTGCTATAATTATTTGAATAAACACATATTATTGTTTTTTGGTATATTAATTGCATTTATATGTTGATGTAAACAAATAATCTTTTAATAGGAATATGTATAAAAGTCTTTTGCCGTATTCTAAGGAAATCGACAAAATATAGTTTACGATTTGAAACATAACTATAAAAAGCACGTGAATAATATCACAGATATTTAAATAGACAAATAGATAATAATGAAACAACTATTTACCGTATTAAGCTTCGTTTTAATCTTTCAATTAAATGCTTCGGCTCAATTTTTAGAGCTTGGTGCTTTTTTTGGAACATCAAATTATCAAGGAGACTTAGTTCCTGAAATACAAGTGCCAAACGAGTATTATCCAACATTAGGTTTATTTGGTCGATACAACTTTACAAGTCGTATATCTTTGAAAGCACACTTTTATAAAGGAACAATAGGAGGAGGAGACGAATATTCAGATAATGAATCTGGTCGCTTGGATAGGAATCTAAGTTTTGAATCTAATATTTATGAATTTGGTTTACAAGGAGAAATAAGTCTATTCAAATATAATGTATTTGACAAAAAACGAAATATAACACCTTATGCCTTTGCTGGTGTTGCTGGTTTCCGTTTTAATCCGAGAGGAATTTATAAAGGGAAATGGTATGAGTTACAACCTTTAGGTACCGAAGGACAAGGTTTACCTGGTTATGAAAAAAAATATAGCTTAACGCAAATTAGCATTCCTCTAGGTGGCGGTATCAAATTTGCATTCAATCGTCTTGCCTCTGTAGGGATTGAGGCTGGATTGAGAAAAACGTTTACAGATTATTTAGATGATGTAAGTGGTACTTATCCAGATATGGCATTACTATTTGATGCTCGTGGAGAAGAGGCAGTAGCCTTGTCTTATAGAGAGTTTGATATCAATAAAGCTTTAACTAAAAACCCTGTCGGTCAAAAGCGTGGAAATCCTGATGCAATGGATTGGTACTTTTTTGGAGGTATTACAATATCTGTCAACTTGAATCAAGATAAATTCTTTGATAACAATATTAAAGAGCCTAAGAAAAAGAAAACTAAAAAAGTAGACGAAGAGAAAAAGAAAAAGAAAAGAAAAAAGAAGGGTAAGAAAAAAGCGAAAGAAGAAGTAGAAGAAATAATTGATGACAGTATTGATGATGAATCGGAAGAATTTTAGTCATCCTTCAGAATATACTGAATATCAAACAAGATAGTCTTTAAACAGAATACCCGTAGGTATAATTGCAATAAAAAAATCCATTGGGAAATTACCCAATGGATTTTTTTTATTGAATGAGTTCGTCTTATTCTTACTTAAGATGAGCACTGATCACAGAAAGTACTTCTGCATCATTTGCAAGTTCAGGAGAAAGATCGAATAAAGAATCATGCATATCAAAGTCTTTATAAAGGGTTTCTTTCAAAGAAAGAAGTGCTTCCTGTCTACGACCTAGAGCGAATAAACAAACAATTCGACAATAGTGTAACTCTGTACCACAGGCATAGATAATCGCTTCATTAATGACTTCTAAAGCCTCTTCTTTTTCGCCCACTTCCATTAAGAAACTAGAATATTGAATCCAATATTTTGCTTGCTCAGGAGCAGTCTCTGTAGCTTTCTTGAATAGATAAGACGCTTTTATCGGATCATTCATTTGGTAATATGCCTCTGCCAAAGCAGCTATATATTCTTCCTTTCTGTTATCTAATTTTACAGCCTTTGTATAAGAAGTAATGGCACTTTTCCATCTACGTTCTTTTACATAACATTCACCCATTCGATAATACACTTCATCATTCATTGGATTGATACGTGCAGCACGAATGTAAAATGTTTTGGCAAGTGTATAATTATCTAGAAATTCGTAGCACTGACCAATTTTAGTATATAAGTCGCAATCAGGGTTAAAGTGCTCAAGATACTCTTCGTAGCATTCAAGAGCTTTTTCGTATTGATTGAGTTGAATTAGTGCAGCAGCACAATCTCTATAGGCAAAGCCAAATTTTTCGTCTATAAGAAAAGCATACTCAAAAGCTTCAGCAGCATCTTCGTAATTTTCAAGCCCAGCTTGTGCCAAGCCTAAATTATACCAAGCAAGAGAAGAGTAGGCATTTATGTCGACAAGTTTTTTATGCAGCTGAACACTTCTAGAAAAGTTTTCAGAAATTTCTACACAATACCACATTCGTTCTAAGGTCTCTCTATTTTCAGGATTTGCTAAAGCAGAAGATCTAAGCGAACGAAACATCTCATTATAGTCTTCGATGTGTTCATGAATAATCGCTTCACGTAAATAGATTTCACTTAGATCACTTTTGACTGCTCCTCTCTTCATATTATCAAGTAATAACAAAGCGTCTTGATATTGAGAAAGAGAAATTAGTGCATCTACACGTAGCAGATGAATGCCTATATCATTTGGTGTAAAAGCTTCTGCTTTTTCCAAACATCCTAAAGCTTGAGTTTCAAATCCCTTGTCTAGGAGTAACTGAGCTTTAAGCAAATAGAACTCGCCGTAATAAGGATGTTGACCCAATGCATGGTCGACTACAGATAGTGCTTGGTCTATTAGTCCATGCCGCTCGTAGTAGTCCAAAATACAATGAAATGCCGCTTTCTCGAAAAAACCTACCGTTCCTTTTTGTGACATAGCCTCGTACTCAGAAATAAGGTCATTTATTGTATGTTGGTTTTCAAAATTATGTTGTCTCATGCTCATATAGAGGGTATATTTTTGGTAAATATACACAAAAAACGTTCAAAATAAATAGAACGTTGTCTTGTTTTTAAAAAAAAAAGCACCTTTTTTTTGTCGTATTAAAAAACTTTAAAATATTTACAACTTTCTGTATATGAATGTATTAGGAATTAAAATTATTTAAAATTGTTTTTATTTAATAGCCTAAGTTGCTCGTTTACACGCCACAACACATAGAATGAATTCTAAAGCTAATTTTTACTATGTGTTTATCTCGTTTAAAACCCGAAAAAATGCTGTTGGCATTAAAGAAAGTTATAATTTGTGACATCCATTTAGCCTCGTTTGCTAAATTATATAACCAAATCAAGATACCACTTTTTGTAAATTAAACGTCATTTAAAACCGTTTCTACCCAAAAAATGAAGGCAAAAGTTAATCGCTTAGTGAGTTTAGATTTAAGATTTGGGGGCTTTATCGGGCTTACTTACTAGATAAACGCCTGCAAAAATGAAAACGGCTGCCACTATTTTATACCAAGTCAATTCATCTTTAACAAAAATTAATGCTATAACAGCAGCAATCAAGGGTTGTAAATAAATATAAATACTTACAACAGAGGGATTAACTATTTTTAGGGCGTAAGCATTGAATAGATAGGTAAGAATGGTAGAGAAAATTAAAACATAAAGTACCGCTAGCCAGACATGCTGTGAGAAACTAGACCACTCCACTACACTTAGTTCAGACCAACCAAAAGGAATAACTAACACTAAACCAATGGAAAATACCCATCTAACGACAGTAATAGGATGATATTTTTGCATCAAAGGTTTTACAACGACAAGATAGATACCGTAAGATGCGGCATTGATTAGTATAAAAAGATCTCCTAACAATTGGCTAGATTGAAAACTTACTTCCTTACCATAAGTTATAAGTGCAGTAGCACCTGAAATCCCCATAATAATTCCTATGATTTTTAGTAAAGTAATCCGTTCGCCGATTAGAAAGGCGGAAGAAAGTAAGACCAATATAGGCGTGGTCATCATCATCAATGAAGCATTAATCGGAGTCGTAAATTTTAATCCACTAAAAAAAAAGATTTGATTGATGGCTACTCCAAATATTCCACACAAGACTAAGCGACCAAAATCTGCCTTGTCAACTTTTTCCTTTATAAATAAGAAATGGAAAAGGGTGAAAAATAAAAAAGCAGCGACCACTCGCATGATGATAAATCCTTTGGGGCCTATATAACCGTCATCTAATACTACTTTAGCAATTGTATAATTGGCACCGTAAAATAGTGCGACAAGAAATAGTGCGATATGTGCTTTTAAAGTTGCTGACAAGACTACGTTTTTTTGATTTGGAATGAGTATGTAAATATAGGATTAAAACTATATCTTGCTTCAAAATTGTAGAATATTATGTCAATAGATGAACGGAAAGAACTTTGCCTAAATGCTTGTACTGAAATTGAACAAGTTGCCAACTTTATAAAACAAGAATTAGGAAAAGTTGGTAACGAATTGGTAGAAGAAAAAAGCTTTAATAGTTTGGTTAGTTACGTAGACAAAACGGCTGAAGAAATGCTCGTTAAGCAATTAGGTAGATTACTACCCGAAGCAAGCTTTTTGACAGAAGAAGAAACCGTTGTTTCTGAAAAGAAAGCCTATCAGTGGATTATTGATCCTTTGGATGGTACAACCAATTTTTTATTTCAATTGCCACACTTTTGTATCAGTGTAGCATTGCAACACAATGACGAAACGATTATCGGTATTGTTCATGAAGTGAATCATAATGAATGTTTTTATGCTTGGAAAGGAGGAGGAGCTTATCTGAATAAGCAGCCTATACTTGTTAGTAAACGGTCAACATTATCAGAAGCGCTTATTGCAACTGGTTTCCCTTATTACGATTACGAGCGAGTAGATCGTTATTTGGAGCTGCTCAAATATTTTATGTTGCATACTAGAGGTATCAGACGCTTTGGAGCAGCAGCGCTTGATTTAGCCTATGTTGCTTGCGGACGTTTTGATGCTTATTACGAATATAGTTTGCATCCTTGGGATGTTGCTGCTGGCGCCTTACTCGTTACTGAAGCTGGTGGAAAGGTCTATGATTTTAATGGAGGAGATAATTATATTTTCGGTAAAGAAATTATATCAGTCAATAGTGCTCTAGAAGAAGAAATGGTACGGCACATCAAACAAGCTTTTTATCCTGATAATAGTTAATGTAGTTGTTGAAAAGTACTGTATATCTATTGCAGGTGGCATTTTATCGAACAAAAGCAGATAAATTGATATTATAAAAGTATTTTTGGTTAAGAATTATAAATAATCAACATGAATCTTAAAGAAAATATAAGGGTTGCTCTTTCCTCCGTCCGATCTAATCTATTGCGGTCGGTCTTGACCCTGTTGATTATTGCCTTTGGTATTATGTCGCTAATTGGTATCCTTTCAGCTTTTGATAGTATGCTTTATTCATTGAGTGATCAATTGTCTACTATCGGAGCTAATACCTTTAAGGTGCAACCTAAAGGAGATGGTATTCATGGCAATCGTAAAGGGCGTCGTTCTAAACGTGGTGAACCCATTACATTTGATCAAGCAACATCGTTTAGAGAAAAATTTGATTATCCTTCTAGGGTTACAGTATCTATGAGGGCAACAAGTTTGGCAAGTGTCAAATCTGGAAATGAAAAAACTAATCCTAATATATTACTATATGGTATCGACGAAGACTACTTGTATGTAAATGGTTACGAATTAGCTTATGGTCGAAATCTAACAGCTATCGAAGCTGAAACAGGTGCTAGCAAAGCAATCATAGGAACAGATATCGTCAAGTTAATTTTTAATGATAAACCAGAAGATGCTTTAAATAAAACGATTGCAATAGGTAATCTAAAATGCAAAGTCGTTGGAGTATTAGAATCAAAAGGTTCTAGTATGAATACGAGTAGTGATCGAGTAGTTTTTGTTCCATTGCTTTATGCAAAACGTCATTATGGTACAGCGACGAAAAATTACAAACTAAGCGTTAGTGTTAAAAATGCAGAAGATATAGATGCTGCGATTGCTACCGCTACAGGTACCTTCCGAATCGTCAGAGGGCTAAAATTTTCACAGGATAATGACTTTGAGATGATCAAGAGTGATGGTTTGATTTCTACCTTACAAGAAAATACAGTAGGTATTCGTATTGCTGCTGCTGCTATCGGTGCGATTACACTTTTGGGAGCCGCAATTGGATTAATGAATATAATGCTCGTAACGGTAACTGAACGAACCCGTGAGATTGGTATCTGTAAAGCTCTTGGAGCTACAAGCAGAAATATATTGATTCAGTTTTTGACCGAAGCAGTTGTTATTTGTCAATTGGGAGGTATTGTCGGTATTTTTCTTGGAGTAGGAGTGGGGTTTATGGTTTCTTATTCTATGGAAAGTAGTTTTCGTATGCCTTGGCTTTGGATTTTCTTAGGCGTTACAACTTGTTTAGTAGTAGGGCTTATATCTGGTCTATATCCCGCACTCAAAGCTTCTCGACTTGATCCAATAGAGTCATTACGATATGAATAAATCTTTTCTCGTCTTAAAATAGAGTACGTCGATATAAAAAGGGTTATCTTTCCCGTTCATTTAGAGTTGACATGAATTCGTATTCGTGTTACTTGTACTTAAACCGAATACTGGTAGGTATATAATTACAGCAGCAATAAAATAATGAACAGGGAATTTCTCATCAATGTTGTTTTCCTGATATTTGTCAATTTACTGATAAAACCATTTTACATATTTGGTATAGACCGTACTGTGCAAAATACAGTAGGACCAGAAGTATATGGTGTTTATTTTGCGATTTTCAATTTCACCTTTTTGATGTACATCATCAACGATTTTGGTATACAAAGTTTTAATAGTCGGAACATCTCTCAACACAATCACCTGCTCGATAAGTATTTTCCGAATATTCTGATTTTAAAATTACTACTTGGGTTTTTATACATGGCATTTGTCTTTGTAGTAGCCTATCTTTCTGGGTACGAATTAGATTATTACCATCTTATTTTTTTTATGGCGATCAATCATATTTTGGTATCGCTTACTTTTTATCTACGGTCTAATATTGCAGGCTTAGCCCTTTACCGAACCGATAGTGTGCTTTCTGCGCTCAATCGTTTTTTGCTTATCATTATTTGTAGTGTTTTACTTTGGGTACCTCCTATTTGTGAACATTTTCGGATAGAGTGGTTTATTTACGCTCAAACACTTTCATTGACAATTACGGCAATAGTTTCTTTTTTCATTATCAAAAAACATCTAAAAAAATTACGCTTTAGGTTTAAGCCTGTTTTTTTATTACTGATTTTAAAAAAGAGTTATCCCTATGCCTTGGTATTGTTTCTAATGACGCTTTATTCTAGAATAGATGGTGTCATGATTGAACGGATGTTGCCCAATGGACAATATGAAGCAGGGGTGTATGCATCAGCCTTTCGATTGCTTGATGCGGGCAATATGATTGGCTTTTTGTTTGCAGGATTACTGCTACCTATGTTTGCCAAAATGCTAAAGGAAAAAGAAGATGTAGCTAGTTTACTACAATTTAGTTTACTCCTTATTTTGATCATTGCGATTAGTTTTGCATCGAGCACCTATTTTTTTAGAGAAGAAATAATGCGCCTTTTGTACCATGATGCGACAGCATATTGGGGTAACGTTTTGGGCTACCTCATTATTAGTTTCGTAGCAGTTAGTGGCATATACATATATGGTACATTATTAACGGCTAATGGCAGCTTGATGCGAATGAATGCCGTTTTTGTCGTGGGGATTATCATAAATGTATTGCTCAATTATTATCTTATTCAACATTATAAAGCATTGGGTGCGGCTATAGCCACATGTTTCACACAGTTTTTTGTGTTTTTTGCTGAAATATTTTTGGTAAAATCTGAGTTGAATATAAAGACAAATTATCAATTTACATTCCGATTATTGCTATATGCTGTTTGTGTAGTATTAGCAAGTTATAGTCTCTACAACTACTTTCCAGCCGATTGGAGGATTGCATTTCTAATAAGTTTAGCTTTAGGGATGCTCCTATCACTAGTTTTAGGATTATTCGATCCAAGGACGCTAGTACGTTTTATCAATAAAAAAAGGCAAAGTTAACTTCAAATTTTTCTACTTTTGCCACACAAATCATACTGAATGGATAACCGAGAAAATCTCATAGGGGTATTAACTACCCTCTTTCGATGGAAAAAACAAATTATTCTTATAAGTGCTATTACGTTTATTGGTAGTGCATTATTAAGTTGGTTCTTTCTAGAAAACTATTATCAATCGACGACGATCTTCTATGCGGCCAGCCCTGACCTTGCTAAGCCAGAGCCTGTTGGTGCCTTACTAAAAGAGAAAGACTATTATGGTACAGAAGAAGATAATGATCGAATTCTAACGATTGCTCAATCTAGCGAAGTGATTGATTTTTTGATCAATAAATTTAATCTTTACGAACATTACGATATTGATACTAGCCTAGAAAAGGCAAAGCACAGAGTTCGAAAAGAATTTACAGGTTTATACGATGTCAAGAAAACAAAATTCGAAGCGATAGAAATGTCGATGGAAGATGTAGAGAAAAAAATGGCCGCAGATATTGTCAATGCTGCTCGTGACAAAGTAGATGAGATTGGTCAGCGACTAATCAAAGAAAGTCAAAAAAAACAATTAGGTACCTACGAGAAAAACATTAAGCGTAAGCAAAAAAATATTATCATGATCGGTGATAGTTTGGCTTCTATGCGACGTACCTACGGTATCTACAATATAAAATCTCAAAGTGAATTAATAGCTTCCTTAGTTGCGAAAGCAGAATCAAAGCTTGCTCGAAATAAGGCTAAATTGAATAAGCTTCGTTCAACAAATGTCAATTCTGATACGCTCCTTATAATCGAAGCAAATGTAATTGGACTAGAGCAAGAACTATTTAGCTTGACATCAAGTGAGAGTAAAAGTAATTTTAACCTCAAACGATTTAATGAAGGAATGGCGATGGTCGAAGTATTATTTCAACAACACCAAGAAGCAAACGATCAATTGAGTTTGGACATTGAGCGATACAATCAATTGAAAATTGCATATGAGGCGGCAGTACCTTCTATTCATCTTGTAGAGAAAGGTTCCATTCCTGTAATAAAGTCACGACCAAAGCGGTCGATCATTGTTTTAGCAGCTACATTTTTAGCCTTTGTTTTTAGTGTTATCGGAGTGCTTATTTTCGATGCCTATAAAGACATCAATTGGGGAGCGGTAGTTCGTGGCGAATAATACCAGTACCATAGCAAATGAACAGACAAAGATGCTGTTCAATGGTTTTGCCTTCTTAATGTTGGCGAGTATTTTTATTGCCATTTTAGCAGAGGCTTATTATATTATGTTAGCACCTGCCGCTTTGTTATTTGTATATGTTGCGCTAGTAGATTTCCGTAAAATTTATTATTTCCTTTTCTTCTGCATTCCTATTTCTGTAGAAATAGAATTACCAGGAGGCTTAGGTACTGACTTGCCTACTGAACCCATTATGATTGGACTGATGGGCTTGTATCTGGTCTATGTCTTGCATAATGCTAAAAATATCAGCAGTAATTTTCTAAAACATCCTTTAACGGTTCTACTTTTACTGCATGTAGCTTGGATTTTTTTTACTTCTTTAACGTCTGCTCAATTTATTGTTTCGTTGAAATTTTTCTTAGCAAAAATTTGGTATATCGTTGCTTTCTTTTTCATAACAGGCTTCTTTTTGAAAGAAGAAAAACACTTTCGCACATTTTTCTGGTGTGTATTTAGTTCCTTAGTATTTACCGTTTTTGTTGTGATGATTCGACACTCGGCACATGGATTTTCATTTAAAGAAGTGCACTTTGTTTTGGGACCATTCTATCGAAACCATGTTGCTTATGCCTCCATAATGGCTTTGTTTTTTCCTTTCTTGTGTTTTGCACATTATTGGTACGAACGCTGGTCTGTGAAATGGTGGTTGATCATTTTAAGTATTCCTTTATTTTTGGTCGCCATACAATTGTCATTTACAAGAGCAGCTTATGTAGCGATTCTTATAGCATTTGGTACGTACTTTATTATTCAATTTCGATTGACAAAGTTAGCAGTCTTTGTTACAATCATTGCTTCCATTGTCGGTGTTCATTACGTTGCTTCCAATAATAAATATCTAGATTATGCCCCAAACTTTGAACGAACAGTAACGCATACTAAATTTGATAACCTTGTAGAGGCTACTTATAATATGGAAGATATTTCTACAATGGAACGAGTTTACCGTTGGGTAGCAGGAGGGCATATGGTGAACGCAAAACCGTGGCTAGGATTTGGCCCAGGTAATTTTTATTTTTTTTATAAATCATATACTGTAAGTAGTTTTAGAACTTATGTAAGTGATAACCCTGAGAAGTCAGGTGTGCATAGTTATTATTTGATGACTTTGGTAGAGCAGGGATTTGTAGGCTTATTTATTTTTTTAGTGTTGTGTTTTTATACCATTATAAAAGCTGAAACAATTTACCACGAAACATCAAATATTAATCGGAAACGCATCATCATGGTTGCTGTTTTGTCGATTGTCATTATTGATAGTTTATTGTTGATAAATGATATGATTGAAACAGATAAGGTTGGTCCTTTCTTTTTTGCTTTCATGGCTGTTTTGATCAATATGGATTTGAAGAATAAACGAGAGTTGAACGAAAAAAAGAAGGCCGCTTAAAATCAATTAAGCGACCTTATAGAATATCTTATCTTCTAATTTTTTTAGAAATCAAATTTAATACCTTGTGCTAATGGTAAGTCCGTACTATAATTGATCGTATTTGTTTGACGACGCATATATGCTTTCCAAGCATCAGATCCACTTTCACGACCACCACCAGTTTCTTTTTCTCCACCGAATGCACCACCAATTTCAGCACCACTTGTACCGATATTTACATTGGCAATACCACAATCAGAACCAGCAGTAGAAAGGAACAATTCAGCTTCTCTGATACTGTCTGTCATAATTGCAGAAGAAAGACCTTGAGGTACATCATTTTGCATGGCAACGGCTTCACTTAAATTTTTGTATTTCATTAAATATAAAATAGGAGCAAAGGTTTCGTGCTGTACAATTTGGAATTTATTCTCAACCTCAGCAATACAAGGTTTTACATAGCAACCACTAGAAAGACCTCTACCTTTCAACACACCACCAGTTACTGCAAACTTTCCACCTTCTACTTTTACTTTATTAATAGAGTCTAAGTAATTTTCTACTGCATCTTTATCAATAAGTGGCCCAACGTGGTTGGTTGGTAAAAGAGGATTTCCAATTTTGATTTGCTTGTACGCCTTTACTAAAGCCTTTTTTACTTTATCGTAGATACTTTCGTGAATGATCAATCGACGAGTAGAAGTACAACGTTGTCCAGCGGTACCAACAGCTCCAAATACAGCACCTGGAATAACGATATCCATATTCGCGTTTGGTGTTATGATGATGGCATTGTTTCCGCCCAACTCCAGTAAAGAACGACCCAAACGAGCTGCAACAGTAGCACCTACAATTTTACCCATTCGAGAACTACCTGTAGCAGAAATTAATGGAATACGCTGATCGTGTGTCATGTATTGACCAACCATGTAATCACCGTTTACTATACAACAAACACCTTCAGGAACTTTGTTTGCTTTTAATATCTTGTGAAAAATATTTTGACAAGCAATACTACATAATGGTGTTTTTTCAGAAGGCTTCCAGATACAAACATCACCACATACCATAGCGATCATGGAGTTCCATGCCCAAACAGCAACAGGGAAGTTGAAAGCTGATATAATACCAACTACACCAAGTGGGTGCCATTGTTCGTACATACGGTGACTTGGACGCTCCGAGTGCATCGTCAAACCATATAACTGACGAGATAAACCTACTGCAAAATCGCAGATGTCAATCATTTCTTGTACTTCACCATAACCTTCTTGTAGACTCTTTCCCATTTCGTAAGATACTAAGCGACCAAGAGCCTCTTTGTTTTCACGTAATGCATCTCCATATTGGCGAACGATTTCACCTCTTTTAGGAGCAGGAACCGTTCTCCAAGTTGTAAATGCTTTTTGAGCAGTTTTGATTACTCGTTCGTATTCCTTTTTGGTGGTAACACTCACACTACCGATCAATGCACCATCAACAGGAGATCTTGATTCGATATATTTGGAAGAGGCAGAGGATTTTAGTCCTGTACTTGTTCCATTATTTTTAGCTTTGAGGCCAAGCTTCTTTAGAAAATCTTTTTTCATTATTATTTTATATTTATAGTTGAATGACTTCTTTGATTTAGTTTACTCTTTTATCTTTAAAAAGATTGGCAAAATTAGAAAAAAAATGGCAGCTCTTTAAATTTAGTTTTAAATGATCTTAAAGAAGTATCTACTTTGCTTAATGTTATTACAATAAAGTCGAACACATGTTGTTATTGTTGGTGTGAAAACAACTTACTTTGTAGAAAAGGCGACAATTAACTTAATTTAACAATAAAAAGAAATCATTTAACAAAATGATAATAACAAAACGGTCCTTCAAAGCGTCTTATATATACCATTCCAATTTATCCGATTTTATAGCTTGATAAAAGCTCAATTCTAATTATTTAATCGAAAACAAACATTATATAAGATAAAAGATTACTAGAAACAAATTTTTCAAAAAAACCAACCCAATGGAAAAGCTTATGTTTTTAGTAATCGTTTCTTTTATGAAACATTTAGAAACACTTGTATTATATCGAGTGTTGTCTTATTCCCAAGTAGAACGAATTATTTTATTTCTACGGACCCACATCCTAACCGATCCTAAGCAGTATAAAAAATATCCCACTTACCGATTTTATTTATCCCAGCAAACGCATTCTACTAAGTAGAGGCCATCCCTAAAAATTTATTGAGAAAACCGAAAATAATTCCCAAACCGATTTTTAAAATATTTGTTACAGATACAATAGGCTTGTTGTGAGGATAACATTGTATGTATCCGTATTACCTACTTTTGACATTATTCTCTACAACAAGTTTATTCCTTCATCAACCAGCGAATAAGTATAGGAATCAAAAGAAGGTCGCTAAATAGCGCGCTGAATAAAGTTACGCTTATCAAGCATCCAATTGTTACACTAGGTGGGTGTATAGAAAAAAGCATGACTAAGAAACCAAAAAATAAAATAATGCTCGTCAAACAAATAGCTTTGCCTGTTTCTGTAAACGTTACGAGTAAAGCATCATCTATAGTTTTTCCTGCACTTCTAGCCAGCTTATATTTACTCAAAAAATGAATGGTATCATCCACTGCGATGCCAAAGACAATTGCAAAGACAATAGATACACCTGCTTCCAATTCGATTCCCATGAAGCCAAGCATGGCACCGGCTACTAAAAGTGGGAATACATTGGGGATGAGAGAAATTAATAACATCCGAATGTTTCTGAACAGCAGTGCCATCATCGTACTTACAATCAGTATAGCTAAGCCTAGACCTTGTATCAAATTTCGGCGCACATATTCTGCGTTTTTATCAATGATCAATCCTGTACCTGTTCTTCGAAAAGTAGCTACATTAGGATTTGTATTTTTAGTAATCCATTGATCAATGTCTTTTCCTGTACCTTGAACCGTATCTGCTCCCATATCCAGAATACGAGAAGAAATACGTGCCTTCTTTTTATCCTTACTGATAAGTATATCTACATTTTGTTGAGGTACTTTGTCTGCTAATTTTTTATACTTATCAAATGTCTTTTTATCCTTCGGAAGTTGGTAGGCTTCCAATTTATTGTTTTTATGCATCTGGTTGATGCTTTTATAAATTGCGGTAGCTGAACTAATCGCTTTGATAGGAGGGAAGGTATGTAAATGTTGTTCTACTTTATCAATTTCTTTGAGTACTTCATAATCATCTGCCTTATAATCTCCTTCTGCAAAAACAGCAAACTCCAATGGTCGGAATCCTGTAAAGTTTTTTTCGAAGTAGCGAAAATCAGCTGTTATCTTTTTACCATTCGGCATATTTTTGATGATGGTATAATTAGTTGTAATCATAGAAATACCCAAAAGACAAACGAGTAAAAACGCAAAAGCACCAAGGGCAACTCGTATAGGGTTATTTTTGGTAAGGGTATACATTTTTGTCATTAAGTTATCCCAAAAAACTTGTCCTTTTCCGCGCTTAATTAAATCATCGGCATCGTACATAGACATAGCTGCTGTCGTAAAGGTAATCACCGTAATATATGCAATCAAAACACCAATCGCCGAATTGATTCCGAAATCACGAATAGGTATAATGCGACTTGTAAGCAAAGTGGCAAAACCAACTGAAGTCGTTATAGAGGTCAGCAAGGTAGCCAGACCGATTTCTTTTACTGTTGTCCGAATAGCATCTTTTCTACTTATTCCCTTGCGTTGTTCGTCGATGTACTTCGACATAATATGTATAACATCGGAAGTACCAACAATAATCATCAAAACAGGATAAAGAGCAGCCATCGCATTTAGTTCTCTACCTGAAGCACCTAGAGATCCTAAAAAGAGTAGCATTCCTAGACCTATTGAAACAAGCGAAATAAGAATACCCATGGGTTGCCTAAAAATCAAAAACATGATCAAACAAACCAAAAAACCAGAAACCAATGCAGAGACTGTTATTTCTCTCTTTTGCATAGCTACCAACTCTTTCTGAAAATGCGCCCGCCCCATGAGATGATAATCATCAAATTGGTAACTTTCCAATAGTGGGACTAAATCGTTCATTAATTCTTCTGCTTGGGTAAGTTGTATACTATTTACTGTTTTGAGTAAAACAACAAGTGCTGTACCATCGGGATTGATAAAGTTGTAAACGAAACGTTCATCCTTTAATATTCGTTCTCGGTCTTTAGCGTATTTACTTGGTTTATCTATATGAATTGCAGGAATAGTGGTAATCGTGAATGGTGTTTTTAGAGGATAAGAAATTTTAGTGAGCGATTGACTTTCTACAACATGATCTAGATCTCTTGTTTTTAGAGTAAAGTCATGAAATTTTTCTAAAAAATCTTGTTCAAAAACACCTTCTTTTCGCTCTACAGCTACTAATAAAAAATTATCATCTGCACCAAAATCTTCAATAAAGTCTTTGAAGAAGACTAAATCAGGGTCACCTGTGGGAAAAAACTGCTCAAAATCGAAGGAAAATTTGAGTTGGAAGCAGAAATAAACACTTAAGACCGCCAATATTGCATATACTCCAAAAATCACCTTTCGTAAACCTGAATCCATAAATATTGTTATTGTATAAAAGTCGCTGATTATTATTTGAAAAATAGCACTATCTTGTAACCATTCAAAGGAGTATTAAGTTTATAATACAAAGGATTTAATGTATAATGCCTTCTTGTTTTATAAAAAAAAGGATATTGAGCAGCATATTATAGCATAAAAAAGATCTACAGATAGATACTGAATTTTTAATTTCCATAGCTATGGCTATGAAAAAGAAAAGGAGCTTCGTTCTAGAAATCAAGCACTTACAACTAAGCTCAGAACACATTCTTAAACAACTTCATTGTAATGTCTTTCTGTTTTACGTGTATTTTTGAAAAAAAGCGAAAAAAAAATAGAAAAACACTTGCAAGATCATCAGATATGTTTTTACTTTAAGGGAAATTTATCTTAATATTTTTTTAACCGTAGCTAAAAAAGATTAAAAGATCTCTAATGGCAATAGAAATCGACCTCCCGGAAGAATTAAGGCCTTTCCGGAACAAGGTCTTCAACACAACAAAAACATTTATTAAGGCAAGTCCACGAAAATCGTTTACCATAGATTGGTGGGCAAGTAGAATAGGCGGTAATCCATACCTGCCCAAATCAGTTGATTATCCTACAGATACTGATGGAAGACCCCTGCTCTTTTTGTGTCAGCTCAATTTTGAAGATATTCCTCCACTCGCTCCTTATCCAGATAAAGGCATTCTCCAATTTTATATTTCGGATGATGATATGCACGGGCTTGACCTCGAAGATATGACCAATCAGGATAAATTTAGAGTGCTTTATTTCGAAGAAATAGATCGAGACGAAACGAATATTGTTGTTGATTTTTCTTTTCTACCAACTTACGATTATTCGCCTTTATTACCTAATGCAGCTTATCCGATTGAGTTTAGAACTACAGAAGAAGTACTCCCAATTTCTGATATATTATTTGACTCAGAGTTTGGTGAGGAGTTTTTCCAACAATTTGGAGATAGAGAATGGGATATAAAAGATGAGTATACCCGCCAAGTATCTGCAAAAGGGCACAAGATTGGAGGCTATGCTTATTTTACACAATATGACCCTCGATCTGCAGATGAACCAATGCTTTTATTACTACAAATAGACTCTGATCCTGAGTTTGATATTTCTTGGGGCGATATGGGGGTCGGTAACTTCTTCATACGCCAAGAAGACTTGGAGAAAAAAGATTTTTCAAAAGTAATGTTCTATTGGGACTGCTATTAAGAGCCTGTTTAACTTTGGTTTACAACCTAAATAAAGTACGGTTTTAAAAAGCTAAAAAAGCCTTCAATTTACAAACAGTTGAGGATGCGTAGTGGTTGTGTTCTACACTATCAGAAACTTAAGAACATACCCATCAGTAATCCATTTTAATTATTTTTCGTAACTTTCCTATGAAAATGGATATTGTTATCTAAAAAGATACCGTTCTATCTTAAAGGCAAAATTAAAATGTAAATAAAAATTAAAAACTCAAATCCAGAGTTATACGCATTTTGACTTTTATTTAAATTATCATTTTAATTGTTTTAGCCCCATTACGAAACAAACAGACTATGACACTATTATTTTTTGAAGGACTGAGCACCTTATCTATAGCTAGTAAATCTCTTATCGTTGTGATCGTGAGTGGTTTTATGCCGCTTACAGCGTTGACTTTTTTCTATTTTATGATGCCAAATAAAGAACGTGAATATAGCAAGGCATTAAAAGAAATGGGCATTGGGTCAAGTAGAACAGTTAGAGATACACTCTCTCCCGCCAAATATATTTTACCTGTAGGTTTTGCTTTTTTAATTTGCTTTTTTGCTATTACATTTTTTATGTTTGCCAGTGAATTTACTATCGGATTAAAGGAAAGCCTGTTTTTAGAAGGTGCTTCTTTTGGTGAAGGTGGAGTAGGTCTGATGCGTAAAAGTCTTTCCGTTTTATCGTGGGCATTTATGGGGAGTTTTATTTGGTCTTCGCAGAATATTATCCGTCGACTTATCGCTTATGATTTGTCTCCCAATGTATACTATAGTGCAGGTATTCGAATAATACTAGCAGCTAGTGTGGCATTAGCTTTTTCTTTCTTTTTGAGTAGAGATGCAAGTGCCTCTTTTGGTTTATTAAATACCTTACCTGTTATTGCTTTCCTTACGGGAATGTTTCCTGAACGAATCATGCAATACCTAATCAATTTTTATAAAAACTTTGTGAATCCTGATGACCTAAACGAAAAAGAATTGTCGCTTTATCGTATCGAAGGAATGAGTATGCAACACAAAGAACGCTTACAAGAAATGGGTATTGATAATGCACAAAATTTAGCAACTGCTAGCTTAACAGAATTACTCATCGAAACACCTTTTGGCGCTCGTCAGCTTTTAGATTGGATCGGGCAAGCGAAGTTATTATGTTATGCCAAAAACGATATTGATAATCTTCGTTCGGTAGGTATTCGTACCGTTTTTGACCTCTGTAAAGGTGGAAAAACAAGAGAAGCACTTCGTGAAATTTCTGATTCTGTGGGCATCAATACGCCACTCTTACAAGTTGTCTTTAATCAAATAATGGATGATGAAGGCATTCGTTCACTTCATCGTTTTCAACATCGACTCAATTCGCCTTCTTCTCCTACAGATGAAGTTGTTGTACCTGATTCAGCAGAGATTCCAGAGTCCTATGGATAATGACCTTAAAAATGCTTATATTACTTAAGTAATGGT
>JAHDIP010000067.1 GCA_020630735.1 Saprospiraceae bacterium | reverse complement strand
CAAAAAATGCCTCAACTTTATCCAAAATAGCCTCGACCAAAAAAAAGAACTAATTTAATTTACAATGTACTTAATATACTTTCTCAAACAGTTTGACACACTAAATTAGAAAATCTGTTCTAAAATTCTTTCTTTTTTAGGTTTTTTGTTCTAAATTTGAATTAATTAAAATAATACACCTATGAGTTCTACTAAACAGAAGATTGTAGAAGCTGCTGTTCTGTTGTTTAATGAGAAAGGCGTAAACAATATAACCCTAAGAGATATTGCTGAACAACTTGGTATCAGTACAGGCAATTTAGCTTATCACTACAAAAATAAAGATTTTATTATAGAAGAAGCCTTTCGACAAATGGAAGAGGAGCGAGAAAGTATCTTGAGCGGTATGCAGATGATTCCCTCTTTTGATAATATCAACTTACAAATTGAACCTCTTTTAGGTTTAGCAATGCGTTATTGCTTTTTTTATCTTGACACCGTTCATGTCATTCGATCCTATCCAAAGATTGCAAAATTACACCGAAATTTTATTGACACTAACATAGCTTATACGAAGGCAGTCATCGACTATTCTGTCGGAACAGGCAATATGAAACCTGAATTAATAAAAGGTTCTTATTACCAATTAGCACATACTGTTTGGATGATTTTAAACTTTTGGATTGCTCAGTCTGTTATTCGTGGAGAGAAAAAACCAAGTATAGCAATGGCTCGTAAAGCTGTCTGGAATCTAGTCGTTCCTCACCTAACCGAAAAAGGTATTCATAACATAGAAAGTATCCAGCAAACTAATGCAAATATTAAAAACTAAAGTTAATACAAAGTCAGCCCAGTATATTGAAAATTATGAAGGGATGACAGCGCTACTCAAAGAGCTAGCAGAGCATATGGAGAAAAGCCTTTTTCAAGGTAAAGAAAGACATATCAATCGTGCGAAAGAAAGAGGTAAAATGCTTGCCCGAGAACGCCTAGAATTACTCCTCGATCAGGATGCTCCTTTTCTTGAATTATTACCATTAGCTGGTCTTGGTGGAAAAGGGTTTGGACCTGGTGGCACTACCGTTGGCGGCATCGGTTTTATTAGCGGACGATTGTGTATGGCTATTTCTAATGTAGGAACTAATAAAGGTGGTTCAGTAGATTATGCAACGCTACAAAAAAGTTTGCGCCTCAGCGATATCGCCATGGAAAATGAATTGCCTGTTGTCAATCTAGTCGAATCCGCAGGAGCTAATTTACCTGAGCAAGCGAAAATATTTAATTATGGTGGCGAAAGTTTTAAAGCCATCACTCAACGTTCTCGAAAAGGAATTCCTACAATTTCTGTTGTCTTTGGAAACAGTACAGCCGGTGGTGCTTATGTACCTGGTATGTCTGATTATTCCATTTTTGTAAAAGACAAAGCAAAAGTATTTTTGGCTGGCCCTCCACTCGTGAAAATGGCGACTAATGAAGTAGTCGATGATGAATCTCTTGGTGGTGCAGCAATGCATAGTAAGGTGTCTGGTGTCTCTGATTACATGGCCGAAGATGAGTTGGATGCGATTCGTATGGCACGTGAAATTATGGAAACACTAAAAGCACCAAATACTCACTTTACGCCAAATAAAAAAATAGAAGAACCACTCTATGATGCGGATGAAATCTTAGGGATTTTATCTCCCGATATTAAAAAACCAATAGAAGCTCGAGAAATAATAGCTCGCATTGTAGATGGTTCTCGCTTTTCCGAATTTAAACCTCTTTATGGTTCAACCTTAGTTACTGGGTTTGCTGAAATACATGGTTACCCTGTTGGCATCATTTCAAATAATGGCGTTTTATTTTCGGAGTCAGCAAATAAAGGAACGCATTTTATACAGTTATGTAATCAGAATAATGTGCCGATTATATTTTTACAAAATATAACAGGCTTTATGGTTGGGAGAGAATACGAAGAAGGTGGCATTATAAAGAATGGCGCAAAAATGATTAATGCGGTTTCGAATACAGATGTTCCAAAAATTACTATAATGATGGGGGCGTCTTATGGTGCAGGAAACTATGCAATGAATGGTAGAGCTTACGATCCTCGGTTTATCTTCGCTTATCCCAATGCAAAAATTGCAGTCATGGGCCCTGAACAATTAACAGGTGTAATGGAAATCATTCAGCGAGAAGCAGCTCGAAAAGCAGGTATCCCTTTCGACGAAGAACAGTCGGCTCAAATGCGACAGTATATGATGAAAGATGTCGAAAAACAATCCACCGCTTTTTATGCAACTGGACAAATTTGGGATGATGGAATTCTCGATCCGCGCGAGACTCGAAACTACCTAGCTATTTGTCTAGCTGTGGTCAACAATAAAGAAATTAAAGGCAGTGAAAATTACGGCGTCTTTAGAATGTAGCGTGGAATAAAAATTAAAATGAAAGTGAAAATTAATACATTTTTTCATTTTCATTTTTATTTCAATTTTGATTAAAAAAAAGTTCATGATAAAATCTGTATTAATAGCAAATAGAGGCGAAATTGCCAGCCGTATTATCCGAACCTGTAAACAAATGGGTATCGAAAGTATAGCGGTTTATTCAGATGCAGACCGCAATAGCCCATTTGTACACCAAGCAGATACAGCCATACATATAGGAGCGAGTCAACCCTCAGAATCGTACTTAGTCGCTGAAAAAATAATTGAAGCAGCAAAACGATCGGGAGCCGATGCGATTCACCCTGGCTTTGGTTTCTTATCCGAAAATAAAGACTTTGCACAACGATGTATTGATGAAGGAATCGTTTTTATTGGGCCCCATCCAAAAGCGATTGATTTGATGGGATCAAAGTCGAAGGCAAAGACGATTATGAAAGATTCGGAGGTGCCTATTATTCCTGGTTACCAAGGAAGTGATCAATCGGTAGAGACCTTGTCAAAAGCAGCAAAAGAAATAGGTTTTCCTGTATTGCTAAAAGCAACAGCAGGTGGTGGCGGAAAAGGAATGCGCATCGTTCATAAAGCGGCCGAGGTAAAAGATGCGATTGCAGCAGCAAAGAGAGAAGCGCAATCTAGTTTTGGTGATGATGAATTAATTATCGAAAAATACTTTCCATCTGCACGTCATATTGAATTCCAAATTTTTGGCGATAAGCACGGAAATGCGATTCATGTTTTAGAACGAGAATGTTCTATCCAACGACGTTACCAAAAAGTAGTAGAAGAAAGTCCGTCGTCGGTAATGACAAAAAAACTGCGAGACGAAATGGGCAAGGCAGCCGTAAATGCAGCCAAGGCTATAGAGTATGATAATGCTGGAACGGTTGAGTTTATCCTAGTCGGCAAAGATGAATTTTACTTTTTAGAAGTTAATACTCGTTTGCAAGTTGAGCATCCCGTTACAGAAATGATAACAGGTTTAGATTTGGTACAACTTCAAATCGAAGTCGCAGACGGTCAGCCATTAGAAATTAAACAAGCTGATCTTTCACCCAATGGTTATGCTCTAGAATGTCGCCTCTATGCAGAAGATCCTGCAAATGATTTTTTACCAGTGACAGGCGATATCTTAGCATGGGAAAAACCACTAGTGGAAGGTTTGCGATTTGATACAGGAATTGAAAGTGGCTCTGCAATTTCGATTTATTATGACCCGATGATTGCAAAGGTAATTGCACATGGCAAAGACCGCTTGAGTACCATTCGTAAAATGGAATATGCCTTGCGTAACCTCGTTTGTCTAGGCATGACGACTAATCAAGACTTCTTGATTCACCTCATGCAGCAGGAGGATTTTATTGCAGGAAAATACGATACGCATTTTATTAAAAATAAAATTGATACGAGTGCTGTCGGAAAAAATAAAACCAATTTTCATCCAATAGCAGCATTAGCTGTGTGTCTAAAACGATGGTCAGAACGAGATGCTAATCGCAGCTTGTTACAACAAATACCTTCTACGTGGCGAAGTAATTTTTATCAGCATCAAGCAGAATCCTATTTGTTTGGTGAAGAAGAAATAACTGTAAACTATCGAAAACAAAAAGAGCATTTTGAAATTTTGATCGGTGAAAAGACACACGAAGTACAACTCTTAAATACTGATCAAACGAAAGTGAAGTTCATACTAGATGGAATGACTTACCAATGCACTATTGCCAACAAAGAGGAATCTTACTTTGTACACCATCCAAAATTCGGACAGATAAAAGTACAACTGAAACCTCGCTTTCCAGCAATTGAAGAAGTAAAAATAAAAGGCGGCTACGCCGCTCCAATGCCAGGGCAAGTTGTAAAAGTTTTAGTACAATCAGGAGCAAAGGTAAAGAGTGGTGATGGGCTAGTCGTTTTATCTTCTATGAAAATGGAAAACACAATTGTAGCAGATGAAGATGGAAAAGTAGATGAAGTATATGTCGAAGAAGGCGAAAATATCGAGGCAGGTGTATTGCTTGTCAAAGTAGATTAAACTTCTAAATTATGTACCACAAGGAAAAACTATTCGTCTCCAATAAAGATATGCCCGAATCGGTTAAAAAAGAACGAGTCATAGGTGTAGAACGAATAGCTAATGTGCATATTCCGATGTATATCTATTCACCCATTTCAATAGCTCTGACTTATTACTCTTTAGCCGTACTGCACATTAATCTACTTTATTTTTCACTTTTCTTTATCTCCGCTTTTGTTTTTTGGTCATGCTTTGAGTATTTTGCGCACCGTTACGTATTGCATTACGAAGCTTCAAGCGATTTTGGCAAGAAATTAATGTATGGCATTCATCATGGACACCATGACTATCCAAATGACAAGCGGTTCATTTTAGTTGGATTAGAAATAACGATTCCAGCACTTTTTATTTTTTACGGTGTGTTTTATTTGCTACTTGGAGCGACTTATGTCAATGCTTATATGGCGGGAATGGTTACCTGTTATGTCATGTATGATTGGTTGCATTACGCTACACATGAATACAATTTTAAAAACGAATTATTCCAACGTTACAAGCGCCATCATATGAATCATCATTATTTAGATGATGGAAAAAATTTTGGTTTTATCTCTTTTATTTGGGACGAACTAATGAACACCAGAATTGGTGAACAATACTCAAAAAGAAAAAGAGTAGGAAAAACTTAACAAATAGAAATGTATTTTACAACAGAACAAACATCTACCTTTCACGAACAAACATTTGCTTATCTTGAAATAAGTGAAGTAGATCACATCCTCACCATTACCTTAAATCGACCAAAGAAAAAGAATGCGCTCAATCCTGTTCTAGTCAATGAACTGGCCTACGCGCTTACATATGCTAAAACGAATAATGGAGTATGGGCAGTAGTGATTGACGCAAATGGGGATGTCTTCTGCGCAGGTGCAGACCTTAAGGCATTTATGGGGATGACTGAAGAACACAATTCTACAGTGCCTACTACTGAAAGTGAAATATTAATTGGCGAACTCTTTAATAAACTATATAAGCCTTGCATTGTTAAAGTGGAAGGGAATGTCTATGCTGGTGGATTTTTATTTTTAAGTGGCGCAACGCATGTGGTTGCCAATGAAGGAATCAAACTAGCTTTACCAGAAGTAAAACGAGGCTTATTCCCATATCAAGTAATGGCGAGTTTGATGGAAGTGATGCCTGCTCGAAAAGTATTAGACTGGTGCATCAGAGGTTATAATTTGACTGTCGAAAAAGCTGTCGATTTTGGTTTAGTTACCCACATGACGACTTCAGAAGAAATAGACAAAACAGTCAATAATCTTTTAGCAGAAATAAAACAAAATTCGCCCACTGCCATTCGCATGGGACTGGAAGCCTACGACAAAATAAAAACCACTGGTACACAAGAACATCACACTTATCTACGAGATATGTTGATGAAAACAATACAAACAAAAGATGCTCAAGAAGGAATGATGGCCTTTCGCCAAAAACGTCCAGCAGTTTGGAAAGGCGAATAAACGATTAGTGCAAAATTAATGACGAATTTTAAAAAATTAATCAGACGCATAAATATGTATCCTCCGTACCTTGGGGCGGGTATTAAAATAGCTGATTACTCAGAAGATATGACAAGGTTTGAGGTGGTCATGAATTTGAGGTGGTACAATAAAAATTTAGTAGGCACTCATTTTGGTGGCTCTTTGTACTCCATGTGTGATCCCTTTTATATGTTTATTTTAATCACCAACTTAGGCAAAGACTACATCGTTTGGGACAAGTCGGGTTGTATTGATTTTTTGAAACCAGGAAAAGGAAAAGTAACAGCGATATTCGAAGTATCAAAAGAAAAACTTCAAGCAATAAAAGAGGAAATTGATCGTATTGGTAAAAACACATATACGTTTCATGTCGAGATAAAAGACGAAAAAGGAGACACGGTTGCGAAATTGAAGAAAGGCGTTTATGTACGCAAAAAGAATTAAGTCAAAATAAAAAAAATTAAATAAATGAAAAACACAATTACTCTAATTACGGTTTTATGCATTAGCTTTTCAGCGCTATTCGCTCAATGGGAAACAGTGGCTAATTTGCCAATTGGAATCTTTTCTCGTCATCATCCTGTTACCTTTTCAATAGATGGTTTTGGTTACTTAGCTACAGGTGATCGAGATAATCTAGGAGGAGGTGTTTCTGATGAAGTATTTAAATACGATCCAACTACAGATTCTTGGGAACAAATGGCAGATTTTCCTGGTCCAGCTCGTGGTTTTGCTTATGGAGTAGCAACAGGCGGAAAAGCATATATGGGGTTCGGAAGTAGTGATTCAGATGCACTGAACGACTTGTGGGAATATGATCCAATTACCGACTCTTGGACAGAGAAAGCAAGTTGTCCTTGCAATCCAAGATATCATCCTGCTTTTTTAGAACTGAACAATAAACTATATGTTGGCTTAGGTAATAATGGAATTGTCGGCGATATGAATGATTGGTGGGAATATGACATCGCTACAGATACATGGACACAACAACCAAACTTCCCAGCTTCAGGCAGACATCATCCTTACTATTTTACAATAGGTGATTTTGTATATGCAGGTTTTGGTCATAGTGGTGCGAATATTTATAATGATTTTTATCGTTATGATCCTGTATTAGATGTTTGGGATGCACTGGACAATTTACCGTCACAAGGTCGAGTAGCAGGCACGCAGTTTTCGTATAATGGTAAAGGATACATTTTAAGTGGTCAAGGTGAAAATCATGGGAATTTACCGACAGGAGAATTTTGGGAATATACACCAGAGACAGATACTTGGGTCGAACTAGAAGCACATCCAGGTGGTGGACGTTGGGCACCTGGTTCTTTTGTGATCGACAATTATGTTTACTTCACTTGTGGCGAAGCAAATGAAGGAAACAAAAAGGATATGATGAGATTTGAACTTGAACCCTTAGCAACAAATGTCGTTGAAATAAAAGAAGAAAACCAAATAGCTGTTTTCCCAAACCCAACTCAAAACTTTATTGAAGTCAATCTAAAAGGTCAAGCGTTCGATTATTTTGAAATTATCGACAACCTCGGAAAACGTGTTTTATTTTTGACGACGCTCCAAAATAATAAAATTGATATCACTTCATTAGCAATTGGAACGTATCATTTACGTGCAGTAAAAAAAGAACAAGTTCAAACAGAGCAATTTGTAATTTTAAGGTAGATATGAAATTATTGATTTATTAATTTTAAAACCAAGAACTATTGGAGAAAATAATTAATGATCAATCAATTAATAATGAATAATTCTTTACTTAATGTATAATAAAGAACTGTTAAAAGATAAAGTCATATTAGTAACAGGAGGACGAAGCGGTATCGGATATGCGATTGCTGAAGATTGTTTGAAGTACGGAGCAAAAGTAATTATAGCTTCTCGAAAAGAAGACAAATTAAAAGAAGCAGCTGCCGAATTAGCAAAGTTTGGCGAATGCGTTTATCATACTTGCGATATCCGAGATTTGGAAACGGTAGAAGCAATGATGATCTTCATCAAAGAAAAATACAGTCGTCTCGATATTTTATTCAATAATGCAGGAGGTCAATTTCCTTCACTAGCAGAAGATATCAAGCCTAAAGGTTGGAATGCTGTCATCAACAACAACCTCAATGGAACTTGGTATATGACACAGGCTGCTGCCAAACATTTTTTCATTCCTCAAAAGGAGGGTATTATTATCAACATCATTGCCAATATTTTTAGAGGCTTTCCAGGGATGGCACATACAGGAGCTGCTAGGGCAGGGGTAGATAACCTTACCAAAACCTTAGCCGTAGAATGGAGTAAACATAATATCCGCATCAATGCCATTGCACCAGGTATTATTCGTTCGACAGGATTGAAACAATATCCGCCTGAATTGGTAAAAGGTATTTCAGATACTATACCAATGAAACGCTTAGGCGAAATCGAAGAAGTTGCTAATTTAGGTATCTTTTTAGCTAGTCCTTTATCCGCTTATATAACTGGTGAAACAATTTATATTGATGGTGGTCAACGTTTAGCAGGAGATGTTTTTAAACTTTAAACAACTAGAATTATAATACAATGAATAAAAAATCATACTACTTTACAGAAGAACATGACTTATTCCGTCAAGGACTCAAAGATTTTTTGGCGAAAGAAGTACATCCAAATATTGATCAATGGGAAGAAGATGGACGTATACCTAAAGAGGTGATGAAGAAGTTTGGAGATATGGGATACCTTGGTTTAAACTATCCTGAAAAGTATGGAGGAGTAGATGCAGATTTTTTCTATTCTGTAGCGTTTATTGAAGAAGTTTCTAAGTGTCATTCTGGTGGTTTTGCGGCGATGATTACGGTACAACAATTTATGGCTTCTACCTATATACATAAGTACGGAAATGACTTTCAGAAAGAAAAATACCTATCCAAAGCAATCTCTGGTGATTGGGTGTGCTCTATAGCAATTACCGAACCTGGTGCTGGTTCAGATGTAGCCAACATTCAAACTAAAGCAATAAGAGATGGAGATCATTATATTGTTAATGGTGCAAAAACCTTTATCACCAATGGTGTTTATGGAGACTTTTTAATTGCTGTTGTTAAGACAGATCCTGATGCAGGTCCTGCAGGAGTAAGTTTGTTGATTATTGATCGAAATGCGCCTGGTGTAGAAGCACGAAAACTAAATAAATTAGGCTGGCATGCTTCTGATACTGCTGAATTAAATTTTGATGATGTAAAAGTGCCTATCGAAAACTTAATTGGACAAGAGGGACAAGGTTTTTATTATTTGATGGGTGGACTGCAGTTAGAACGTCTAGCAGGAGCGGTTGGTTTTATAGGTGCTTGTGAAGGTACCTTAGCTTATACCTTACAATATATGTCGGAAAGAGACGCTTTTGGTCGAAAGATAAATCGCTTTCAAGTATTGAGGCATCGAGTAGCACAATTAGCTTCAGAAATTGAAGCTACCAAATATTTTGTGTATCATTGCGCTCGATTACATAACGATGGTCAATATGCGGTAAAGGAATGTTCAATGGCAAAACTACTGACTTCCGAATTATCTGATAAAGTGGTAACGCAGTGCCTACAATGTTTTGGAGGGTATGGATATATGGAAGAATACAAAATTGCCCGTGCTTTTAGAGATTCAAGAATAGGAACGATAGGAGGGGGAACGTCCGAAATTATGCGGGAAATCATTGCCAAAATGGTAATCGACGAACAAACATATGCCGCAGCAAGTAAGGGTGACAAAAAAGTAAAGTCATCGTCTAATGGACAGAACGCGACATCAAATGGCGCTACAAAAGAAAATAATTCTAATAATAATAAAAACGGAGAAATCATGAGTTTAGAAACTATTCTAGAATCAGTATCTACAATGGCTGGTAAAGCAGCACCTCTTGGTTCAACACTTAAGTTTGACTTTGGTGACGACCAACAAATATTTTTAGATGGTAAAGGTGATGCGAATACCGTTTCATCTGAAAACAAAGATGCTGATTGTACAGTTAATGTAACTATGGACGATTTTAAAGCACTCGTAAGTGGTGACTTAAATCCTATGTCTGCCTTCATGACAGGTAAAATCAAAGTGTCTGGCGATATGGGCGTAGCAATGAAGTTACAAAACTTGTTTTCATAGGAAGCTTTTAAATAGCTTTTTTAAAATGTCAGGTAATGTCAAATTGCCTGACATTTTTTTGTTGGGCAAAAAACGTACTAGCTGTAGTCTTCGAATACAGTATCTTATAAGTCGGTCTCCGATCGAAAACATTTTGAATAATAAGCTGACTCACTTCCTAAAAATAAAATATCCAAATGCAATTACTAAAAACACAGAAAGCAATTGAAATTTCCATCTCCAATTAGAAGTTGTTTTTACTTCACTACTATTGCACTCTATCGAATTACTCCAAGCAATAAAAGCATCTGCCATTGGCAAAGCACCAAAAATATATTTTTTCTTTTCGTTAATAGAGTAAGCTGCACCAAATCCTTCAATACTATTTCTAAGACCTTCATAGCTATCCCAATTTTCAAACTTCCCCATTGTACGTTGTCCAACAATAGACGCCGAGCCACCAATACCTAAAATGACAGGGCCAGAATCGACATCGCCACTTCCTTTATCACTTTTAGGATACTCTCTTATTCCAGGCAATCCAAATCTTGAATCCAGAAATAATTCTTTGTAAATGTTGAATTGACTTTTCGCAAAAGTAGGATCAATATCGATTAAAAAATTCAAGGTTAAACTTTGAGAAGAACCTCTAGCCGTTTCAAGTGTTTTTCCAGTATCAGAATAAACAGCATGAGGAATTAATTGAGTCGTTGGGTCAAGGTATTGTTTTACTTTTTCGATCCAGTTTGATATGAAGGCTTGATATTTAGGTATTGATAGTTTATCATGCAAAGCAATAGATGCCATGGCTACAAAATTATCAGCAGGCCAAGATTGATCTCTATACGATTCTAAGTAAGGTGACTTGGATTGAATAATTGCGAATTCAATATCTTTACAGTTTTTTATGAATGTCTGCACTTCTATTAAGTCTCTTTCATTTTCAGTTTGAAGCGATAATTTTTTACCGAGTAAATAATTTGTCCAACCTCTATAAAAAACGCCATACTCTAAAGGAAGAAATTCATTAAATATTTCTTTTCCTTGAGCGGAGTTCACTTGCTCCAATGTCCAATTAATTTCGTGAATGCCTTCTTTGAAAAGTAAGGATTGTTGATCAACTTCTTGAATAAGATTCGCCCAAGTTAAACCATAAAGCGAGTTGATAAAAATAAATCCTTCAGGAAATAAATCTTGCATTTCAAGACCTGCTCCATTCTTCATTTCATCTTTCAAAAAAGAAAGCTGTTCATAAACATCTTTGTTGTAATACCCATTTTCCTTTTTTATAAAAGCAGGCTTGTAATACATGGCATAGTTCAAGTGAAGAATGCCAATAATGAAAAATAAAAGAATAAATTTTAGCAATAGTTTTAAAACTTTTTTTATGCTAAATGTAGAGATGTCTGTTTTCAACAGTTGTCGTTTTATTTTAGAACTAAAGCACTGAAAGCTACTTCAAAATATCAGTAACCGTTTTTTCTAAAGCAGGCAATACCTCTTCTTTAAACCATTCATTTTTTGCCATCCAAATATTATTTCTTGGAGAAGGATGGGGGAGTACAAAATATTTTGGAAGATAGGCTTTATAGTTTTTGACGGTAGCTGTTAGTGTTTTTTCTGCTTCCTTTTTTAAGTAATAATCTTGAGCATACTTGCCAATAAGGATAATTAATTCAACTTCTTTCAAGATGTTTAATAAAGGGGAATGCCAGAGCGGTGCACACTCTTTTCTTGGAGGCAAATCTCCAGATTTCCCTTTTCCAGGGTAGCAAAAGCCCATTGGGATAATAGCGATTTTAGAAGCATCATAAAAATCTTCATTTGTAATGTTCATCCAACGGCGTAGATTTTCGCCACTCTTATCGTCCCAAGGAATGCCCGTTCTATGGACAATCGAACCAGGTGCTTGACCAATAATGACAATTTTACTTTTTGGATGTACGGCTACTATAGGTCGTGGACCCAGTTCTAATTCCGAAGCACATTCGGTACAATTGCGGATGTCTCTTACTAAATTTTTCATACTATTGTTTCTGAATCCTCAAAATCACTTGCAGCAATTTCTTCAGGAATCTCAAAAATATCCCTATAAATAAGTAATGCTAAAATGCTGAGAACGAAAATGAATTCAAAACTAAATTGACGATTATTTGCAGCATATGTTATCAATAGCCTAGAATATAATAAAATAATAAGGCTAAGTACTATAATGGAACAATATCTTTGCAATCTGTTTTTATTAATGGGCTTATTCGAAAATTCATACTTCCCTTGTTGAAGATTATACCAAAAGGTAAATAAAGACATTATAAAAATAGCAAGTGAAAATAATAGCATAGCACCACCTCCTGCAATACTGACTAAAGATGGAGTAACTGTAAAGAATTTATAAATAAAATAGTAGATCAATGAAAACCTAATGATTCCACTTAGTTTTCTTTTTCCATTATTAGGTTCAAATTTTTTCTCCTCCTGATCTAAAATATTGTCGTTCATAAAATGTTATAGCTTCGTAAATTTTGAAGATACTTTACCTTGTTTTTCCGTTTCTACAACTAGCATATAAACACCCGAAGCTAAGGAACTACAATCTACTTCAAGCAATCTATTTTCTTCGAGTTTTAGCCTCTTAACCAATTGTCCAAAAGCATTAAAAATTTGAATACTTTTGATTCTTGTGTCTGGTAATTCTATATTTAAAATATCATTTGTTGGGTTAGGATAAATTTTTACTCCGCCAATATTTTCTTGTTGAGTTTTAAATTCAAAATTACTGAAGGAAGGTGGGTCGGTAGTTGTGAAGTCTTTTTTATCTGTCCAGTTAGTCCAAAGATTAGAAGAACATTTCGATTTGACTTTATATTTGTACGTTGTATTGTTTGTCAAAGCACTTAAAGATACATTATTGTTTGTAGGCCAAAGAAACGTCCAACTAGAAGTGCCCGCTTCTTTGTAAGCGATCTTATATTTTACATCGTTTGTTTCAGCCGTCCAAGTGATAGTTGCTGCATTATAGGTGATTGCTGTTGCGTTATTTAGTGTAGTAGGTCGATCACACAAGTCGCCCAAAGTTGTAAAATTATAAACAGGGGACCAAGCAGAAGCATCGGCTGTACATATTGTTTTCACTTTATATTCATAAGAAGTATTAGGTACCAAATCATTTAAGAAAAGAACATGAGCAGGAGGGAGGCGTTCGATCCAATCACTATTACCTATTTTTCGATACCAGAACTTATATTTCTTTGCATCTGCTGCGGGAGTCCATGTTAACTGTGTACAATTTCCACTGATCGTATTAGCATTTATATTGAAAGGAACTTTACAACCAAAGGTTTCACAAGTAGAAGGAAGAGGATTCAATTCTATCGGATCACCTGGGGTCAAATCCAAACCAGCTAAGCCTTGGTAATTTGCCCCGTAACGGTATGCTCTAAAAACAGGTTCAGAAAAATCATCACCTTGCGATGCAGGACCATTAACACCCACTGGATTTCTATAACGCCATACTACTGAACCATTATAATCAACTTCAAAAAAGTCTCCAGTGCTTCCTTTACAAATCAACGTATTTCCATTTAGGAGGCGTTGCGCACCAGAAATATAAGAAGAGAAAAAATTGGTAACAGGGCTATCCTCATAAGTCCAGTCAAAACTATTAGGACCATAAGCCTGACCATTCAATAAAGTATAAACACCATTATTATTAACGGGAGGATCAATAATGTCAATACTCGAATAACTGCCACCAGGTCGAGCATACCCATTATTAAAAACCATAATTTTGCCACCATCAACCAATCCATCTTCAATCCAGTGAGCATCATGCTGACCGAAGAGAACACGATCAGCACTAGTACCTCTATCGTAAGCTTGAGGATTACCATAACGATACAAAAAGTCTCCACCTTTACCACTATTCCCACCTGTATGAGCTTGTGCTTCTGCTGTAGTTGTGCTATGATCAATCACATAAATCTCACTTAAGTGGCGAGAACTCATCAATATTTGATCTAACTCTGCATTATAATCAATCGAATTGAGGTGAACCCAATCTTTGCTATTATTTGCACCGAAATTAAAATCTAATAATTCAGGATGATCTGCCACTACACCATAATTGTTTTTTGAAGCATCAAAATCTTGGATCAAATGATCCCACATACGCCATTCCCAAACGACTTGAATTTGATCGCTTCCGATAGGCTGCACTTCTACAATTTTTTCTGTCCAAATACCAGCGGAGTTGATAAACGAAGGATTACGACCAGCAGCTATTGCTTCATTTACACTATGCAACTCCCAAGCTAAAATTAGAATATTTCCATTGGGTAAAAACTCAAGGTCATGATGTTGATGAAAAGTGGAAGAAGTGTATTCGTAAGACCAAGATATTGTGCCATCTTGTTCGATCAATAAAATACGACCACCTGTTCCGCCTGCAATAAAAGTACTATTAGCTTGTTCGCATCGAAGTAAACGACCATCTTCTAAAAGGTATGCAAGTTGTCCTGGTTTAGCTGTTCCCTGCCACGAGTGAATTTCATTTCCACAATTGTCAATCAAATAAGTATGGTGAGAACTTAATGGAGAAAAAAGAGTATAGCCATTGAAAGAAGCTTCATCATTTTGTAATAGTCCGATTGTTTGTGCAAAGCTAAAAGTGCTACAAAAGAATAGGAAAAGTATAGTAAATAGAGGTTTTTGTTTCATAATTAAGTTATTTGTTTCCGAATCATCAAGATACATCTTTTACTAAATATAATTTAGAAATGAAACAATCAAAAAGGAATTTTATAAGACAAAGCTTGTGTTTTATTCTTCGTGATAATACAAAAAATAGAAAGTGCTTTTATTTTGAAACAAACAGTTCAAATTTGGAAAAGGCTAATTATAAAGGCTTGGCAAGCTTTAAAAATAGAAATATATAGAAAATATAATATTTCTATCTCAAAATTTGATAAAACAAAGGTCAAGTATCACTTTCGTGACAGCTTAATATTTGAGTATTACGAATTTTTGGCGTATTTTTGGCATCTATATTACTATTGCAATGCATTCTTCTTCAATTTTAAGTGTAGAATGTTCCTCCCAAAACTGGCAATGAAATTTCCCCTCAGAAATTTATAGATCACCAATAGACTAATAGACAGTTGTAAACTAACTATTCTAGTTGTACCTAAAATGACTAAACCTAAAGTACTTTTTGGGATACTTAAATGCAGTTAGTTGTGAATAAAGTGACGGACATACATCACGAATATGACGAAAATTTACGCCAGCAGAATAAAGATAGTACTGTTGCTATTACTTGTAGTAATAGCAGAAAATTCTTATGCCCAAGTGTCTCAAACGGCTAATGATCAGATTAATGCCTACAACGGAAATTTTCGACCTGGTGCAAATATCGGTTATTATCCACCTTTTACAGATGAAGAGCTAGCCGACCTCATGGCAGGTAATCCCAATTTGGCAGTTGAGGGAATGGGTATAAAATCTGTTCGCCCTGCTTTAAGCGAAGAATTTTTAGAAGAATATGGCTACGATTCTAAATTAGGAACCTACCAACACTATGCTAATTTAGGTTTAAAGGATAACACTGTAATTATCGGTTTCCCATCAGATGAACATCGAGACCAAGCTCAATATTGCTCTGGTGTACAGTCCGAATTATTTGCGAATTTGTATACTGATATTTGGGATGATGGCGAAAACGGAACTCCAGTAAATGATGAGAATTACTTCGCTTTATATCTGTATAAAACTGTTAGTCGATACAAAGATCATGTAAAGTTTTGGGAAATTTGGAACGAACCAGGTTTCGATTATACAGGTGCCTTAGGTTGGTTTCCTCCTGGTGCACCTGGTAACTGGTGGGACAATAATCCTGATCCATGTGACTACAAATTACGAGCGCCCATTTTCCATTATATTCGAATTTTGCGTATCAGTTATGAGGTGATTAAAACGATAGATCCTGAAGCTTATGTGGCGGTATCAGGAATTGGTTATCCTAGTTTTCTAGATGCGATTTTAAGGAACACAGACAATCCAGTTGATGGAAGTCCGACGGCAGATTACCCTTTGGGTGGTGGTGCCTATTTTGATGTTACAGGCTTTCACTCGTATCCACATTTTGATGGTACGATAAAAGAATGGAGCGATAGTATCAATGCCTTTATCTATACTCGTCATTCTGATGCTGCTGCTAAAGGAATTGGAAAGGCGCAACAAAATTTCCAAGATGTATTAGATGATTATGGCTACGATGGTCAGACCTATCCTGAAAAACTTTGGATTGTAACAGAGTGTAATATTCCTCGAAAAACATTTGGTGACTTCATTGGTTCTGAATTAGCGCAGCGTAATTTTATGATGAAAAGTTATGTGGAATGTGAAAAGGAAGATGTCCTCCAAATCAATATGTATAAGCTCGGTGAAGATGGTACATACGATGGTGCACAAAGCGAATTTGAGTTAATGGGCTTGTACGAAAAACTACATTATCCAAGTGGCTATAATCAAGTTACAAACGAATCAGGTATTGCTTACAAAACAACTTCAGACTTACTATTCGGAAAAGATTATGATGCTGCAAAAACAGCAGCGATGAATATGCCAGCCGATGTGGATGGTGGAGCCTTTAAAGATGCTAATGGCAACTACACCTACATGCTTTGGGCAAGAACCCAAACAGATCGTTCGGAAGATGCAAGTGCTACTTATTCGTTTCCAGTTGCATGGAATTTATCAAATCTCATTCGTAGCGAATGGGATTATGGAAAGACATACGAGCAAACGACTACTAATGCTCAAGTCTTTGGTCTAACGTCAGTTCCGATTTTCTTAACGGAAAAAATATTTTCTGCTTCTTCTTCGAATGGCTGTGCACCTACAACTATTCAATTTACAGATGCGTCGCCTGCAAATGCAGCAAGTTGGGAGTGGACTTTTGAGGGGGCAGATATTTCAACTTCTACTGACCAAAATCCTAGTGTAACGTTTACCGAAGCAGGCTCTTTTGATGTGAATCTAAAAGTAAAAAATAATGCAGGCAATACCATTGCAGAACAAAGCCAAACGATTGTTTTAGAAACCTTACCAACAGTTGCATTTTCTACTTATGAGCAAGGTGCAATCGTTGAGTTTTTTAATGAGACAACAAACAATGCAGAAAGCTTCCTTTGGGATTTTGGCGATGGCGCAACAAGCACCGAACCAAAACCTTCTCATGTTTATTTTGCAAGTGGAACATATACGGTAACCTTGACAGCAATCAATGAATGTGGTGTAGTAGATGCCACGCAAGAAATAGAAATTATAGTACCGACAACTTCGGAAGTTGACTATACCGCAGAAGATTTTATTGACCCATACGAAGGAGGTTTTAAGCCTGGATGTAACTTAGGCATTTATCCCTTATGGCTCGATGAACAACTAGCGGATATTGCAGCAGGTAATATTAATTTAGATGTCGATGGGGCAGGTGTAAAAGCTGTGCGACCTATTTTGCCAGAAGACTTTTTAGAGTTTTACGGCTACGATTTTAGATTAGAAACCTACCAACATTTCGAAAATTTAGACCTTAGAGATAATACGGCAATCATCGGTTTTCCATCTGAAGCACATCGAGAAGAAACCTATCATTGCCCTACAGAACAATCGGAGTTGTTTGCAAATCTGTATACCGATATTTGGGATAATGGTGAAAATGGAACACCAATAAATGAAGATAACTATTTTGCTTTATATCTGTACAAAACGGTTAGCCGTTACAAAGATCATGTAAAGTTTTGGGAAGTCTGGAACGAACCAGGTTTCGATTATTCCGCTTCTAAAGGTTGGTTGCCAAGAGGTTTACCTGGCAATTGGTGGGACAATAATCCTGACCCTTGCGATTACAAATTGCGAGCACCGATTCAATATTATATCCGTCTACTTCGTATTAGCTGGGAAGTGATCAAAACGGTAGATCCTGATGCTTATGTTACGGTTTCGGGCGTTGGCTTTCCTAGTTTTTTAGATGCGGTGTTGAGAAATACAGATAACCCTGTCGATGGTTCTGCACATGCAGCCTATCCAAAAACAGGTGGTGCTTATTTTGATGTAATTGGTTTTCATTCGTATCCTCATTTTGATGGAAGTACGAGCCGCTTCGATACCCTTACACTTGACTTTGAATATTTCCGACATTCCGATGCCGCAGCAGATGGAATAGGAGTGCAACAAGATATTTATCGAACAGTACTCGAAGATTATGGCTATGATGATCAAACTTTTCCAGCGAAAGAATGGATCATTACAGAGTGCAATATTCCTAGAAAGCAAATCGGAAATTATATTGGTTCTGATGAATCGCAACGCAACTTTATCATCAAGGCATATATAAAGTGTATGGTGAATGATATTCATCAACTACACATTTATAAAATTGGCGAAGACCAACAATACGATGATGCTTCTTTCGAATTTGATGTCATGGGTTTATACAAAGCTTTAAAAGATGATGCTCCATTCAATCAACAATTAAACGAAGAAGGAATTGCTTATAAAACGACTTCTGATTTATTGTATGGTACAAGCTATGATGTGGATCAAACGGCAGCGATGAATTTACCAAATGGTGTGCGAGGTGGTGCTTTCAAAAATGCCGACGGAACCTACATGTATGTACTCTGGGCAGAAACACAAACCGATATGTCGGAATCTGCTTCAGCGACTTATTCTTTCCCATCCTCTTTTGGATTTACACAAGTACATCAAAAATACTGGGATTACTCCCAAACGAACTTCGATCAATTGATCAATGCACAAGGAATTAACTTGTCTGCTACACCAATGTTTTTGTCAGAACAAGCAGAAAATTTATTACCACCAGTAGCTGCTTTCCAATCAGATGCTAGGGTAGGTTGTCCAAGCTTTACTGTAAGTTTTGAAGACTTGTCTAGTTCACAAGTTGATGCTTGGTTGTGGTCATTTCCTGGAGGAAATCCGAGTACCTCTACTGATCAACACCCTGTAGTAAGCTATCCGACAGAAGGTTTTTATCCAGTGACTTTAGAAGTGACAAATGCAGCTGGAAGTCATGCAACGACCATAAATAATTACATCGAGAACCAAGCAATACCAGAAGCTGCTTTTGATGTTGAAGTAGATGGACAATGGGCATCTTTTACAATTACCGCAGCGCAAGATACTTCGGCAAGTTACATTTGGGATTTTGGCGATAACTTCGTTTTTCCAGCCTTTAATCCAGAGCATTTTTATTTTGCGAATGGCGATTATAACGTAAGTCTCATTGCTTATAATAATTGTGGTGCAGATACGTTGACTCAAGTGGTAACAGTAGGGGCAGCACCAATCGCTGATTTTGTTTATAATATTACTGGAACTTGTGGTCCCTTTACGGTTGGCTTTTCTGACCAAGCAGCTTCTAGTCCTGATACTTACGAATGGATTTTACCAGGGGCAATTCCTTCTACAACAACTGATCGAAATCCTGTAGTCGAATATCCAAACCCAGGTATCTATGCTGTCACTTATATTGTTTCCAATACTTTCGGAACGGATACCTTAGAACAAACGATAGAACTAAATCCTGAAGTGGTAGAATACATTAATCCAACACTTTGTGAAGAAGAAAGCATTACGATTAATGGAGTCATTTATGACAACAATAATACGGATGGAATGGAAGTACTAGTAGGAGCTGCCTCTAATGGTTGCGATAGTATTGTGCAAGTCCACTTAGACTTTTATCCAGAAATAATTACTTATATCAACACCACAACATGTTTTGGCGATGTCATTCAAGGTTGTATTATGGATGGTAGTTCGACACAAATTTGTACAGAGGTTTTTCCAAGTTTAGGAACAAATGGTTGCGATAGTACAGTCATTACTACCGTTACTTTTTTGGAAGAAAGTGTAGGAGAATTTAATGGTTCATTATGCGAAGGCGAAAGCATTACCATAAACGGTGTAACGTATGATGAAGCAAATCCATCAGGTACCGAAGTACTCGTCAACCAAAGTTCACTAGGTTGTGATAGTACTGTTTTGATCAATATTGTATTTCATTCTGCATCAACATTTTTATTGCAAAATACGTTATGCGAAGGCGAAGAATTAACAGTGAACGGAACGGTTTATAATGAATCCAATCCATCAGGAACAGAAGTCATCGAAAATGGGAATTACCTCTCCTGCGATAGTACGATTTTAATCGACCTTACATTTTATCCTACATCAACATTTTTATTACAAAATACCTTATGTGAAGGCGAAGAATTAGTAGTGAACGGAACGGTTTATAATGAGTCCAATCCATCAGGAATGGAAGTCATTGAAAATGGGAATTTCCTAACTTGCGATAGTACGATAAATGTACAATTATCTTTTATACAAAATAGTATCACCAATTTAACAGAAACAATTTGTGAAGGAGAAAGCTACATAGTAGGTACTTCCGAATACAACACTTCAGGTATGTATATCGATGTCTTGACTGCATCGAATACTTGTGATAGTATTATCTATTTAAACTTAGAAGTTTTGACTACAATAGAGGAAATGATAACTGTCGAACTTTGTGATGGGGACTTATATAATGGAGTTGCCTATTCAGAAGATACAGAATTAATAGAAACGTTAACCACTGTAAATGGTTGCGATAGTTTATTAATGACTTTTATTAATGTTTTTGATGTTAATGTAGAAAATATTAGTCTTTCACTTTGCGAAGGAACGACATATAATGGCTATCTTTATACTTCTGATACCACCATAGTAGATAGCCTTCTGTCAATAAATATGTGTGATAGTATCGTCTACACCAATCTAAATATAGAAGCAATAGTTACTACCAACTTAGAGGAGACAATAAACGAAGGTGAAAGTTTTATTGTCGGTAATAATTCCTATTCGGAAGAAGGAATGTATGTTGATACATTGCAAGCTTCTTCTGGCTGCGATAGTATTGTCCATCTAGACCTAATGGTAGAAGTAATGACTAGCTTTGATGAAATTAGTAAGAAGTATAAATGGACGTGTTCTCCAAATCCATTTGATGATAAAGTAACAATTGAATTGACCCTAAATACCTCTGAAAATATAACAATTGAATTATATGATTTGCATGGTCGATTGGTTCGTCAATTAATAAATGATGAAACACAACCAAGTGGCAAGCATCAGTTTGTTATTGATGGAAATCAACTAACGGCTGGTGTGTATTGGTGCAAACTAAGAATAGGTGATCAAACTGATATTCAGAAATTGATTCACTTGTAACGGACAATAAATACAGTAGTTATTATTTGACTGTTACTTAAAGATGATACACTAAGGTGTATCAAACCAATTATCATAAGTCCGGCTGGGTTCGCTCAGTCGGCACTTTCTAAACCGATTAAAAGTATCAGAAACTATTGTATTGTCAGTAGTCTCTTAACCCAAAATCAAATTATTGTGCCATGAACAGAATTATCCTACTTATAATTGGGATTTCGATAAACATGTCATTAGTCGCTCAAGTAAATTATACGGCTAACGATTTTATCAATCCTTATGATGGTCATTTTCGTCCTGGCTCCAATATAGGTCTATACGAGTCTTGGTCTGAAATAGAACTTGCCAATCTAATGGCTGGTAACCCTGCACTAGATATTGATGGAGTGGGAGTGCGAGCTGTCCGACCAGCACTACACGAAAGTTTTGTAGAAGAGTATGGCTACGAAACCCTATTACCCACCTACCAATTTTACGATAGTTTAGATTTAAAAGACAATACGGTAATCGTCGGATTTCCATCTGAAGAACATCGTGATCCAAGCTTCTATTGCCCTACTCAGCAATCCACTTTGTTTGCAAATTTATACGAAGACATTTGGGATGGTGGAGCCAATGGAACACCTGTCAACGAAAATAATTACTATGCATTATACATTTACAAATTAGTTTCTTTATATAAAGACCATGTGAAGTTTTGGGAAATTTGGAACGAACCAGGTTTCGATTATACCTTTGCATCGGGTTGGTTATTACCAGGACAAGATGGTAACTGGTGGGACAATAATCCAGATCCTTGTGATTATAAATTGCGAGCACCCATTTTTCATTATATCCGAATACTGCGCATCAGTTATGAGGTCATCAAGTCTGTTGATCCTCAAGCTTACGTAACGGTTTCAGGAGTTGGTTATCCAAGTTTTTTAGATGCAATTTTAAGAAATACAGACAACCCAAATGGTGGTACTGTTACTGGCGAATATCCGAATAAAGGTGGAGCTTATATAGATGTTATGGGCTTTCACTCTTATCCGCATTTCGATAGCAGTGTCCGTTATTGGAGTGATAGTTTAGGTATGTTTATCTACGAACGTCATTCTGATAAAGCCGCTGATGGTATCATGAAACAGCGATTGACTTTTGAAGAAGTACTCGAAGATCATGGTTACGATGGTATTCTTTATCCAAAAAAAGAATGGATTGTTACGGAGTGCAATCTTCCTCGTGCAGCTTTCAATGATGAGTCGATGGGGTCTGATGAAGTACAGCGAAATTTTATTATCAAAGCTTATGTCGAGTCGGCACGCAATGGCTTTTTACAAATAGATATTTATCAACTCGCAGAGATCGAAGAATATGACGAGGCAGGTTTTGAGTTTGACCTCATGGGCTTATACAAAAAATTAGATTATGCCGATGGATATTTTCAGCGACCAAATGAAGAAGGTATCGCTTACCAAACCACAACAGCTATAATTTTTGGAAGTGATTTTGATGAGGCACGTACCAACGAAATGCAATTACCCAATGGGGTAAGAGGTGCAGCTTTCAAAGACGAAGACGGTAATTATACCTATGTTCTTTGGGCGGAAACAACGATTGACTTATCCGAAGTAGCAAACGCTAATTATTCCTTTCCATCAAGTATGGGTGTCTCTGCTTTGACCAAACGAGCATGGGATTATGGACAGACCAATGAAGAAAATATTATTGGTGCTAATAATATAGCTTTAACTGCAACTCCTATCTTTTTGACAGAAGCTTTATTCTCTGTAGACATTATGGATGGTTGTAGCCCTTTGACGGCTCAATTTACAAGTCAAATTCCAAATGTTAGTTCTTGGTTGTGGACCTTTGAAGGTGGTATGCCTGCGGCTTCTGCTCTCGAAAATCCATCAGTTCAATACAATACTTCTGGTGACTATGAAGTCCGCCTTGAATTATTTGATGCAAATGGAAATGTAATTGCTACACAAAGTAGTACAACTTATATTGAAACGAATCCTGATGCAGATTATACTTACAGTGCTTCTGGTCCTATCATTGTATTTTCAAATCAATCAGCAAATAATGGTGACAACTTTTTATGGGATTTTGGAGATGGAACAATGAGTACAGAGCCTAGTCCTTTACACGTCTTTTTCGATAGTGGCGATTACGATGTACAGTTGACCACTACAAATGAGTGTGGTAGCTCGACAACAACACAAACGATAACGATTGAAGCACCTGGTCCTTCGCCTGTTGGTTTTACAGCCAATGATCAAGTACCTGCTTTTGGTGGTACCTTCCGCCCTGGAGCAAATACCCGTTATTATCCGCCTTGGACAGAAAAAGAATTAGCGAATATTGCTGCGGGTAACATTCAAGAAAATGTAACAGGTATTGGAGTGCGTTCTATGCGTCCACTAATTCCAGAAAATTTTGTCAATCAATTTGGCTACGATGCGAGTATGGAAACATTCGATCATTATGCCAATTTAGATATTAGAGATAATACAGCCGTTTTAGGATTTGCCTCGCAAGAAAATCGAGATCCAAACTTATATTGCTCGAGCAGCCAGTCCTTTTTATTTGAAAATATGTACCTCGATATTTGGGATGATGGTAGTGATGGTACACCTTATAATGATGACAATTATTATGCAGCTTATGTTTATAATGTCGTCAATACCTATAAAGATCATGTTCGCTTTTGGGAAATATGGAGCAGCGATGGCTCTGATGTTGATGGCGAGCTAGCTTGGTTACCACCTGGCGAACAAGGCAACTGGTGGGAGAATAATCCTGAGCCTTGCGACTTAAGATTGAAGGCTCCAATATTTCATTATATCCGAACGCTGCGTATTAGTTACGAAATCATCAAGTATATCGACGAAGATGCTTTTGTGACCATTTCAGGACTGACTTATCCTAGTTTTTTAGATGCGGTTTGTAGAAATACTGATAACCCGCAAGATGGTACGGCTATCAGTTCTTACCCACTAAAAGGTGGAGCTTATTTTGATGCAGTAGCCTATAATGCTTATCCTCATTCCGATGGAAGCACACGCTATTACGACGTAGGTATTGGTGGTTTTGTGTACGAACGACATTCTGATGCTGCTGCGCAAGGATTGATTACTGCTAAAGAAGATTATGAAGCTGTACTCGAAAATTATGGCTATGATGGAACGACTTATCCAGAAAAAGAATGGACTATTTCTGCGTGTAATATTCCTAGAGTTCCTTTTCAAGACTTTTTAGGAGGCGACGATTTGCAACGAAATTTTATTATCAAAGCCTATGTGAAAAGTATGATTAATGACATACGTCGATTGTATGTTCAGTCATTGGGCGAAATAAAATATACTTACGAAGCAGATTCTGAATTTGATGTGATGGGCTTATACCAAAAGTTGGAAGGTAATGCACCATACAATCAAACACCAAATCAAGAGGGAATTGCATTTAGTACAACCTCACACCATTTATATGGAACAGAATATGATCCTGCTCGAACAGTAGCGATGCAATTACCTGCTGATGTAAGTGGTGCAGCCTTCCGAAATGGAAATGGCGAATACATCTATGTTCTTTGGGCAACGACCGTGATGGATAATAACGAATTTTCATCGACGACTTATTCTTTTCCAAGTTCTTTAGGTGTCAATCAATTATTTAAACGAGAATGGAATTATGTGCAATCGAATGCAGAAAGTGTTATCGGTAGCCAAGGTATTGCCTTGACAGGAATTCCGATCTTTTTGTTAGAAAATAATGAAGTACTGTTTCCTCCAATTAGTTTATTTGAAGCAGATGTACTAGAAGGTTGTCCAGGTTATTCTATCAATTTTACAGACTTATCTCAAGATGCTGATTCCTGGTCGTGGACTTTTCCTGGAGGAACGCCTGCTACTTCGACTTTGCAAAACCCCACAGTAACGTATAATACATCTGGCGATTATGATGTCTTATTAGAAGTAAGCAATGCAGCAGGAAGTCATACCTATACGATACCAAATTATGTCTATGTTGACAATGGTCCAGAAGCTGATTTTGATATTGTAATTAATGGCAACTCAGTAGAGTTTACCAATACATCAGATAATGCAACAAATTACCTTTGGAGCTTTGGAGATGGACAGACTACATTAGCTTTTGATCCTGTTCATTACTTTAGTAATAATGGATATTATGATGTTGAATTGATTGCTTATAATGATTGTAGTTCCGATACGATTGTACAACAAGTAGCGATACAAGTTGTACCAATTGCAAATTTTAATATTGTAACACCAACAGGTTGTGGTCCTTATAATGTTGAATTTCAAGATCTTTCGGGAGCACAGCCTACCGATTGGATTTGGTCATTTCCTGGAGCAACACCAGCGACATCTACTAGCTCAAATCCTAGTGTCATGTATACAAATCCAGGTACCTATGATGTAATGATGATCGTGAGTAATTCGGTAGGAGCAGATACACTTGTACAGACTTTAAATTTGCAAGCAGATGCAGTTAGTAGCTTAAGTCAAACGCTATGCGATGGTGAAAGTTTGATAGTCAATGGCACTGTTTATGATCAAACAAATGCTGCTGGAACAGAAACGATTGCTGGAGGTAGTTTTCTTGGTTGCGATAGTATTATCAATATAGCCTTAAATTTTTATCCAGTAGCTATTAGAAACATCAACCGAATGCTTTGCGAAGGTGATAACTTTACGGTGAATGGAAATATATACGACCAAAACAATCCTTCGGGAACAGAAGTAATAATAGGAGGTAGCTATCTTGGTTGTGATAGTACCATTAATGTAAGTCTTGCCTTTTCGCAAAATATCGTTTATAATCTAAACGAGACCTTATGTCCTGATGAAAGTATCACCGTTAATGGAACAACTTATGATATTAATAATCCTACAGGTTCCGAAACATTTACGGTCTTTCTAAGTTGTGATAGTACAGTAAATATCAATTTAGATTTTTATGAATCATCAACCAACCTGATAAATGACGTACTTTGCGATGGTGAAAGTGTAATCATCAATGGAACCGTCTATGATCAGTCCAATCTGGCAGGAACTGAGGTGATTGCTAATGGAAATTATCAAGGATGTGATAGTACCATTTTAGTAAGTCTAAGCTTTTATCCAAGTATCATAGAAAACATTACGTCTACCATTTGCGAAGAAGAAAACATACTTGTGAATGGCGTAACTTATGATATTGATAATGCAATGGGATCTGAGGTGATTATAGGAGGTAATTATCAAGGTTGCGATAGCACAATTAATGTTGCTTTAAACTTTTTTGCCCCAGCTACCAGTTTGATAGATACCATTCTATGTCCAAACGAAAATATATTTGTCAATGGTACCTTGTATAGTAAAAATAATACTTCGGGTGTAGAAGTTATTCCGAATGCAAGTGTTAATGGTTGTGATAGTATCGTTACGATCAATGTTACTATACCAATAGGTGCAGAATTGTATATCGATAGTACCCTTTGTACTGGAAGTGTTATTGTCAATGGAACAACCTATGACGAAGATAATCCTTCAGGAATTGAAGTTTTACAAAATGCATCATACAATGGCTGCGATAGTACAATTTTTATCGACTTATCTTATGGTCAAATGATGACAAGCTTAGTTGAAACGATCTGTGATGGCGATACGATTTTTGTAGGATCATCTACTTATACTATGGATGGATTTTATTCAGATACATTAAGTACTTCTACAGGTTGCGACTCTGTTATTTTCTTATCGCTTGATGTATTGCCAATTCTGAATGAGACAAGTGTGGTTGACTTATGTGAAGGCGACGAATATGAAGATGTCATTTACACTGAAAACGATACCTTGATGATGTCGTTTACTACTATAGATGGTTGCGATAGCTTAGTCACGATCTTTATAGAAGTGCATCCGACTTCAGAAGGTACGATGATGATTGATTTGTGTGAAGGCGACGAATACAATGATATTGTTTATACTCAAAATGATACTTTAATGATGTCGCTTAGCAATGAAGCTGGCTGTGATAGTATCCTTACTGTTTTTATAGAAGTACATCCAACATCAGAAGAAACCTTAATAATTGATCTATGTGAAGGTGATCAATTTGGTGGAATTAATTATTTCTCTGATACTTTAGTAGTGGATACTCTTTTGAACCTTACCAATTGTGATAGTATCGTATGGTACGATATTATGATCGAACCAATTTCAGAAACCTTCTTAGTCGATACTATTGAACAAGGAGAAAGCTATATGGTTGGGACCTCTAGCTATATACAAACAGGTATGTATACCAATGTACTAACTGCTTTTAATCTTTGTGATAGTATCGTTCATTTAGATTTGACTGTTGTAAATACGACTTCTATAAATGAAATTGAAAATGCCTATGCGTTCAATTGTTTCCCGAATCCATTTTCGGATAAGCTAACTATTGAGTTTACCCTAGCAGAACAGGAACAAGTGACCATTCAATTATTTGATGTACAAGGTCGGTTGATTCAAACGCTTAGTCAACGAGAAGTAGTCAATTCAGGAAAACATCGTTATACGATAGATGGAAAAGAGCTTACAGCAGGTGTGTACTACTGCAAATTTCAATCGGATGATTATCTGCAAGTGATAAAAGTAGCTCATTTATAA
>JAHDIP010000363.1 GCA_020630735.1 Saprospiraceae bacterium | reverse complement strand
TCTAAACTCAAAAATCCTATAGCCAAAACACGGAACTTATTTTTCGGCCGTTACTAAAGTGATTGAATGAGCAAGATAGCTAAAATTTAGAGGATGGCTATACCGCAAAATGAAAAGTTAAAGAAGTAATCATTATTTCTTTTTGAGATAGCAAACGCTACATGGAGCTTTTTATTTTCACTTTAATTTTGATTAACTAAAAATCTATGGCAGAACATAATAAACTAGGAAATCATGGCGAACAATTGGCATGTCGATTTTTGGAAGAAAAGGGCTATCTAGTACTTGAAAAAAATTGGCGATTTAGCCGAGCAGAAGTAGATATTATAGCAAAGGATGGGAATATTTTGGTCTTTATAGAAGTAAAAACACGTAGTAGCGACTATTTTGGCAAGCCAGAAGAATTTGTTAGTCCTAAAAAAGAAGCTCTAATTTGTGATGCAGCAGCGGTCTATATGGAAAAAATTGGGCATGAATGGGAGATTCGATTCGATATTATTGCTGTTTTACACAACCAAACGACAACAAAAATCAGTCATTTCGAAGATGCATTCTTTCCTTCTTTGTGATTTATAAAACAGAAGCAAACTCATGTAACACATTGAAAAACAGCTATTAATACAGATTAAAAATCATTCTCATTTTTTAAAAAACGTTTATTTACTTTTATCCTAGTACTTAGTTCCCTTTTTTCTGCTGATTATTCAATAAAACCTTACGTTTAAGTAAAAAAAATACTATCTTTGCACTCGCAAAAAGAAAAAATTAATTACGATATGAAACGTCCATAATTAAATCGTCATTAAAATATTCAAAATGACTAATTAATTTATGGTAAGTTCCATGTGACCTTAGTTTCAAAATAAAAAGACACATGAAAAAAGATATCCATCCAGAAAATTATCGATTGGTTGTATTCAAAGATTTATCTGTTGATGAGTCTTTCTTGACACACTCTTGTGCGCCAACTAAAGATACAGTAACTTGGGAAGATGGTAAAGAGTACCCTTTGATTAAGCTAGAAATATCTAGTGCATCACACCCATTCTTCACAGGAAAAATGAAATTCGTAGATACTGCTGGACGTATCGACAAATTCAATAAGAAATTTGCTAAGACGAAATTCGCTAAAGAACTTAATGATGAAGAAGAAGCTAGTGCCGATAAAGGTGCTGAGTAAATTTCTTCTTTTATAATAAGAATAAAAATTAAAAAGCCCGTGCGTATTGCAGGGCTTTTTTTTTCATTTTTTATAGCTTTCTATTTTGGAACTCATTCCAAATTAAACGAAATCGTAACCTATTTTAAGATTTTCGTTTTTCTTCCTTACTTTTAAACTATGAAAAACCTCATTCTCTTTGATGATGATATTCGAGACCACTTACTCCCATTAACTTTTACACGTCCTATTTGTGAATTAAGAATTGGTATTTTAACAATAAGAGAAAAATGGGAAAAATGGTTGGGTATTGATGCTTCTTACATTACTCAAGATTATCTATCAGAAAAATATCCGTTAAAAATAACTTCAGAAAATATTGTTATCAATGGTTCTGTAATGCCTTCTGAACGCTTGTGTCGTTTGGTAAAACAGTTGGACTTCAATGAAGCATTGCTGCAAGATGGTGAATTGATTGCTGCAAAACTCAATAAAGAACAGTTTGAACACCTAATGAATAATGAAGATATTCAAGAATTGGTTGGTTATGAATTGGTCGAAACACCTTTTCTAAAAATTAACCACCCCTGGGATATCTTCATGCTCAATGAAATTGCTATTGCTGAAGACTTCGAGTTTTTGACAAAAGGACGTACTTCTCAAGCGATAAGTACGACGAATATAGTTTTAGGTGATCGAGAAAATATCTTTTTAGAAGAAGGTGCAAGCGTAGAATGCGCTACCCTAAATGCGAAAAAAGGACCTATCTACATCGGAAAAGATGCCGAAGTGATGGAAGGTACTCATATACGTGGCGCATTAGCACTTTGCGAAGGAGCAAAGCTAAAACTTGGAGCAAAAGTATATGGAGCTACTACAATTGGACCTTATTCAAAGGTTGGTGGAGAAGTAAGCAACATCGTAATAACTGGCTACTCGAATAAAGGACACGATGGCTATCTCGGTAATGCAGTATTGGGAGAATGGTGTAATATTGGAGCTGACTCCAATAACTCTAATCTCAAAAATAATTATGCGGAAGTACGATTATGGGATTATTTGACCGAAAAATTCATTCCTACAGGTTTGCAATTTTGTGGACTCATTATGGGTGACCACTCCAAGTGTGGCATCAATACCATGTTCAATACAGGAACAGTAATAGGTGTATCTGCTAATGTATTTGGAGCAGGTTTTCCTCGTAATTTTGTACCTTCATTTTCGTGGGGTGGAGCAAGTGGTTACTCTACTTACCGTTTAGATAAAGTATGCGAAGTAGCAGAAAAAGTAATGGCACGTCGGAAGGTTGACTTTACTGAAACAGACAAAAATATACTTGCGAATATCTTTGAGCAAACTTCCTCAAATCGAAGATGGGAAACCTCTTCTTAACCCAATTTCTTTTCCATGAAGCAACCTTGGTGGAAACGATGGCTTAGTTATTTTTACGAATTCAACATAGAAAGTACTTCTAGTAAATATAACCCTCTGCTCTATGTAAGTCTACGCCGTGGACGCTACCAACTTTGTACAGCAAATGCTGTTTATTCTTTCGGAGACCTTTACGATAACTTTTCTTCTACTTTCGAAAAGATAAAACTTGATGAGTTAGCCATCAAGGAAGTACTAATATTAGGCTTTGGCTTAGGAAGCATTCCTCTAATACTAGAACATAGCTTCAAAAAAAATTACAGGTATACTGCTATAGAAATAGATGAAGAAGTCTTATATTTGGCTAATAAATATGCTTTACCTGATATCAATTCTCCCATCGAGCTAGTTTGTACTGATGCAGTTCATTATGTAATGCAGTCAACTAGAACGTTTGATATGATCGCAGTAGATGTTTTTTTGGATGATGTTGTACCAGATGCTGTCGAACAAGATCAGTTTTTGCAAAAGCTACAAATATTATTATCTCCCAAAGGAATCTTACTGTACAATCGCTTAGCTTATACGAAAGCTGATATTAAAAATGCCCAACAATTTTATAATCAAAAGTTTAAACCTAATTTTCCAAAAGGAACTTATTTAGAAGTAAAAGGGAATTGGATGTTAATGAATCGTGCGGATATTATAAAATAATTAGAAAAAAGTTCACCTATGTTTTATATACGCTTACGTTTTTTATTTATGGCACTTTGCTTTATCATTGGCATTGCTTTACATGTCAAATTTGGTATTGGTAGTGCTTGGTATTTATATCTTGCTGGAGGGATTTTCTTGGCGAGTTCTCTTTTCTTTGGCACCGTTTGGGCAGCTTTTAGTTCGCTACAGCAAGGAAAAATCCAAGAAGCAGATATGATGTTGCGATTATCTAAACCTACCTTTCTTGCCAAGCGACATAAGGCTTATTATCATTTTACTAAAGGTATGATTGCTTTACAAAATGAACAGCTATCTATTGGAGAAAAAGAATTGGAGGAAGCACTACGCTTGGGCTTACGCACAGAGAATGATAGTGCATTGGCTTCGCTAAATCTCGCACATATTGCCTACAAAGAAAAACGCTGGGATGTATCTCGCAAATACCTCGACCAGGCAAAGTACTATAAAAGTGATGATTTGATGATTAAAGACAAAGTAAAAGAATTAGAAAATGCACTAATTCATCCTTACAACTAATAATATGGAAAACCTAGATAACTTATTGGATGATGCAATGCTTTCGAAAAATTCGAATCTTGTACCTGCTAGTAAAGAAAAACGATTCGCCAATCTTATGATTGATTATTTTTTCGCTATTATTTTTTCCATGGCACTCTTTATTATTCTCGACCTATTTTCTATCCATTCAATGCAAGAAGAAAGCCCATTTATGGATCGAATTTGGGGAATGTTCTGCTATGCTTTATTTTATAGCATTGTCGAGGGTGGTCTTCGTGGAAAAACAATTGGTAAATATATTACCCAAACGAAGGTTGTAAATATTGATGGCTCCGAACCAGACCTTAATACTTTAATCAAACGGTCTTTTTGTAGAATTGTACCTTTCGAACAGTTTTCTTTCTTAGGTGATGATCCGTCTGGCTGGCATGATAAGTGGACAGATACGATGGTTATTGACGAACAATTATCTAATGCTCCAGCTCAATCAACTATAAATTTAGATCACTTCCGATAGCAACTTCAGTTTCTGTATTGATACAACAATAATAAAGCTATTTTTAAGTTATAATTACATTGTAGATATAAAATAGAACTGATCATTCTTTTTAAAAATTATCTATTACAAAAAATGCATATTATTTGTTACATTAACTTTATATTATTATATTTGTACGGAACTAAAACATTTATATTAAAACTAAAATATCGGTGGTTTCATAATTAAACCACCAAATCACGTTTTACATTTCCACTTATAAGATTGTACACAACTAAACTATCATTTTAAATAATGATGATAGTCAACGCTTACCACTAAAAATATATTCAGTAGAAATGACTGAATCATAATGTCATTTTTATTGTCCATTGTATAGGATAGTTACAACTTTCCTAGGTTACCCTATTGGTTAATGTGTTCATAATAAAACGCATTATATATTTAATTTAAGAT
>JAHDIP010000066.1 GCA_020630735.1 Saprospiraceae bacterium | reverse complement strand
TGAATTGATGGCTTATTTCTAAGTCATTGATTCAGGGCAAACCCAACCGCTTTTGTGGTTCATTCGCTTCGAGTACTATCATACTCGACCTAATAGCAACGCTCATTCATTTCAGCTATTTTAATTTATAGCTATGGCTATGAAAAAGAAAAGGAGCTTCGTCCTAGAAATCAAGCACTTACAACTAAACTCAGAACACATGCTTAAACAACTTCATTTTTTAAAACTATTCATCAGATAAATATGCCGCATTTAAAACAAATCCTATTACTGTTCTTTATTTCACTATCTCCTACTCTAGCTCTTTTTGCCCAAAATAAATATACCTTGAGTGGCTATGTAAAAGATAAAGCTACTGGCGAAACCCTTATTGGTGCCAACGTTTATAATAAAGCCAATTCTGGACAAGGAACATCTTCTAATATCTATGGTTTTTACTCGCTCACACTCACAGAAGGAAGCTATACTTTTGTCTTTTCCTACCTTGGGTATACCGATATAGAAATGGAAATAGATCTTACAGGAGATAAACGTTTAAATATTGAACTACAAGAAGGGATTACTATTCAAGAAGTCGTTGTAACTGCCGAAGCAAAAGACGAAAATGTACAAAGTACAGAAATGGGAACTGTTGATCTTTCTGTGGAAAGTGTTAAGAAATTACCCGCTCTGTTAGGAGAAGTCGATATTTTAAAAACGATACAATTACTACCTGGAGTTTCTTCTTCAGGTGAAGGGAATGCAGGCTTTTATGTTCGTGGTGGTGGTCCAGACCAAAACCTCATTTTACTAGATGATGCTGTAGTTTATAACTCAGGACACATGCTTGGGTTCTTTTCTGTCTTTAATGCCGATGCGATTAAAAATACCATATTAGTGAAAGGTGGGATGCCAGCTAACTATGGTGGACGATTATCTTCGGTTGTTGATATTCAAATGAAAGAAGGGAACAACAAACACTTTGGTGTAGAAGGTGGTATTGGTCTGATTTCTTCCCGTTTGACATTACAAGGACCTATCGTGAAAGAGAAAAGTTCATTCATCTTATCTGCTCGTCGTACTTATGTTTTAGATCTCATTCAACCCTTTCTTAAAGATACTAACTTTGAAGGTACCAACTATTATTTTTATGATTTGAATGCTAAAATGAATTATCAGTTTTCGGATAAAGACCGTTTATACATTAGTACTTATTTTGGTCGCGATATATTAGACTACAATTCCAGAGAACGTGGTTTTTATTTTAACATGCCTTACGGAAATGCTACTGCAACAGTGCGCTGGAATCATCTCTTTAGTGATAAATTGTTTATGAATATTTCAGCCATTTATAATGACTATGATTTTTCTTTAGGTGGCGGACAAGCAGATTTTTCTGTAGATGTTTTTTCGGGAGTTAGAGATTATAATGCCAAAATTGATTTTGATTACTTCCCTACGGTAAAGCATAATATAAAGTTTGGTGCAAACTATACGTACCATAAGCTAACACCAAACATTGCCAATGCTCAAGCGGGCGATGTTGACTTTAGCAACGATTTAGATCCTAAGTTTGCCCACGAATCTGCCTTATATGTTATGGATGATTTTAAGGTTAATCAACGTCTTAGTTTGAATGTAGGTTTACGTGCATCTATGTTTACTCAAGTGGGACCTTATACGTCTAAAATTACACCAGGAAAAGTGTACGATAATCTAGAACCAGTCAAAACTTATGTTGGACTAGAACCTCGTGCGAGTTTTAAATATGGTGTAACAGATGCTTCTTCCATCAAAGCAGGTATTACTTTTACCAATCAATACGTTCACTTAGTAAGTAACTCAACAGGTACATTACCTACTGATGTTTGGGTACCTAGCTCTGAAGTCATTAAACCTCAAAAAGGAATTCAGTATGCATTGGGTTATTTTCAAAATCTAGCCGACAATAAGTACGAAACGTCTATCGAAGTATATTACAAAGACCTCTGGAACCAGATCGACTACCCTGATAGTTATGTCAATGATCCTGCTGATGAAGTAGAAGATGTTTTTGTTTTTGGTAGTGGTCGTTCTTATGGTATGGAGTTGTTTTTCAAAAAAAGTAAAGGAGCTTTAAATGGGTGGGTAGGCTATACCCTTTCAAGAACCGAACGTACATTTGATGATATAGAAAATGGGGAAACTTTTCCTGCAACATATGATCGCACACATGATATTTCTGTAGTAGCGAATTATCAATTAAGCAAAAAATGGGAGTTTGGCGGTGCCTTTGTTTATAGTACTGGAAATGCGTATACACCTATCAAAAGTTTGTTTTTAATCGAGCAAAGTTTGAATGTAGAATATGGTTCTCGAAATAGTGCACGCCAACAAGATTATCATCGTTTAGACCTCTCTGCGACTTACACACCAAAAGCAGATCGGTCAGATAAAAACTTTCATTCTAGTTGGACGTTTTCTATTTATAATTCCTACAATCGTAGAAATCCATTTTTTATTTATACCGATTTTGAAACCAATCTTGAAGCAGGTACCGCACAAGCAAAAGCTTATAAAGTTTCCCTTTTCCCTATCATTCCTGCTGTTACTTGGAACTTTAAATGGAAGCATCGGAAGAAGGATATACCTGTTGATCTTGAGTAAGTAATGATCAAGAATATTTTGTAGTGTAACTCCATTTATACACACTCCATATTGAATAATAAATCTAAAAATTTGCTGGCTATGCCAGTATATACTTTATAAATTACGATGAAGAATCAAACTATATTTTTTCTATTTTTAATGATTGCAACTGTAGTAAGTTTTACAGCTTGCGAAGAAGAATTCACTCCAGAGATCGCTTCTGAGCCACTTGATATTGTGGTTGAAGGTTTTGTAGAAGCTGGACCGAACCCAACGCCTACTTATGTTTTATTAACCAGAAGTTTTTCGTTTTACTCAGAGTTTGGTGCAGATGAATTAGATCAAGGTTTTGTAAATGATGCTATAGTTGAAGTTACCGTAGATGGCAATACGTTCACATTACCTGAATTATGCCTCAACGATCTCGCCCCAGAAGAAAGAGAGGTAGCAGCTGAATTATTAGGCTTTGATCCAGACAGCATAATGATTAATTTCTGTATTTACATCGACCTCTTCAATGCTATTGCTCCTGAAGCAGGAAAGACTTATGATTTGAATATCGAAGTAGAAGACAAAATCTTAACAGCTAGTACAACTATTCCCGAATATGTTCCATTAGACTCCTTGCGGTTTCAACAACCACCAGGAGAACCTAGTGATACTTTACGTGAGCTACGTTGTCTCATTCAAGATCCAGAAATAACCAATTACTATCGTTATCTTACACAAATAAATGGTGAAGGATTTGTTCCTGGGTTTAACTCCGTTACCGATGATCGTTTTTTTAATGGTCAAGCATTTGAGTTTCCATTGCAAAAGGGAGAACCTAGAAATGGAGAATTTGACCAAACTACTTTTGGTCTTTATGAAGTCGGCGATACGGCTACTATAAAATGGTGCGTAATTGATGAAGCACATTACAAATTTTGGAGTACCTTAGAGTTCAATGCTGTTAACCAAGGTCCTTTTTCTTCATACACCCGAATAGAAACTAATATAGAAGGTGGTATCGGAATATGGGGCGGTCTTTCAGCAGAATATTACACAAGAGTTGTAACAGAATAAACTTTATAAGAAATATGCAAGTAAAAATTGTAAAGGGTAATAAAACCGCTCTCCTATTTGGAGCTACTGGATTAGTGGGCAACTACTGTTTGCAATTTTTACTACAATCTGATGCTTATAAAGAAGTGATCATTTTTACTCGAAAAGATGTTCCCATTAATCATAAAAAACTTACTAAACACGTCATTGATTTTGACGAATTACTCCAATATAAAGATTGGATAAAAGGAGACGATCTGTATTGTTGTTTGGGTACTACAATTGCCAAAGCTGGCTCAAAAGCTGCTTTTCAAAAAGTAGACTATACCTATACCTACGAAATTGCTAAAATGGCCTCTAAGAATAAGGTTAGTCAATTACTCTTAGTTTCTGCAGTAGGAGCCGATAGAGAGTCTTTGTTTTTCTACAATCGGGTAAAAGGCAAACTGGAAGATGCAATCAAGAAACTTGATTTTTGGGCCTTACATATTTTCCAACCCTCTGTACTATTAGGCGAACGAAATGAAAATCGCTTTGGTGAACAATTGGCAGGTATGCTTGGCAAAGGATTTGATTATTTGACGAATGGTATGCTGAATAAGTACCGACCAATTGAAGCTGATCTTGTAGCACAAGCCATGATCAATGCTGCACAAGAAATTAGAGCAGGCCAACACATCTACCCTTCTCACTGGTTACAAGATATTGCAAAAAACGAAAATGCTATTCAACGCTACGACGAAAGGAATTAAGCTCTGAACGAAATAAAAGCCAACATGAAAATAAAACCCCGATGTATCATTTTCATTTTGACTTTCATTTTCATTGTCATTTCACTACCTTCGTTGCGAAAAAAAAAGCATTATGTCAGAAATTACTTCTTCTTCCGAAATTAAAATCCAAATTGGTTTAGACGAAAAAAAGATTCCTTCCAAAATCGAATGGCAATCTACTGCGAACCCTAATGGCAAAGACCTACAAGAATGCAAGGCTATGCTTGTTTCTTTATTTGATAAAAACTCAAAAGAAACCCTCAAAATAGACTTATGGACGAAAGAAATGCAAGTAGGCGAAATGGATCGTTTTATCTTCCAAACGCTCCGTGGCTTGGCTGATACTTACTTTAAGGCTACTCAAAATAAAGAATTAGCGAGCGATATGCAGCGATTTGTTCAATATTTTGGAGAAAAAACAGAGATCATTCCTAAAGAAAAATAGCTTTTTTATCGTTAGAAATGTTAAAATTTACAAAAAGCCTATCTTTTTACAACTTGATGACGTTTGTAATTGTAGAGTTATACTTATATTTATACTCGCTTTACTCCTTAATAACGAGCAAAAAGTAACTCCACCATTTAGAAATAAATGACGGAGCTATTAGTTACTTGTTATTTATTACTAAAACATTTTAAAAAGTAGCTTATGAAAACGCAACTTAGTCTTTTAGCACTTATCGGAATGATCTGTTTTCTTTCTTGTGCAAAAGATGGTTTTGAAGTCACTAATGAATATTATACAGACAGTGAATATTCTACGCTTCAAAAGCATTTAAACCTTCCAGAACAACCACTTGAATACGATTTAAACTTTCCAACCTACTACTCTACATCACCTAGAACCTTTGATAATGATATTGCAACATTAGGTCGTGTATTGTTCTATGATAAAAACTTATCAAAAGATCGTTCGGTTTCTTGTGCTTCTTGTCACAAACAAGAATTAGCCTTTTCAGACGATGTAGCCTTTAGTATTGGAGTAGAAAACCGTCAAACAGATCGAAACTCGATTGCTTTGGGTTCTGTTTTTTCTTTTCAAGAATACTATGGTCCAGGTCGTGTCCCATTCTTCTGGGATAATAGAGCAACTTCAGTTGAGGAACAATCTTCACAAACTCTTGCCAATCCTAAAGAAATGGATATGCAGATAGAAGAAGTGACTGAACGTGTAAAAAAGATTGATTATTATAAACCACTATTCCGCTTAGCTTATGGTTTAGCTGAAATTACAGATGCAGAAGTTCTTAATGCAATCAGTGTTTTTGTGAATACAATGGGCTCTTTTGACTCTAAGTTTGATCGTGCTCTAGAGATTCATACTGGTAGTATTTCTAATATAGAAAGTGACTTTACATTATTTAGTGATTTAGAAAATCAAGGAAAATCATTATATCTTACTAATTGTGCTAGTTGTCATAATGCAGCTTTTGGCGCTCCATCAGTCATTCAATCTAATAATGGTCTTAAGATGAATTATGAAGATAATGGTGTTGGTGGAATTACAAATGTAAGTGCTGATAATGCAATGTTTAAAGTACCTACTTTAAGAAATGTTGCATTGACTTATCCATATATGCACGATGGTAGTTTGGAAACATTGGAAGATGTATTGGAGCATTATAGCTCAGGAATTCAGAATCATCCAAACTTAGATCCAATATTACGTGATGGTAATTCTGCTAGAAAATTCAATTTTACAACAGAAGATAAAACTGCTTTAATAGCATTCCTAAACACCCTAACTGATGAAGAATATATCACGACAGAAAAATATTCAGACCCATTCAAATAAGCTTTGGTATTGTCTGATTATTAGTGCTATATTTTTCTTTAATTCTTGTGCCAATTATTACTATGCCCCTAATGATAGTAACTTATTGGCTATTTCTGAACCTGGAGAATTAAAGGTATCTGGAGCGATAAGCCCTGTAATAAATGATAAAGCAATTGATAATGCTAGAATTTATAGCTTGCAAGCGGGCTATAGTCCATTAAAACATCTTGTATTAAATGCTAATTATTTTAATGCAAAAATGGCAAGATCTCCAGAGGCAAATAATCTTAATTATCTTTCTGGGTCTGGATCTATTTTTGAAGGTGCTTTAGGTGGTTATATAAAAATAAATAAGCTAAAAGATAAGCAGACTTCTTTACTTTCAAGAGAGGTTTTTCTTGATGCTTATATCGGCTCAGGAAGAGGTACAGTTACCAACTATTTCACATCGGGTGGACAGTCCGTTTTGTCTTTCAGGAAAAACTATATACAGTTTGGAGTACATACCAAATGGAAAATAGATAAGATTCAATTGGGTAGTAGTATTGGACTTAGAGCCATACAATTAGATTTCGACAAGATTAGTTATAATGGTATTATGACTAATGCTGCACTCAATGATATTTCTTACTTACAGACTAACGAACCTTTTTCTCTATTCGAGGCTTCCTATCGCTTCCATATGGGATTAAGACAATTTTCACTGTTTTTCTCAGGAACCATAGTTCGTTCCAAATTAGAATTTGATTATATTTCGTCTATTGCTCAAGTAGGAGCTGTCGTAAATATTGATGAGTTTTTTAATAAAAAAAGGTATATACGTTTCCAAAAGAAAAAAACAGTAGACGATACCTCGGAATAACGATTTGATCAATCCTCCATTCTTTATAAAAAAGTTGATGTCAAATACTTTAATGAAAAATTATTTGACATCAACTCTACTTCAAAACAAAAAACTTAACCTGTGTTAAAAAATAATCTCCCCTTATTTTTATTATTGCCTTTACTCTTTTTTATGAGTTCTTGTAGCCATTATTATTATGTTCCAGAAAGTAATATGATAAAAGTTAGCAAGGCAGGTGATCTAAAAGTAGCAGGCGCATTAAGCCCTTCATTCGTAGATAAATCAAGTGTTTCTACAAAATTGCAAAAGTATAGTATTCAAGCAGCATACAGTCCACTAGAAAATATTGCAATTAGAGCTAATTATTTTAAACTAAAAGAAATAGAAACCTTCCAAAATTTGACAACAAGGTCTGGTCAAGGATTTATAGCTGGTGGAAGCATCAGTTATTATACGCATTTGAATAAACGACTTTTAGAGTATAACCAGCCTTCTTTACAGTATTATACATTACTGGATATATCTCTGGGCTTAGATCATGGAAAAGCAATTAATTACTATATGAATGGAGGACAATCCTCTTTATCCTTCAGAAAAACATATTTACAGGCAGGGATTAATACGAAAAAAGATATTATCGAATTAGGTATCGCTTTAAGGGGAGCTCAAATAGATTATTACAAAGGTCAAACCTCTGGCAATATCCAAGAGTTTGAATTACAAGATATAATAATTATCGAAAATAAAGACCCATTTTACTTATTGGAATTATCTGGTCGATTTAGTATTGCTTTCAAATATTTTTCCGTGTATAGTACGGCTAATCTCTCCCTTACCACTAATACAGGTTTAGCATATAGACCCTTTATTTTACAAACAGGTGTCTTGCTTAATATCGATGAATTTTTCTTTAAACAACTTTCCTTTAATCGAAAAAGAAAGAAAAGCGATAGCGAATAAACTGACTCTTTCTTTACATAATGATTTGGGAAAATTAGAAGAATCAAAATAATTGACTATTAATTGATTTATGCTTCCTACTTTTCAAGGATTTACGAACCCGAGGTCGGTATAAAAATCTCATTTAGCTCGCTAAACCTGCCTTTGCAGGCAGGTTCCATTTTAATTCCTTACTCAGAACCTTAAATCGTTAAAAATCAGTTCGCAATTTTTTTAAATATACTCTGATGTACTTGACCAAAAGAAACCGTAGAGTTTGAAGGCAGTTAAATTTTTCATCATCAAGGCAAAAAATATGATGATAACGGGCTATCAGATTATTTTTTAACGAAGTATTACACACGAAATCCCGAACCTTCTAATCGAAAATTCGGGATGACTCATTATTTATACTAAAACCAATGTGGTTAAAGTCGTTTTCGAATTGCCAAACGAAAGCTAATGATGATCTACTTAGTGTTTTACTACTTTTCCAAAGTAAGTATTTTCTCCTTTCAATTCAATCAAATAAACACCACTATTAAGTAGTTCGCTATTAAGTGTATAAATATTTCCTGTAATTTTTGTCGTAGAAAAAACAAGCTTACCTGTCAAATCACGCACCATTAAATCAAATGATTGATTCGTATCTGGAAGTTGTATCGCAACATCAGCAGAAGTAGGATTAGGATATAAATTAAGGTGAAGAGCTTCGTCTAATTCATTTGTATTAACTAAAGCCACCACCTCAAATTCTTCGATATATCCACAACCTGTATCGTCCATAATAGTAACGCTGTACGTTCCTGAAGAAAGACCAGAAATAGAAGCAGTTGTTTCTCCGTTGCTCCACTCATAAGACAAATCGCCAATACCACCAGTAGCATTTAAATCAATAGCTCCATCATTACCCTCTGATTCTGGAGTGATCACTTCTTCAGTAGCAATAAAGTTTGAGAAATCTTTTAAGCCATCAAAGAAGCTTTTACCTATTAGCAAAGCAGGACTAACACAACCGTTATGATCATTAGAAGCTCCACCGCTTACTTTTGTTACAATTTCAGGATCAGCACCTGCAGCGATAAAAGCATCGTAAGCAACAATAGAATTAAGGTAGGTAACCTGATCATCACTTTCACAGTAAGTCATTTTCACAGGAGTTTCTGGTACCCAATCGTATAAGTCATTATCTCTTAAAGCTACTCTAAAAAAATGATCAGGATCATTGATATAATCATTCAATAAATCCTCATCTAAAACTTCTTTAGGAATGTCAGGCATTGCATCATGAATTTCACCATTCCCATGAGTACCATCAAAAAGCGGTGGTAAGGTTACATTATAAGGAGGCTTAAAAGCAACGGAAGCATCATCAAAGAAATCATATACTTGATTGTAAGCTAATAAAACATAAGGTAAATAGCTAGGTGTTGGGTAAGGCTCATCAGAAGTGATGACATCTGCTTGAACACCAGCTACATCGTATGGTCCAGACATTGGATTAGATGCTGTTACAGTAAATTCGTTCGCATGAAAAAGCTGTAGTTCACGATGAGTAGCCATACTCGTATGTCCACCTTGCGAATAACCAAATAAAAATAGCTGCCCATTTAAGCGAACACCTTCTTGGTCTGCTAGTTCACGAGTAGCACGAAGCATGTCTATGGTAGCAGTAGCCTCTGATTTGGCATGTATATACGGGTGCAAGCCAGGAGAATCTCCTAGACCTAAAAGATCAGCCATAGCTACCGCATAGCCCGTTGCTCCAAACAACAAACCAATATTTACTTCAGAAGAATAACGAGAAGGTACTCCATCTTTATGAGTAGTAGTACCATGGCTATAACTACCAATAGGAATTCCACACTCTGCCCCAACAGGAAAAGCTATAGCACCAGAAGCAATTGTCATATTTTCGCCTTTAGCATCAGGTGTTGAATAGATAACCTTATATAAATTGATTGGATAATCTACAGAGAGTGCCGCTTCAGGAACTCCCCATTCATCTCTGAGGTTTTCTAAATCTTCAATAGTATAAGACTGCATAAGTTCATACTCTTGTATAACCTGTGCAGTTGAAAAAGTACAAATTGAAATAAAAAAGAAAAGGGCAAGTAAATGTTTTTTCATTTTATATTATTTTTTTAGAATGCTACAAAGCCTTAAAAATAAGGATAATTAATAAGATAGAACTAATTAGGAGGGAATAAAATAAAATGATTTTTTTAAATTTCTTTTTAAAGGCTTGTTTTTTAAAAAAAAGCAAGTATTTTTGCAGCCAGCGAGGGTCATACGATCAGCTCCTTTTGAACTCCCCCAGGGCAGAAATGCAGCAAGGGTAGAAAGTTGAGCGATTCGGTATGATTCCTCGTGTTGTTTTTTTCCTTTTCTCCTACACTCTCTACTTCAGTCTTTTTTATACCCTAATATTTTACTAAATATTCACACAATTTATATAACTTAGTGCCTTAGTAACGAACGAATAATGGCTAACACATTTATGACTGAATAAATTTAGAGCAATATGCTATAATAAAATGCCTTTTGTTTTAATTTTCTCTTGCCAAAATGCTGGACTCATCTTTTCTCGCTTACTAGTAAATATTTTTATATAAATCAATGTTCCTTTTTGTGATCTTTTCTACATTTAATAAGCGTTAAATTATTCTCGAATAGCTCCGCTATTTCTAGCTAAAATTTCCTTAGTAAATCAAAAAGTATCATTAACAAGAACTAATTTTAAGTAACAAGTCTAAAGACCGTAATTATGAAATTTTTTGTAGACACTGCGAGCCTAGAACAGATTAAAGAAGCTAAAGATTTAGGAATTCTTGATGGAGTTACAACTAACCCATCCTTGATGGCTAAAGAAGGTATTGCTGGTCATGAAAATATCATTAATCATTACAAGGACATTTGTGCCTTAGTGGATGGCGACGTCAGTGCTGAAGTAATCTCTACAGATTATGAAGGGATTATCGAAGAAGGTAAAAAATTAGCCGCTCTTGCCCCTAATATCGTGGTAAAAGTACCAATGATAAAAAATGGAATAAAAGCTATTCGATATTTTTCAGACCATGGTATTCGAACGAATTGTACATTAGTTTTTTCTGCTGGACAAGCTATCCTAGCCGCCAAAGCAGGAGCTACATATATTTCTCCTTTTATAGGTCGTATTGACGATATAAACTGGAATGGAATTGACTTAATTGCTCAGATTGCCGAAATCTATGCTATCCAACAGTATGATACTGAAATCCTTGCAGCTTCCATCAGAAATGCCAGACATATTGTAGACGCAGCACAAGCAGGTGCTGATATTGTTACCTGTCCATTAGCATCAATGCTTGGTTTATTAAAGCACCCTTTAACCGATCTTGGCTTACAAAAATTTCTTGCTGATCACCAGAAAGCTCAACAAAAGTTAAGCTCTATATAAGATATTTTTAGAAATGACTAATAAGTAAATCTCTCTTTTTCATAAAATACAGACCCACTTTTCATCTTTAAAGTAGTAATACTTTAAACGGCAATGCTATTCTCAAAACTTTAAATTTGATCATATGAATTGAAATTATTTCTTAATTTTTTTTTAACTAAAAAACAGATGAATTTCCCCCAAAAAACATTCTTCTCGAAAAGAATGAAAAAAAAAGCACTCTATACTAACACATCTTCTCTCGAATTACAAATACTAAATAAAAAGTGTAGAGACATGACATCCAAACTACTTCAGGCTGAGCAAGAGATTGCATCTCAAGCTTTACTTATTATGGAATATCAGGAACTATTTAAAGCAATAGATAGTGATCTTGTCAGTATTACTGATGGGCTACCCGCTGGTATCTTAAAGCAAGTAAAACGTATTCGACACAAAATTAAAATAATTACAGAACAAGATGATTCTAAAAACTTCAAAACATTTTACAAATTAGTACACCCTCAATTTTTTACACGCTTAAGTATAAATTTTCCTTGCCTAAGCACTAATGAATTGAAGCATTGTGCCTTTATTAAAATCAACTTATCCAATAAAGAAATTGCACAACTGCTAAATATCGAGACCAAAAGTGTAAACATGGCACATTACCGACTTCGCAAAAAGCTCAATGTTTCATCTAATGTAAAATTGCTTGATGTTTTAAAGAACTTTTAACCTTAAAAAATTAGATGTCAGACATTTATCACCTTAAACATTGATAAATGCTGGCATCTACTATGCCTCTGTTTATCCCGTTTCCCATGTTTCTGGACTACTATTTGTTTATTCTATATATGTTAGAACATTAATTTGCTCTTAAGCTATTTTATAGAAGATTTGATTATATCTTACTTTTTACATATATTTCGAGCTTTTTGAGTGACTTTATACTGTCTAATAGACTTTTTTCAATACTCATTAATTTGATAAAAGCCGATTAGATTACTAAGAGAAAACAAATGTACAGACTAGGTCCCCTTTTTTTCTTTATCTTTTTTGCTTCTATTCTTTTTGCAAAAGAACCTTATTTTCATAAAGTACCTGCTAAAGAAGGTGACTTTATTTTTAGCTTTCTTGAACGTTATCATCTAGAAGGTTACTCTTGTAATTTCGACCGCTTCTACAAACTCAATAATCTGACGAATACTTCTAAATTAGTCGCTGGTAAAAAATACTATATCCCTGTATTGATTTATGACTATAATGGTAAAAGTATCCGTTCTACTATAGGTATAGATGGATGGGAACAGGCAGTACGCATAAAAAAGTATAACGAACAAGTCCGAAAAGAAAAGTTGCGTCGCCAAACGCTAGTTAATAGTATGATCCTATGGGTACCTTATCATGAATTGCATTGTCTCAATAACCCCATAAAAGCTGAAGATGTAGAAATTGTTAGTACAAATACAGAAGCTGTAGAAACTTCTATAGACGAAAAAGCTGAAGCTGAAAAACGTAAAAAAGAGTATACAAAAGTTGACGATAGCGTTTTAAATCATAATAACAAAATTACAGGCTATCGAAAATTTCCCATCTTTGGTTCCAAATATGCCTATGTTCCACTTCTAGACAAATCTTTACAAGGGAAAGTATACTATATTGTAAGCGGTCATGGTGGACCAGATTCTGGTGCAGTTGGTAAAGTGAAAAATAATGACCTTTGCGAAGACGAATATGCCTACGATGTTGCACTAAGGCTTTGCCGAAATTTACTCGAACGTGGTGCTCTTGTCTATATGATTACAAGAGACCCTAATGATGGTATGAGAGATGGCAAGTATCTAAAATGTGATATTGATGAATATTGCTGGGGAAATTTAAAAATACCAAGACAGCAAAAAAGAAGACTATATCAACGTTCTGATGCAATTAATGAACTGTATGAACGTCATCGAAAACAAGGCCTAACAGACCAAACTGTTATTGCCATACATATCGACTCTAGAAGTGTGAAGGAACGAACAGACGTATTCTTCTATTACTTTCCAGGTAGCTATGATGCCAAACGCTTGGCTAAAAAACTACAACGCACGCTCGCTGGTAAATACAAAAAATATAGAGCCAATGGTAGCTATCATGGAACTGTTACAGCTAGAGACCTTCATATGCTTAGAGAACCTAAACCCAAATCTGTCTATATCGAATTGGGAAATATTAAAAATGTAAGCGACCAACAACGTTTCATTCTTGCTAGCAATAGAGATGCTTTAGCCAAATGGCTCTACGAAGGATTAGTTAATTAATTTATTCTCGTAACAGTTGTTCCTTCTTCTATTCATTTTCATTTAAATATTTCTTTTATTTCCCCATAGTAGTCTTTTAATTTTTTACATATTTTTTCTCTTTTTTTTGTAAAATCTTGGTTATTTTCCCTATTTTACCACAAAATATAATTCCTTTCTTAGATCATATCACAAAATTTCACCCCATAAACATCCCCTGATCCCAAAAATTAGAATCTAAACAAAACATTTTCCCAAACTTATCATAGCGACAAAACTATATACTGAAACCATAATGGTTTTCGGATTGTCAAACGTTCAAAGTACCTAAAAATCAAACGATAGCTACTAACGATGATCCCTAAACCGAATACTGGTAAGTATAATTGGTATATAATGTTGTTCTACAACTTAATATAACAGTTGTCTCTTCTATTTGGTAACGGACAAAAAATAAGTCCATCATTTTGAAATAGAGATTATCTTTCTAGACGATTCAAAAGAGTATTTGCGATCACTTGTACCTACTGGCTACAAGAGCACGGTTTTCAAAACTTTTTGAAGCAGTATAGGAACATAAGATCATAAGCAAGATGGTAGTTATTATTTGATCGTTACGTAGTCGAGATAACTAAAATTTTAATGCATTTTTTCCAAACTTAAAACAATTACAATGAATGCAAAATCCATTCTAGTCCTAGTTTTATCTGGAGCGTGGTTTTGGTTTTGTCAAAATTGGCATTGTTGCTGGGTAAGAGGAGTATGCTGCGCAAATTCTATAACAGAAAAAGCTGTAGCCCCCGCGGCTACTACACCTGAGACCACTAAGAATCTCGCAGCCGAAAATGGACCACTAGTCTTCAATTGGTCAAACGAAAAAGCAACTACCACTGACAAGTTTCCTGCCTTTAAAGACGCTCAATTAGCAAACATGACTGCTGATAACTTTCTCGAAATCACTGGTTATTACTACCCTGAAGAAGAGAATACGAGCCAATTTGCTAACATGGGTTTAGCGAGGGCAAACGACATCAAACAACGTTTTACTGACAAAATTCCTCCCGAACGTATTCGAATCAAAGCTCAACTAAGGAGTAAGGCTGATGACAAGGTAAAATCGAATGCTTTCGAAAGTGCCAAGTTTTCTTGGATAGCTGCCGAAAAGAAAGAAGAAGTTGTCGAAGAACTTGAAGATCGTATGCTTGTTCGTTTTCCATACAATTCTACTCAAAAGGTAAGGAATCCAGAAATAGACAATTACCTCAGCAATTTGGCAACACAACTCCAAAAATCTGGTGAAAAAGTCTTACTCACAGGTCATACCGATAATAAAGGTGATGAAGCCTATAACAATAAACTGGGTTTACAGCGAGCTAATGTAATACGAGATATACTTATTCGAAAAGGCGTAGATAAATCGTTGATCATGGTTGAATCTAAAGGTGAAAAGCAAGCAATTGCTACAAATGATACAGAAGAAGGTAGACAAGCCAATAGAAGAACCGAAATCAAAATTTTGAAATAGTTGAGTTCTAATGAAGACTACTCTATTTATTTATTAAAAAACTTAAACCCTTCAACTATGATATTATTAGACATTTGTACAGAATGTACTTGGCAAATTATCCCGATGCTTCTTGGAGCATGGTTGCTAGGTTGGCTTTTTTGGTGGTTAGCAAACAGACCTAAGTACCAAGAAATTATTTCAGGACTAGAAGGAGATATTGATGGCTTAAAAACCAAGGTATCTGGTCTTGAAGAAAATGTTAGGGAAGCAAAATATGAAACAGAAAAAGTAAATGTAGAATTAGCTGCTCTAAACACGAGCCACAGTGATTTAGCTTTACAACATAATATAGCTAAGGAAAAGAATTTAGATCTTGACACAAAACTAGCAGCTGCTCTTGCGGCTAATAAAGTGGCAAGTACAGGTAAAGTCGACACAAGTAAGCTTGATGCTCGTATTGCCTCCCTTGAGAATGAACTGGGCACAAAAGCAAAAGCACATGACCAACTCCAAACAGATTATGACGCATTAAAAGCAAAATATGAATCGCTAGAAGCTCAATCTGTAGCAGCTCCTCCTCCTACTAAAGCTAAAGAGGAAACACCAACGGTTAATGTACAGGAAAGTGCCAAGGTTGATGTTACTCCTTTAGGCATAGCGAATACCTTGGAATCAGCTTCTACTACTCCTACAAAAGAAGAAAGTAGCAATGTGGTCAGTATCTTTAAAAAGGATAACTTACAAATAGTCGAAGGCATAGGTCCTAAGATTGAATCTCTTCTAAAAGATGGTGGTATCAATGATTGGGCTACTTTAGCAAGTGCCGATCAGCATAAACTACAAACGATTCTTGACAATGCAGGTTCTCGTTATCGAATTCATGATCCTAAAACTTGGCCAGAACAGGCAAAATTAGCCAACGATGGTAAGTGGAAAGAACTCAAAGAATACCAACGCTTCCTGGGTGGTGGTAAAGAAAAATCAGATACTGTTGCCAGTGGATTTTCGAAAGTAGAAAAACTGGAGGCCAAACTTCTAGGCATCCGTTCTACTAATCCGCAAGACTTAAAAGTAATTGAAGGTATTGGACCTAAAATCGAAAAATTGCTCAAAGAAGCAGGTATTAATTCTTGGAAAGAACTAGCAACTACTGATCCAGCAAAAATTAAAGAAATTTTAAGTGAAGCTGGCGATAGTTTCCGATTAGCTGATCCTAAAACTTGGCCTAAACAAGCCAATCTTGCTAATAAAGGTAGCTGGAAAGCATTACAAGAATATCAAGATATACTAGATGGAGGAAAAGAGTAATGTAAACTCAAATTTACTCATCAATCTACTACAGATCGCATAATCCCGTTTTATTATATAAAGCCGATTTTGTTAAGCCCGTTCCTAGTGACGGGCTTAGCTTTTTTAAGGCTGTTGTTGACTAGTGTACTAATCTTTAAGCCCCCTACCCTCTTTTTGGATCATACCATCTTTTTCAAGTTTCTTCAATAGGCGATCAAGAATACCATTGATAAAATCTTTACTTTTATCGGTACTATACATTTTGGAAATCTCAACAAATTCGTTGAGTGTTACTTTGGTAGGAATAGTTGGAAAGGAAGTCAATTCGCAAAGTGCCATTTTGAGCGATACCATATCTATAATTGCTACTCGATCAGCATCCCAGTTTTTAAGCATTGGTTCGATTACTTCTAGTAAAGCTTCGTTTTTATCATTCACTTGCTTAAGTAAAGCTTCACCAAATTCAACAGTCGTTTCTTCTGAAGGACGATAAGTCCCCAAGATATTATCATCAGTAGGTAATAGCTTGATCGTTTTCTTGACAGTACCAATCACCAAAGATTTATCATCGACCCAACAAGAAAAATGGTCATCCATTTCATCATTAAAGGTATCGCTACCTGTACAATGCTTATATAAACCTAAAAGAATTTGACGATGATCTTCAGTCGTTTGGTCCGTATTCGCCAAATATTCTTTGTACTTATCTGTTTTCAGAAATTCATTATAAAGTAGACGAACAGTATCTTTATTCAATTTTGTTCGAATCGAATGCTCGTTCATCAAAGCACTAAAAGCAGGATTTTTGACAAGAGTCTGGATGAGTTCGTTTTCGAAGAGTTTGGCCTTAAATTGTTTATCATCTTCAGAAGGTAAGTGTTTTTCGGAACGTACCCTAGCATCATGCTGAGCATACTTAGCTATCTCCGTTAGCAGTAAAATATTATACAGGTACAATTCATAAGAACTACGAATAGCTCTTTTGTATTGAGAAAGGGTATTGGAAAATGTAAGTTTGGGATCTCGACTCATCCCATAAAGCATCTGCATTACTTTAATGCGGATATTTCTTCTGCTCAGCATAGTATAGGTTCAATGTACTTCTTTAAATATATTGCGGTACAAAGAAAAGTAAATTTTATTACTTTTAAGTACTATCTAAATATTAATTCTCTTTTCTATCAAAAAAGTTTCTCTACAATAAAAAAAGTCAGACCATTTAGTAAACAAAATGATCTGACTTTTCTTTTACATCTTCTGTAAGATGAACGCTACTTTATACCATATGTAGCTTTCATATCTTCATAATTTGGCACTTGTTTATAATGCCATTTATTAACGATCTTTCCATTTTTGAGTAATACAATACCAGGATTGGAACGAACAATTGTTTTGAGTAAAATATCATCTGCCATATAAAATGGAAATGCCGTTTGGTTAGCGTGACGGAATTCTTCTATCATTTCTTCGCCTGCTGCACCAGCAATACCATAGACATTCAATCCATCTTTTTCGGCAGCTTCTGCTAATGGGTTTATCGTATTTTTAAAAGCCAATTGATAACCTTTGTCCCAATCATAAATACTCTTTGACTGTTGCACTTGTTTGATATCCTGCACCTTACGAACAAGCATCATCGTATCAGCTGTTCTTACGGTATCTACTGCAAAGATGGTATCGTTTACCATTTCATTAGCCGTAGAGTAATCATGATACAATTTATAACAAACAAACATTAGGCTATAATTTTCATCCGAAAGGATATCTTGAGTTACATCATTTCCTTCCACACTTTCGACAGCAAAGTCGCTTATTTTAGTAATCGGAATAGCAGGTTCGCCACGTAACTGCTCCAATTCCCATTCTTCTTTTGGATAATTTTTATACTGTTTCAAGTATTGAGCCATTGGCAAAACAACTTCTTTTTTTGTTTCTTTATTTGTCATTCTGTAATCTACAGGTGCTTCTCCTTGTGCTTTTTCTTCAAGTGCTTGTTGTTCTGCAACATTTACACCTACTCTAAATGGACGAAAATCTACACCAGGGATATCCCATACAAAATTGCTCAAACTATAAATCAATAAACCTACAGTTGCTACTCCTGTAATGATAGATCGAACACCACCTGTCAAAATCGTATGCATATCTTTATGTTTGAACAAAAAGATAAACGCAGGAATCAACAAAAAGACGTCTTTCAAAAAGGACGTATATGGTTTTAATTTTAAGAAATCACCAAAACAACCACAATCGGTTACTTTCATATTGCTCTCTACATAAGGCCCCCATTTTCCAAATTGAAAGAAGTTGACATCTTCGGGAACGTACCCTGTAAGGTATGTAAAACCTGTAAGCCCCGTAAAGAAGGCGACTAAAAGCATAAAAGCCCAACTTGTAAATCGATTATTCGCTCCAAGTATAAGCATGATACCTAATACTATTTCGAAAACAATAACGATAACCGAAAAGATAATACCATATTCTGCCAACCAAGGAAACATCGGCGCTATAAAAGACAACCAAGTACCTTCGAAGGTGGTTTGAAATTCAGCAAAGTACTGCTCCAACTTATAGGCAGTACCCAGCGGGTCAACGACTTTTACTCCTCCAGAAAAAATGAAGAGTGCTCCACAATAATTTTGAAGAAAAGTAACTAACCAGTTTTTTTGTTTTTTCAAAGCACCAACCATCAACGTTAACAGAATAGCAGCTATTCCAACACCGATTAGTAACTGGGTTAAAGTAATCGTAATCATATTTAATTGTTTTGTTCTTCTAATTTAATTAATGCAAAAAGGGAGTAATTAATGATATCTTGGTAATTAGCATCTAGTCCTTCCGAAATAATAGTTTTACCATCATTATCTTCGATTTGTTTCACCCTCAACAGTTTCATCAAAATCAAATCTGTCAGCGAACTGATACGCATATCTCGCCACGCTTCACCATAATCGTGGTTTTTGGCTTTCATCAATTCTCTCGTAGCATCGCTATATTGGTCATATAATGTTTCTGCACGTTCAACAGTCAACTCTAATCCTTCAGAAGCAGGCAAGGTCAACTGAATGATCGCCATAATGCTATAATTAACCAATCCGATATATTCCACATCGACTGACTCGTTAATTTTTTGCACCTCATTTTCTTCTATTCCTCTTATTCGACAGGCTTTGATATATAATTGATCGGTCAAGGATTTAGGGCGTAAAATACGCCAAGCGGTTCCATAATCTTGTGTCTTTTTCAAAAATATATCCTTGCATTTGGCAAGTGCTTTGTCGTATTGAGCTAATGTTTTCTCCACGTTCTAATTTTTGTCGCTAATATACTTGTTTTCCACTAAATTCAATCGTTTACAGAATTGAATTTAGTAAAAACAAAGTTAGCCTTCTGACAAAATCAGTTAACTAACCCTGTTCTTCATCTGTATTTTGCGTTCAATACAAAGATGCATCCTTTTTTATTCTATCTCTGTTAACAAGTTTTCAATGATTGTTAATCGCTTGTTAATGAGCTAACGAAATGAAAATCAAAGTAAAAGTGAAAATGAAAAGGTTAAGTGGATTTTCATTTTAACTTTGATTTTTATTTACATTCTTCCTTATCTTTACCCTATGACAGATACCTATAAAACGATAACAGCAGAAAGCACAGGAGAGTTTAAGGATCGGGGAAGTAAATTTATAGCTTATGCCTTTCCCGCTTATTCGGAAGAAGAATGGCAAGAACATCTTGAACAAGTCAAAAAACTACACAACAAAGCTCGACACCATTGCTATGCTTATCGGATTGGGATGGACAAAAATAATTTTAGGGCAAATGATGATGGCGAACCTTCAGGTACTGCAGGCAGACCAATATTGGGACAAATAGATAGTTTTGGTCTGACAAATGTCTTTATAGTAGTTGTCCGTTATTTTGGTGGAACTAAGCTAGGCACTTCTGGTTTAATCAATGCCTACAAACTAAGTACAATTGATGCACTCGAACAGGCAAACATTATTGAAAAAACACTAGAAGATATTTTTCAATTTACCTTCGACTATTCTTTGATGAGTGACGTAATGAATGCGATCAAAAAAAATGATGTCGAAATCGTCGAACAAGATTTTGGAGAAATTGGTCGTATCAAAATTGCTATCCGACAAAGTGAGGTCGAACAGATGCTCAATATTCTAAAATCTCAAATCGGAAAAATTAGAATTGAAGAAATCGAAGAAGTCAAAAAAATTGCAGGATTGAAAATTGATTTTTTGGAGACGAGATAAAAAAAGGCTGCACTTCTAGAAAATGCAGCCTCCTCAATATAATTAGTTAGTATGTCCTCGCTTGACAATTATGCTATCGCATAATCGTAATATCGCCCTTTTTGACGATCTCTTTTCCGTCCAACTCACAAATGAATTTGATAAAGTAAACATAAACACCTGAGTCTACTTTCTTCCCTTTGTACGTTCCATCCCAAGTAGCCGTTATGTCATTGGCTGCAAAAAGTAGGGTTCCCCAACGATCAAAAATCATAAACTCTTCGATCTGATCTATAGTTGCAGTATACATTTCTAAAACATCATTATTCCCATCACCGTTTGGAGTAAATATAGTTGGCATTCCGATTAAATCTTCGCCACATTTGCTCAGTGGCATTAATATCGTTGTTAAAATAGTTGAACAACCTGTTGCATTATCTATTACTTCAACACTCATAGTCATCGTATCTACTGGTTGAATAGTTGGATTTGGACAAGTTACACAAGTCAAATTCCCTAATGATGACCATTGATAAGAAAAATTTTCTGGATCAGCAGAAGTGATTTTCATATCTACAGGTTGACCAGGAAAGTAATAATATACCGCTGGTAAATACACATCTGGTTCGTCAATGATATTGACTGTTACAGAAGTAGAATCTGGTGCACAAGTAGCCAATCGACCAACTAGTGTATAAGTAGAAGTTTCTTCAGGAGCTACTAGAGGATTAGCTATATTTGGATTAGAGACTTGATCCGTTGGTGTCCAGAAATAACTATCAGCCTCTCCCATCACTTCTAATTCTGTGGTATCTCCTTGGCATATCGTCACATCAACTCCTTCTAAGTCTGTTGATAAAACAACATCTATGAATACAGAGTCTTCTAAAATACAGTCTCCATTTTCTACTGTTAATATATAGTTTGTAGGAATCGCTGGCCTTGCATATGGATTTAGAACCGTACTATTATCTAAAGTACTAGACGGTGACCAGTTTATTATTCCATCTCCTTGTCCTTCTAATTGTATAGACTCTCCAGCACAAACAACCGCATCTTCTCCCGCATCAATATCATCTGGAGTCAATACTGTAATGGTAACTGAATCGTAAATTGCACAACCACTATCCGTAATAACATCGACCCGGAAGGTTGTTGTTTCTATAGGTGTAGCCATCGGATTTGGGCAGCTTACACAGTCTAAATTTTCGCTTGGTGACCAAACAGGTTCATTCCCTGTTGCTGTAGTTAATTGAATTTGATCACCTAAACAAATAGTTTCATCTTCAATAGTAAGTGGTTCAAATTCATTGACCACACTAATAGTTACAGAGTCTATAGCTTCACAACCATAAGAGTTAGTAACAGAGACGATATAAGTCGTTGTTTCTAAAGGGAAGGCTATTGGGTTGATACAAGCCTCGTAGCAATTAAGCCCTGGTCTTGTATCGTCCCAAGTATAGTCATAAATAACTTCCCCACCACTGACAAAAAGTTGAATAGGATCGTTGATGCATATGGTTGTATCGTTAGAAATAGCAACATCAGGAACTGAAAACGGTGAAACATAAACAGTCACCTGAGCAGTGTCGCTACAGCCTGCCTGGTTAGTGGCAGTAAAAAAGTATGTTGTTGTGTCACCCGGACTTGCGTATGGGTCTAAACAATCGGTACAACTTAATGTCGGTGATGGTAGCCATTGATACGTCAATCCTGTAGGGTCAGTTAAAATTGTCCCTTGAAGTTGAGTCGCATCTCCATTACAAATTTGTATATTTTGCCCCGCACTAATCGTAGGCGGCGTAAATACATTAATCGTTTCGGTAAAAGTGTTAGAACATCCAAAATCTGAAGTAGCAGTTAATGATACGTCATAATTACCTGCACCAGGAAATTGATATGCAGGATTTTGTTCGGTAGTTGTGTTTGTATCGCCAAAGTCCCATTCTAGGGTAGCAATAGTTCCCATTCCTATCGTGGTAGAGTCATTAAAACTAATCGTTTGATTGTCACAACCATTCAATTGCTCAATACCAAAATTGGTATCTGGTAAATCTCCTACACGAATGTAGGTTGTCTTCGTTACGGTGTCTGCACAAACAGCATTGCGCGCAATTAATTGCACATCAAATGCTCCAGCAGAATTGTATGTGTAAGTTGGTTCTATCTCATTACTTCCAGCAGGTGGACTGGTACCAAGGTTAAACCTCCAATCCCATTCAACAATAGGTGCTGATGAGTTGGTCAAGTTTGAAAATAAGACGGTGGCATCATCTACGCACATAATCGAGTCTGATGCAGCAAAGTCTGCTTTCACTCCTGTCGTAGTAATCGCGTCTGGCGATTCAAATGTACGTTGACATCCAGTTGCGCCATCTACTAATATAAGTTTTGGTATAAATTCTCCAATTTGTGTATAAGCATACGTAAAGGTATCAGCCATTACATTTTGGGTAGTATCTAATACACCATTTCCAAAATCCCAAATGTAATCGTAATTATCTACCGACTGTGCCATAAAGGTTACTTGTGTCGGAATACATCCTGCATCCACAGTAAAACTAAAATCTCCTTCAGGTCCTAATAAATTAATTTGTCCTGGTACAGTAAGTGTATCACTACAATTACCTGTTGCTATTGCGATAAGACTGACATCAAATGAACCTGGACTAGTATAAATATGTGGTGGATTTTCTAAAGTAGATGTACCACTATTGTCACCAAAATCCCAGATATAAGAACTAGCATTTTGAGATTGATTTTCGAAATTCACAATCAATGGTGGACAATTTGCAGAAGCAGTATCTAAGGTAAAGGCAGCAATAGGATCTGCAATTATAATTTCATTATTTCGACAAAATGTACTATCACAGCCATACTTATCTGTTACGGTTAAGCAAACACTATAGATACCTTCAGCAATATATAAGTGAGCAGGATTCTCCATTGTTGAAGTAGTACCGTCTCCAAAATCCCATAGATAATCCATATCTACTCCTTGAGACTGATTATAAAAGTTAATCGCATCTTTTGTACAGCTAGTTGAATCCATTTCGAAATAAGCTGTAGGTTGTGTAGCCTCTACTCCAGCCTTTCTTATTTCATCTGTACAACCCCATTCATCTGTAATCTGAAGCGTAATAGGAAACTGTCCGATATCATTAAAAGTATAACTAGGTGTTTCTCCAGATAATTGAGTCAAGGTATCTCCTATAATCCAATTCCAATCTACAATATCCGTATAAAGTGTAGCACTCAAATCACTAAACTGCACATCAAGCGGTATACATCCTCCTTCAGGTGTCAAGTTGAAATTTGCCGTTAATTCATTTACAAAAATAGTATCAGGATACATCAATGTATCTGTACATCCATTAAGGTCTGTTATGATTAATTCTAAATCGGTATAGACACCAGGATTTTGAAATGTTATACTTGGTTCGGCAATCTTATTATCAGAAAAATCACCACCTGTAACCGACCATTTCCATTGTACTGCAAATTCGGAATTGTTTTCTACATCTACTATAAATGGTGCACAACCTTTATTATTTGGAATCGTAAAATCGGCTTTAGGGTCAGTAATAATTGCTGTATAATTTGCCGAATCGGCACAGCCTGTTGTAGTATTAAAAACGTATTGAGTAATCAAATAATAACCTGTATCTGGAAACGTAAAAAACACATCTTCTAAAGATGAAGTATCTGTTGTTACTCCTTCTACACCAAAATCCCAGAATAAAGAATCTGCACCAATAGAGCGATCTTTAAATTCAATAGTATATGGATCATCACAATTTCTTACAGGTCTAAATTTGGCTAAGGCTGGTAAAATATTAATGTAGTCTTCGAAGGTTACTTCTGCGGCACAACCATAATGAAATGCTTGTAGCGTTACATCATATCTTCCTGTATCAGAATACTCCCAAGATGGATTTTGTTGATACGAATCTATAGATCCATTACTGTCAAAATCCCAAGCCCAAAGATTAGTAAAATCACTTGATAAGTCGGTAAAATTAAAAGGTTGATTGATACAATTTTCTAGTGTATCTACTTCAAAATTTACGGTAGGTTGAAGCCCAAGACAAACATGGTTGTCGAATGTTTTGGTACTAACACAACCCAAACTATTTGTAACTTCTAACACAATATTAAAACATCCTGTATCTGGAATTGTAAAGGTAGGATTGCTTTCTGTTGATGTAAAGGTGTTTGTTGGTGTTTCTATTTCCCAACTCCATCCTGTAATTGGAGCTACCGATTCCGTCGTATCTTTCAAAGAGAACGTAAGTGGTGCACAACCTAATAGTTGTCCTTCGACAATATCAGGAATCATTTCTATGATTTCAATCGTATCTCTTTTTATCGTCGAAGCGCAACCTTCAGCATTTGTTGCACGAAGTAAAACGGGATAGCGACCATATTCTGTAAAAGTATATGTAAAGTTTTGGTCTTCTACTACTGCTTCCGATCCATCAACACCTAACTTCCAACGCCATTCTACACCTGTTGGAGAAATCCCTTCGAAATTAACGGTATGCGGTAAAGAGCAACCAATTAAGTTATCAATGTTATGATCAACAGTTGGAAAATCTGCCACACTTATACAAGTCGGTGTACTATAAAAAGAATTGCAACCTTCTATAAATCGAGTTAAAGATACTGTAAAGCACCCGCTCGTTCCATAAGTATGTGTTTGGTTAGGCATCGTAGAAGTTGTTCCATCTCCAAAGTCCCACAAAATACTATCAGCAGGAGTAGTAGATAAATCAGTAAAGGTAAACTCTGCACCACCACATCCATTATCTGGTGTAAAGCTAAAATCTACTGGATAACCTACTTGGATATATCGGTCTAAAACTAAAGTATCTGTACAGTTTGTTACTGTATTAACCGCTATAACAGAAATACTATACGAACCGGCATCAACATACTCTACGGTTGGTGGTGTAACCCCCGAAAAGGTTTCTCCATTTCCAAAATCCCAAGAGTATTCTATATTTTGTGTATTACTTAAATTCGTAAAATCGACTTGCAAAGGTGGTGTACAAGTAAACGTTTCGGAAGCCTCTATATTAATAGTTGGATCGGGATGCACTGTTACGACATCATCTTTACTAATCGTATTGGTACATCCATTAGAATCTTTCACCGTCAAACTGATATTATAAGAATCGGTAGCAGTATAAGTACTCGAAATCTCACTAGCAGTTCCATCATCAATCAATACCGCCGATGAACCACCTAGCCCCCAAGTCCATTCTGTAATAGTACCATCTGATGAAGTAGATAAATCATTAAATACTACATCAAGTGGGCTACAACCTTCGGCAGGAACAGCTTCAAAATCTGGTTCTGGCAAAGCATATACTGAAATTAAGTCATCTTTACAAAGTGTTTCGGTATTACCAGCATCATCCATTACCGTCAAACAAACAGTACAAACAGTTGGTGTCGTGATCACTCTACCTGGGCATTCATCAGTTGCAGCTACACCACATATATCCCACTCCCATGAGGTAATTGTACCTGCAGTTGACGTAGACGCATCACAAAAATTGACAGATAAGGCTCCACAAGCTTCAGTATCTGAAGTCGTAAAATCTACTGTGATTTGTGCACGAATCGTACTCAAACAAACTATACAAAAAACTGACAATAGTAGGAATATGCGTTTCATAAATATCGCAATTTGGATTACACTCTAGTTTTTAACTACCGCAATACACAGTAATTACAACTATGGTGTAAAAACTTCTTAAAATAAAATCGACTTAGAATAAGTGCTGAGGGAGCTAACACTTTTAAAGTAAAAAAATGAATGTGGGGAATTCATATTGTTGTAATGCATTAAACATTACGTTAAAGGTAGTTTGTGTTAAACAGGGGATGTTTTTCTCTGGGAGGAGTAAAAGGTTGTCTGGATTTTTTTTATAAGGTATTCTTAAAGCCTTATAGTATTATGTAGGTTATGTTCTGGTAAGAATCATTATGGTAAGACTCTCGGTTGTTGTAATACTCTATGTTCAAAGACTGTGCCTATCTGGCGTAGTTCTTCTGTTTTTATTTACATTTTAATTTAACTCATGCGAAGTCTAAGCAGTTTAATTCCACTACTTAGTTGTTGCAATATTAGCTACAACTTTTCAATTCTGTTGCAATAATTGCAAATAAAATCACTAAATATAAAAAAGGGGCATTTTGTCTTTACATTAAATAAATAAAATTTTGTCTTTTGCAAAAGTAGATACATTTTATATGCAAAAATGCTTTTACTTTGACCTGAACAAAAATTACAAGCATGCAACATTACAAATCATTCTTCCACCTCTGTGTTATGACACTACTACTAATTTACTCTTGCAACAAAGACGATGATTACCCTAAAGAAGAACTCCCGCCCATCACTTCAGAAGGAGCTAATACTTTTGGCTGCCTTGTAGATGGTGAAGTTTGGCTACCTGAAAAAGATGTATTCTTTGAACTTATATCTACTTCTGAAAAGCTTGAAGTTTCATATAATAAGGACAAAAAAAGATTAAGAATATATTCTAAAAAGGATAAATGTGTAAATGATATTCAAACAGTAGATCAAAGATTTTCTTTAACTTTTTTACTCGATGAAAAACCAACCTATGATCCTGATGACTGTGATCGTATATTTAAAGATTATCTAAAAAACACTTATTACGACTTAGATTCTTTATACCATCACGAAATTGATATCATAAGACATGATACAATCATATCGGGTACTTTCAATTTTAGAGCAATTGATCATGGAAATGCTGATACTGTTTACATAACGGATGGGCGCTTTGATGTGAAATACTAATCAACTAAAACTATATATACAGAAAACAAAATGGTTTTCGGATTACCAAACGATTAAAACTACTGAAAATTAACCGTTAGCTACGCATGATGATCCGAAAACCGAATACTGGTAGGTATAATTAAAAAATAAGCAAGTAGTAAATTTTCCACTATTATGACTCTACCGCTTGAAAAGCTAAACTCTTCAAAAAAATTAAAATTATGATTACGAAAATAGTTAAACTTCTAACGATAATTTATCTAATAACAATTACAATAGGATGCATGATGAATCATGAACCACTTTTTGATGGTGAATCATGTGATACAGATTGCATCATATTTACAGGAAAAATTATTGACCCCAACAATAATGTACCAGTGAGTAGCAAAATAAATATCTACTATAAAACTAGTTCTTATTTTGGCACTCAAAGTACTTATATAGGACAAACGGTATCTGATGAATCGGGGGAATATCATTTCACATTTGATGGAAGTAGATATGCTTTCGACCGAGGATATTTTATAATAAAAGCAGAAAAAGATGGCTATTTAACAAATCGGTTTGATGGTAGAATTGAACTTAATCATATTGATTCAACTAATTTCGATGTCCCTATAGTAAATGATATTAAGCTAATACCATCAGCAACACTTAGAATTA